>NZ_CP012915.1:1530000-1717500 GCF_001315015.1 Azospirillum brasilense | reverse complement strand
GCCGGCCTGTTCGCCATCACCGGCCCGACCGGGGCTGGTAAAAGCACGATCCTGGACGCGCTGTGCCTCGCATTGTTCGACCGCATGCCCCGGCTGCCGGACGGGCGCGGCGTGGCGCTGGGCGCCAGCGGCGACACCGACGCCATCAGCACCACCGACGTGCGCAGCGTCCTGCGCCGCGGCGCCGGGTCCGGTTGGGCCGAGGTGGATTTCGCGGGAATCGACGGAGCCGCCTACCGGGCGCGCTGGGAGTTGCGGCGAGCGCGGCAGAACGCGCGCGGCCAGTTGCAGAAGCAAACGATGAGCCTGACCGCGCTTGCCGACGGCAAGCGGCTGGGCGACGGCAAGACCAGCGTGCTGGACGAGATTTCCACCCGGCTGGGGCTGAGCTTCGAGCAGTTCCGCCGCGCCGTCCTGCTGGCCCAGGGCGATTTCGCCAATTTCCTCAAGGCCCCGGCAACCGAGCGTTCCGCCCTGCTGGAACTGCTGACCGGCACCGAAATCTACTCCCGCATCTCCGTCGCCGCGCATGAGCGCTCCCGGGAGGAACAGCGGGCGCTGGAGGCGCTGGAGGGGCAATGTGCGGGAATCGGCGTGCTGTCCGACGACGAGCGCGCCGCCCTGGACGCCGAGGCCGGAGCCGCGGCCGAGGCGGTCCGGCGTGAGGAAACGGCGTTCGAGCAGGCCCGCACCGCCGTCGCCTGGCATGAGCAGGACGCCCGGCTGGCCAAGGCGGAGACGGACGCCGCCATGACGAGCGCACGGACCGAAGAGGTCTGGCAGGAGGCCGGGGCGCGGCGGGAGGAGGCCGCGCTGCTGCGCCGCCTCCAACCCTTGCGGGTGCGATTGAGCGAAGCGGACCGTTGCGCCGCAGCAGCGTCGGAGGCTGGAGAGGCTCTGGCCCGCGCCCACGCCACGGTGACCGAAGCGCAGGAACGGCTGGTCCAGGCCGAGGCCCGTCATCGCGAGGTGCGCAGTGCCTATGAAACGGCCCGGGGCGCCATCGACGCTGCTGAGCCGGAACTGGAACAGGCCGCCGCCTTGGACGCCGAGATCGCCGCGCTGACCGGGCAACAGGCCGGAACGCTAGCGGACGCCGCAACGGCGGAGGCGGACGCCAAGGGGATTCGGGAACGTTGGACCGCCACCCGGACGGCTTTGGAACGGGCCCGTGCCGATTCGGCCGAACGGGAGGGCTGGCTGGCTGGTCAGACGGCGCTTTCGCCGGTGGCCGACCAATGGGCGCGCTGGGACGCGCTGCTGCAGCGCCACCACGACTCCGCGAGGGCCTTCCGGGAGGCCGAGGCGGAGGCCGGCCGCACCGCCACGGAGGCCGCGGCCCATGAGGCGGAGCTGGCCCGCCTGTCCACCGTCCGGCTGGACGCCGCCACGCGGCGGGACGCGGCGGAACAGGCATTGTCCGCGCTGAAGGCCGAAACGGTGGAGTCGCTGGACGCCCTGCGTGGCCGCCGCACGGCGCTGGCCGACCGCCGCGACGGGCTGGCGTCCTTGGCCCAGCTGGGGGAACAAGCCGCGAGACTGGCTGCGGACGCCGCGGAGGCCGAAGCGGAGCGCGAGCAGCAGCGCACCGCCGCCGCAGACGGGGAGACCCGGAGCGCGGAAACCACAGCACGGCTGGACCAGCGTCGGGCTGCCTTGGAGGAGGCGGACGCCACTCTGCACCGCTTGCGCCTCGCCCGCAGCGAAGATGTGGCGTCGCTGCGCGCTCAACTGGTGGAGGGCGAGTCCTGCCCGGTCTGCGGCGCCACGGAGCATCCCTGGGGGGCCGGGCACACCCCGCTCGACCGGCTGGCCGAGGAGCAGGAACGCCACGTCGCCGCGCTGCGCGCCGAGGTGACCGAACTGGCCACGGAGCAGGGCGCCCACACCGCCGCCGCGAAGGCGGCGCGGGAGCGCGCGGCGGCCCTGGATGGACGGCTGTCCGCCCTGGCGGCGGACCGGACGGCCGCGGCGGCGCGCTGGGCGGAGCGGGGGCCGGACTTCCGACTGCCCGCCGAACCGGACGTTGAGACCGTCACCCGGCGGTTGGCCGGCGTGGACGCGGAGCTGGCGGAGGCCGGACGGGCCGAGGCCAAAGCGCTGGACCACAAGGCGCGGTTCGACGCCGCGGTGCAGGCGTGCCGGGAGAGGGACGCGGCACTGGCGGAGGCGGAGCGGGCGATCGAGGCGCGGAACCGTCAGCGGGACGCCGCCCGCCACGCCGAATCCCTGGCCGTGGCGCGGCGCGATCAAGCGGCGGACACGCGGGCGGCGGTGCGGGCGGAACTGGCCCAGCCCTTCGCCGGGCTTGAGGGCTGGGACAGCCGGCTCGACCAAGACCCCGACGCGTTCCGCAAGGATCTTGGCGGGCGGGTCGCCGACGTTCTGCGGCAGCGCGAGGGATTGGCCCAGGCGCTGCGCGACGTCGAGGCCCTGGAGCGGCAGGCCGGCTCGAAAGCGGCGGAGTTGGAGGGGGCGCGGCAGGCCGAACAGGCGGCACGGCGGCGGTGCGAGGGGCTGGCTGCGGCGCTGGAGGATCGGCGCGCGACGCGGGCGTCCCTGCTGGCTGGCCGGGCGGTGACCGCGGTGAAGAAGGAGTTGGCCGAGGCCTGCCAGCGGGCCGAGGCCCTGGTCGAACAGGCCACGGTCGCCCGGCAGGACGCGGCGGCCCGCCTGTCGGGGGCGGAGCAGACCGTCGCCACGCGCGGCGACACCGCCTGCCGTTGCGCCGCCGAGGCGGAAGCCGCGGCGGATGCCCTGGCCGCCGCGGCGGAGCGCTGCGGCGTGACGGTGGAGGCAGCGCGCGTTCATCTGGTCCGGGGCGAGGACTGGCTGGCCGAGGAGGAGCGGGCGCTGGCCGCCCTCGAGTCGGCGCGGCGCGAGGACGCGCTTCGGGCGGCGGAGCGGGTGCGGCTGCGGCAGGAGCACCACGCCGCCGGACGCCCCGCGCTTGGCGCGGAGGAGGCCGGCGAGGCCGGCGCCGAGACGGGGCGGCGCCTTCGGGAGGCCCGCGACCGGCTGGGCGAGGCCCAGGCCCGGCTGCGCGCCGACACGGAGAATCGCAGCCGCCTCGCCGCCGTGCTCGACCGGGTGGAGGCGCAGCGCAGGGCGCAGGGGTTGTGGGCGACCATGGCGCAGCTCATCGGCTCCGCCGATGGGCGGAAGCTGCGCAACTTCGCCCAGAGCCTCAGCCTCGACCTGCTTCTGGTGCAGGCGAATCGCTATCTGGCGGATCTCGCCCGCCGCTACCGGCTGGAGCGGGTCGGCGGAGCCGACCTGGAGATCCAGGTGGTGGACGGCGAGATGGGCGACGAGCGGCGCGGCGTGCACAGCCTGTCCGGTGGCGAGATGTTCCTGGTGTCGCTGGCCCTGGCGCTCGGCCTCTCGGCCATGGCGGGGGGCAGCGGCGGCGGCGGGATCGGCACGCTGTTCATCGACGAGGGGTTCGGCACGCTGGACCCCGGCAGCCTGGATCTGGCGCTGTCCTGCCTGGAGGCGCTTCAGGCCACCGGGCGGCAGGTCGGCGTCATCAGCCACGTCCCGGCGCTGGTGGAGCGGATCGGCGTGCAGGTGCGCGTCATCCCGCAGGGCGGCGGGCGCAGCGCCGTGACGGTCACCCGCGGAACGCTGGCCGCACCGTCGCCGGACGCCGCGGCGGAGCGGGAACTGCTGCTGCCATTGTAGGGTGCTCCGGGCCGCGTGGGATCACCAAGGGGACACGGGGGCGCGCCCTCCTTCGTGTCTCTCCATGCCCGCGTGGCAAAAGAGCCGTCAGGCCAGACGGAAAGCCAGATAGCTGTCGGCGCCGACCTGCCCCGGCATGGTGATGACCGCGCCGACCGATTTTCCGGTGAAGGTGATGCTGCCGTCGATGGTGCCGTTGCCGTCGAAGTCGATGCGCACCGTGGCGCCCTCGGCCCCCTTGGCGCCCTTCATCGCTTCCCAGGAGAGCTTCGACACCCCCTCCTTCCATCCCCAGGCGGTCGTCCATTCGCCCGCCTCGAAATCGGTGATGGTGGACCAGGTGACCCCGGTGCCCCGCCCGTCCAGGAAGAAGGTGTCGTTGCCCGCCCCGCCGGTCAGGAAGTTGGAGCCGGTGCCGCCGTCCAGCACGTCATCGCCGCCCTTGCCGTCCGCCGCATCGTCGCCGGCGCCCAAATTCATGAAGTCGCCCAGCTCGCTGCCGATCACCGCCTCGATGGATTTGGTGCCCAGATAGACGTTCTTCAGCGTGGTCAGCGGGCCGACATAGATGTCCATCTGCACTTCCCAGCCGGACACGCCGTTGTTCACGAAGGCACGCCGCTGCGAGTCGGCAACCGGCTGGGTGCCGGATGCGATGTAGGAGTCGTTGGCGGACAGGGCATCCCTCAGCCAGTAGGCGTGGCCGCCAAGCGCAGCGGCGCCGATGGCGGTCGACACGACGCCGACGGCGAAGGCACCGTTTGCGGTGCTGTAGTAGATCGGACCGCCGGAGTTCCCGGGATTGATCTCCAGGTCGGCGTTCAGATAATAGACCGTATCGACGCCCGACCGGCGGATGGTGCCGCTGTCAAAGACTTCGTACCGTCCGTATTTGGTAGGATAGCCCAGGACGTTGGCCGGCCCGCCGCTGTAGTTCCAATCGATCCCGAAATAGCCGTAGGTGTCGCCGATCGGCTGGGACAGGGTCAGCAGGGCAACGTCGATCTCCGACCCGCTCTGGGTGGTCCGGTAGAAATCGCCGGCGATGAGCCGGCCATCCGAATCCGGATCGAAATTGGTAAAAAACTGTGATTTGGCAACGCCGTAGGCGACGTTGTCCGTTTTGCCGGGATTGTAGGACGGGTAGATCTTCAGGCTGCTCGGCTTGCCGCCGAGAGCGGCGTTGTAGACGACGTGGGACGCGGTGATGACGTCGTTGCGACCGACCAGAAAGCCCGAGCCGACGTAGGTCCGGTTTCCCCAAGTGGCCTCGATGGAGACCACGGCGCGCGCCGGATACTGATCGTCGTCGACCCTGTAGGACATTGGAAGCGGTCCTTCTGCTGCATCCGGCACAGCATCACGCCGGATGGTTGCGACCAACCCACAATGTCACGCCTTAAAGGGGTTTTTCAACAACGCCCCTGCGCGCTTTGGGCTGTTTCACCCGCAACGCTCAACCCCCCGTCCGTCAGCCGCGGACGGGGCGCAGGACGAGATGCTTGTTCGACGGCACGGCCGGCGCCGAGGGGCGCAGGACGAGGCCCTTGGAGGTCGGCTCGATGTTCGCATCGGGATAGACGGCCATCACGTCCTTCAACGCTTCCTTCAGGCGGAAGGCCAGGACGCGGTGCTCGCTGACCGAGCCGAAATGCTGCGACAGGGCGTGCCAGGGAACCACCGTCTGCTTGTCCAGCCGGTGCAGGCGGTGGACCAGCCACACATAGGCGTCGAGCGCAAGGGCAGAGTTCTTCAGCTTGGCGATGGCGTGCTCATCCAGCGGGACCGCGTGTTCCATCAGATGCTCGAAGAAGCTCTGGGTCAGGCGGACGAAGCGCACCCACTCACCGCCGGTGCGGAACAGGTCGGGCGTGTCCTCCTCGTCCCGCCACAGCTTGATGCCGTCGATCAGGCGCTGGTCGGAGATCTCCGCCGTCGAAGGGCCGGTGGTGGTGCGCAGGGTGAACTCGCTACGGGCGATCCGCAGAACCTGCTCGCGCACCGGCTTGTAGTTGCCGCGCTCGCCACCCGTCGGGGCCAGCCCGAGACGGCGCAGCCACGCGCTCATGCTCGGACCCAGATCGACGTGGGCGCTGCGCGTCTTGCGCGCCTCGGTCTGCAGGTAGATCATGATCAGGCGCGCCTTGGCGCCGTAGGGAACGCCGACGTCCAGGACCGTCCCGTCGCGCAGCGGCAGGATGCCGGGGCGGACGACGAGCTGGTACTTGCCGTTGTTGCGCACCCAGGGGGCGGTCTCGTCCTTGGGTTTGCGGTGCGGCAGCGAGGCTTGGCAGAAGCCGGCGTGGAGATAACCGATCGCGTCCATCTCGTTGGACAGCGCTTCATGGGCCATCATCACACGGCGGCGCTCCTTGGGGTCTTCGGTGCGGGCAAGAACCGCCTCGAATCCCTCCAGGGTAAGCTGCTCGTGGATTTTCGCCATGGGACCCCTCCGGCCTCGTTCGGTCACGTTGCTGTCATTTCAGAAAACACAAAATGTGGTGGCTGTGAAGCGCGTCCATCCCACGAATCGCTGAAGTTGCAACGGAAGCTGCAGATTCCGACTCAACTTCAGCGAAGCGGCCCTTTATGGCCCGGCCGCCCCCTGCCCTCCCGGCAACCGCCGAGCCGAGGTTCGAGCCGATGTTTCAAAATCAGCGTCGCCAACGGAGCGTCCAGGACCGGAGAGCCGCTTATTCACAGCCGGACAGGCTTGTCCACGCTGAGTTGGAATCGCAATGGGCGAAACCGGCCGGATCGGCTCGCTGACTCCGCAACGGCAGGGACGCCGAAGTCGCAACGGGGACTCGCTCATCCACGCTGAAGACGAGTCACGAAAGGCGGTTATCCACGCTGAACTCGCAACCATGTCCTATATGAGTCCCTATAGGATTCTCCGGTTAGACCGGTTGCGCGGGTGCTGGCGCGACCCCCTTCGCTGAAAACGCAACGCGACAGGGGGTGGGGAATCGCCAACCGGGCATTCGAGGGTGATCGTGACCCCGATCCTCCACCAGGACGAGCATCACCCCAGGGCAAGGATTTCAGGCCAGGACCGTCAACTGTCAACCGGACCCGACGCTGAATTTGATACAAAGGCGACTCGGCTCCAACGCTGAATTGGTAACATTCGACTCGGAAACCCAAGGCTTTCCAAGGCTTAGCCGACTCGCCGAGTCTCGCGCAGATCTTGCAACGGCAACGCAAATCCGCGAATCGGACATCAACGCTGAATTTGAAACAATGGAATCCAGGCGATTCAAGGCCCGAATCGAAACCGCTCCATCCGACCAACGCTGAATTGGTAACGCTTTGGAAAACAGGCTTGACGGGGTCTCGGTCGATTCGCCTCCGGAATGGTTTTCCACCGTTCGCCGCGCCCGGCAAAAGCCGTCGAATTCTATGACGATAGTCCCATACGACGTCGCATGACTCCCGCTCCTGCCGCCATTTGACGCAATTCGGTGCGCTCCGGCTTGACCAGTTGCGTCACATTTTGCAAGAAAGGACCTCACACAGGGAAAGCCGGAGGCCCGATGAACGGGGAAGAACTGCGCGCCATCCGCGAACGGCGTGCCGAGGACCAGTTGAGCTTCGCGACATGGCTCAACGGCGCACTGAATCGCCGCTACGACCGTTCGCGGATCAGCCGGTGGGAAAGCGGAGCGGAGCGCATCCCCCAGCAGGTCGCCGGGTTCCTGGCCGGTCAGGGCGGCATGGCCGCCGTGCCGCAGAACACCGGGATGCCCAAGATTCAGCGCGCCGTGGTGGCCGTGGCCAATCAGAAGGGCGGCGTCGGCAAGACAACGACGGCGGTCAACCTGTCCTACGCGCTGTCCACGCTGGGCTTGAAGGTGATGCTTCTCGACAGCGATCCCCAGGGCAACGCCACCGTCCATATGGGACTCGACCCTGGCGAGATCGAAACCCAGCGCAAGGGCATCTATAATGTTGTCCGCGGCGGGGCGTCCTTCGACAGCATCCTCCAGCCGGTGTGCGGCGGTGCCGTCATGCTCGCCCCCTCCAGCATCGGGCTGGCCGCGGCGGAGACCGAGCTGGTGGCCGAGCCGGACAACTCGCTGGTGCTCAAGGAAAAGCTGGCGGAGGTGCGGAACCGTTACGATGTCATCGTGATCGACTGCCCGCCCAACCTCGGCCTTCTCACCATCAACGCGCTGGCGGCCAGCGATCTCGTGCTGATTCCCGTGCAGACGGAGGTGTTCGCCGGGCTCGGCGTGCCGCTGCTGCTGGAAACCATCGCCAAGATCCGCCGCCGCTCGAACCCGTCGCTGAACATCTTCGGCATCCTGCCGACCATGTTCTCGTCGCGTTTGACGCAGGATCAGGCCAGCCTGCGCGAGATTCAGGAGCATTACGAGGGGCGCACCCGCGTTCTGAACGCGGTGCCGCGCGCCACCCTGTTCGCCCAGGCGTCGGGCGCCGGCCGCCCGGCCATCGAGGCCGATCCGAATTCAAACAGCGTCCAGGCCTACGGCGAACTGGCGCGCGAACTGGCCGCTCACCTCCAGACTGCGGAAGACGCCCATGTCTCGTAAACTCGAACGGACCAGCACCCGCATTTTCGACAAGGCGGCGCAGCGCGGCGGGGACGCGCTGTTCGGGCTCTCCGCCGACTTCCCGCGGCTGATCGAGGTCGATCTCGACCGGGTGCACCCCAATCCCGACCAGCCGCGCCGCCATTTCGACGACCAGTCGCTGCAGGAGCTGGCGAATTCCATCGCCCGCCACGGGCTGAAGCAGCCGGTTCTCGTGCAGGATCTCGGCGACGGCGACTACCGGCTGATTGCCGGTGAGCGGCGCCTGCGCGCCTGCGGTTTGGCCGGACGCCAGACCATCTTCGCCATCGTCACCGACGGCGACCCCGACGAGCTGGCGCTGATCGAGAACATCCAGCGCGTCGACCTCGACGCCATGGAGTTGGCCCGCGCCTTCGCCCGGCTGATCGAACGGCACGACTACACGCACGAAGCGCTGGGGCAGGTCATCGGGCGCAGCCAGGCGGAGGTGACACGCACCCTGTCGCTGTTGCGTCTGCCGGCGGATATCGTCGCTGAATTTGAAACGCGCCACCGTTCCGTCCCGAAAAGCATCCTGACGGAGATCGCCGCGGTGGACGATCCGATCCTCCAGAGGAAGCTGTGGGACACGATCAAGGACGGCGGCACCGTCAAGGCGCTGCGCGAGGCCAAGCGCGCCCAGATGGGCGGTGGCGAGCCGGAATCCGCGGCGGCGGCGCGGATTCAGCCGGCCCCGGCGGTGCGGTTCGTCTCCGCCGTCCAGCGCATCGCCAAGGACTTCTCCACGGTCGACGCCGGGGAGCTGCGGGCGCACCGCAAGCAGCTCAGCGAGGCGCAATGGCAGGAGCTGCGCCGTCTCCACGCCCTCCTTGACGAGCTGTTGGCCTGACCGTCAGCAACGCTGAATTTGTAACGGACACCCGCTGACGTCAGCGGCGGGTGTCAACTTCAGCGTCGATGACCCGCTTGACCTCGCAGAACCAGCGCAGCTTTTCCGCGAAGGGCAGCCGGGCGAGTCCGCTGGGCGAGGGCAGCACGACGTCCACCGGACCATCGAACAGGCTGTCCGGCTGCACGCCCCAGTCCGCCCGGATGCGATCCGCAGCGGCGAGATAGACCCCTTTCCCCGTGTAGGCGATCACCCGCGGCCGGAACTCTGCGATCAGAGCGCGCAAACGCGGCACGCCGCTGCGCAGTTCCGTCCGGCTGAGATCGGCGGCGCTTGGCGTCGCACGCGCCACGAGGTTAGTGGAGCCCAGCCCGAACTCCGGCAACAGCCGGTCCTCCTCCGGGCGCAGCCGGCGCGGGGTCAGGCCGGCCTCCGCCAGCAATTTCCAGAATTGGTTGCCCGGCCCCGCGTAATTGTGGCCGAGCAAGCCGGAACGCGTTCCCGGATTGAATCCGACGAACAAGGCGTTCAGGCCGGGGGCGATGATGTCGGGGATGGGGCCTTCGGAATCGGTCATGTTGCGTCAACAGTGGGAAACGGCGTCTGGCAACGCTGAATTTGAAACGCTTCTACTCCGCGGTCCGCCATTCGGCGAGAATCACAGGGGCGGCGAAGCCGGCAAGGATGGCCGCCAGCGTCACGAACAGCATGGCGCCCCAGGCGCTGTAGCCCAGAACCCCCAGGACGCCGCCCAGGAAAAAGGACCCGACGGTCGGCAGATGGGTCTTCAGCTTGTCGAGCGTCACCCGGACGCGATCCCGGCCGTTGCGGTGGTAGAGATCGTCGATCAGGTTGCCAAGCTCGATCCCGATGTCGGTGATCATGCCGGTGACGTGGGTGGTGCGGACGCGGGCGTTGGAAATCCGCGTGACGATGGCGTTCTGCAACCCCATCAGGAAGCTCAACCCCATGACCAGTGCGGCGCCGCGAAGCTCGTGCAGCCAGACGTCGGCGGCGCCGAGCCCGGCGAGCAGCAGGGCTTCGAGGCAGACGCTGTAGGCGTAGATCGCCGACAGGCCGCGGCGCTGCCCGGCGTTGATGAGCACCGCCGACACCGTCGCCCCGGCGATGAAGGTGGCGATGATGGCCAGCGCCATGCCGAAGGCGCCCATCTCGCCCAGCGCCAGATGATCGGCCATGGTCGAGACGGTGCCGGTCATGTGCGAGGAGTAGAGGCCGGCGGCGTAGAATCCCGCGGCGTTGACGGCGCCGGCGATGCCCGCCAGCGACCAGGCCAGACTGCGGTCCGCCGACACGCCACGATGCTCACCCTGCCGGACCAGCATGCCTTACCCCCTGAATCAAACGGGGCGCCATCATAGTGGCGACCGAGTGCGTCGGGGACCCGCTGGTTTGGAGGATCATCAATGCGTTTCCCGAGCGGTCGGCATGGTCTTGACGACATCGAGGAACGCCCGCAGGGCCGGCGGCACGGCGCGGTGGCCGGGATAATACACCGCCGCCCGCTCCGGCTTGTGCATCCAGCCGGGCAGAACGGTCCGCAACCGTCCCTCCGCCAGCGCGGCTTCGGCGGCCCAACTCGCCACATAGGCGATCCCCAGGCCCTGGGCGGCGGCCTCCGCCATCAACTCCTCATCGTCGAGGACCACCGGTCCGTTGACGTCGACCGTCAATTCCTGCCCGGCCCGCTCGAACTCCCAGCGGTACAGCCGGCCGCCGGGCAGGCGGTGTCCAATGCAGCGATGGCGCTGCAGATCGTCCGGCGTCGTCGGCTCCCCGGCGCGCTGAAGATAGGCGGGGGAGGCGACGCAGACGAAGCCGATCGGGTCCGGGAAGGGCACGGCGATCATGTCCCTCGGGATGGACTCGATCAGGCGGACGCCGGCATCGAAGCCGCCGGACACGATGTCGATCAACCGCCCCTCGACGACCAGGTCCACCGTCACGTCGGGAAACCGTTCCACCATGCGCGGGAGGACATCGCGGACGAGAAGCGCCGCGGCCACGCGCGGCGCGTTGATCCGGACTTTGCCGGCCACATTGCCGCGAAAGGCCGTGGCGGCATCCAGCGCTTCGTCCAGGGAAGTCAGAGCCACCTGCAGACGGCCGAGCAGCTCACGCCCCGCTTCGGTCGGCGATACGCTGCGGGTCGTGCGGTTGAGGAGACGCACGCCCAGCCGGTCCTCAAGCCCCCGCATCGCGTGGCTCAGCGTGGACGGCGCCGTTCCCAGTTCATCCGCCGCGCGGCGGAAGCTGCGATGGGTGGCGACCGCCACGAAGGCGCTGAGATCGTTCAGGGAGGGGCGCTTCATTGATGGCGATCTTGCATCAGCCCGTGCCGATTTCAATGTCTAATGGCGCACCCCTTTGGCTGCTATCTCCTGCTCCAGTTCCAATCCGAACGGGAGACATCAATGTCCAAGCGCGGCGCCATCTTTCCTGCCGGTCGGCAGGCGCTCTACGAGATCCACCGCTACTCCGCCGCCATCCGGTCCGGCGATCTGCTCTTCGTGTCGGGGCAGGTCGGGGGCCGCGAGGACGGCTCGCCCGAGCCTGACTTCGCGAAGCAGGTTCAACGGGCCTTCGACAATCTGCGCGAGGTTTTGCGGGCGGCCGGCGCCACCTTCGACGACATCGTGGACGTGACGACCTTCCACACCGATCCGGAGGCACAGTTCGAGACCGTCCTGTCCGTCAAAGACCGGATGTTTCCGCAAAAGCCCTATCCCAACTGGACCGCGGTCGGCGTGAACTGGCTCGCCGGCTTTGATTTTGAAATCAAGGTGATCGCTCGGGTTCCACAAAGCGCCTGAGCCGACGTTGGCTTTGATCGACCGGCCGCCGCGATCAGCCGCTCACGCAGATCCAGGGAAGCGGGTGCTGTCATGCGGGCTGGCCTCCTTCGCCGGCCCGCATCCTGGCTCGGATTTCACCCGCCATGGACATCCCCCATGACGCTCAGCCATCCGTGCCGACGGCCGCCACTGCGTCGTTGGCTGTTGCACCGGAACGCCGTTCAAGTGCCGCAACTTGTCCGGGTTCCTGGTGATGTAGATCGCGACGATCTTTCCCCGCTCGATCTGCAAGGCGGAGGTCTGCACCATCCCGCCCCCCTCGACGGAAATGAAACCGGGAAGCCCGTCGATGATGGCATAGCGTATGAGAAGGGATGGAGACTGCTTGAACTCCTGTGCAAGCTGGACGTGTCGCGCCATGACCTCCCCGGCTCCGATCAGTGGACGCTGCGAAGCCGGCACCCGACCGCCGCCGTCCGCGCTGGCGGTTACGTCATCGGCCAGAAGCAGGCGCAGCCGGTCCATGTCGCCATTGCGCGACGCGGCGAAGAAGGCGGCGGCGATCTCCAGCCCATGTTCCTTCGTCACCGGGAAGCGTGGCCGGGCCGCTTGGATATGGCCGCGCGCCCGACTGGCCAGCTTGCGGCATGCTGCCGCGTCACGGCCTATGGCGTTGGCGACATCATCAAACCCCATGCCGAAAACATCGTGCAGCAGAAAGGCCGCTCGCTCCAATGGCGATAGACGCTCCAGCGCGATCATCAAGGGAAGCGTGATATCGTCGATGGAATCCGATTCCCACATGTCAACAATGGGCTCCGGCAGCCACGGTCCGATATAGGTTTCGCGTCGGCGCCTTGCGGATTTCAGTTCGTTCAGGCAGAGGCGCGTAACAATGGTGCGCAGCAAGGCTGCCGGCTGCCGGACCGTCTCACGGTCGGTCGCCAGCCAGCGGAGATAGGCATCCTGAACAACGTCCTCGGCATCCGCCACCGATCCAAGCATCCTGTATGCGAGACGGATAAGGTCGGGGCGATTTTCAAAGAATGATGGGTCGGAGGGAACGTCGTTCATGGTTCTACTGCCTTGTCATTCCTTCCCTACTCCGCATGAACGGCGTTGACCGTGTAGAGGCTCGGCGCAACCGATTTCGCGAGACCTGCAAACTGTTTGAGTTGCTCTTGCGTCTCTGGCTTCTTCATGAAGCCCTCGAAGTGCTCCTTGGATGCCCATTGGGCGTAGTTCACGACCTTCTTCCCGTCGATGCTGCTGTGGATGCAGGCCGATATGAAACCGGGCTGGTGGCGAATGGTGTTTTCGGTCGATGCCGAAAGGGCCTTTGCCAAGTCGGCCTGCTTCTCCGGTTCGACCTCATAGACGTTTATCAGCGTCAGACACGAGGACTGAGGGTCGATCGCTGCTGTATTCTTGGCCATCGTCGTCTCCTTTGAAAGTGCAACCCACGAAGGAGATGACAACGCCTACCCCTGAAATGTGACATGCGGGGCGAAAAAGGGAAATGCGAGCCATGCATCGGCTTACGTTGAAACTATTGGACAGCTTGCTGCAAGGCGCAAGCTTTGGCACTGTTGAGGGAACGCACGGTCAACGAACCGGTTCTTTCTCTTTCCTCTAGTGACGGAAGAAAACTGCGGGTTTGGTATAATTCAGCACCCGAAGCGCTTGATTTGAAACGCTTCAAAGCTCGATCTGGGCGGCGGTGATGACGCTCTGTGCGATGTCGGCGATGCGCCGGCCCTGCTTCATGGCGGCCTTGCGCAAGGCGTTGTAGGCCGCCTCCTCCGTCAGAGACTTCTGCTGCATCAGGATTCCCTTCGCCCGCTCGATCAGCTTGCGGTCGGCGAGCTGCGTGCGCGCCTCGTCGCGTTCGCGTTTCAGCGTTTCAAACGCAGCGAATCTGGCGAGCGCGGTTTCCAGGATCGGCCGCACGCGGGCGGGGTGCAGCCCGTCGAGGACGAAGGCCGCCACCCCGGCCTCCGCCGCCTGCGCCGCGGCCCCCGGCGGCGCCCGGTCGGTGAACAGGACGACGGCGCAGGCACCGGACCGGGCCAGCCGGAAAACGCCGTCCAGCGTCGCAGCGTCCGGCGTTTCCAGAACAGCGACGACCGTGTCCGGCGCCAGCGCGGCGACGCGGGCCGGCAGATCGGCGAAGCCATGGACCACGGCGATCCGGTCGGCGCTCCGGTCGCGGCCCCCCGCCCCGGCCAGCCCGTCCTCCACCGCCCGCGTCGCGGTGGCGTCGGGGCCGGCCACCAGGATGGTCAGGGGTTTGTTCGCCATGGCCGCTCCGCTCTTCCGTTCACGCTGTCCTCGTCACGCCGCCTTCACCGCCCCGTGGTGCCCGCCTTCCAGGAAGTTCAGAAGCTCCTCCCGGTAGGCGTAGTAGCGGGGATGCTCCAGCAGGGCCTGGCGGGTCCGGGGGTGGGGGATGTCCACCTCCAGGATGTGGCCGATGCGGGCGTTCGGCCCGTTGGACATCATCACCACACGGTCGGCCAGCAGGATCGCCTCGTCAACGTCGTGGGTGACGCAGATGGCGGTGACCTGGGTGCGCGCCCACACCTCCATCAGCACTTCCTGAAGCTCCCAGCGGGTCAGGCTGTCCAGCATCCCGAAGGGCTCGTCCAGCAGCAGCAGCTTCGGCGACAGGGCGAAGGCCCGCGCGATGCCAACGCGCTGCTTCATGCCATTGGACAGCTCCGCCGCTTTCTTGTGCATGGCGTCGCCCAGCCCGACGCGCGACAGGTAGTAGCGGGCGATGTCGTTGCGCTCGCCCCGGCCGGCCTGCGGGTAGACGCGGTCGACCCCCAGCATCACGTTCTCCAGCGCGGTCAGCCAGGGAAACAGGCTGGGCGCCTGGAAGACCACCGCCCGGTCGGGACCGGCGCCGTCGACCTCCCGGCCATCCAGCACGATGCCGCCGCTGGACACGTCGGCCAGCCCGGCGACCATCGACAGCACCGTGGACTTGCCGCAGCCCGAATGGCCTATTAGGGAGATGAACTCGCCCTTGCGCATCTTCAGGTCGAAGCCGTCCACCACGGTCAGCGGCCCCTTCGGCGTGGCGAAGGTCTTGGTGACCCGGCTGAACTCGACATAGCGGTCGTCGGAAAGGCCGCCGGGCTGGCCGGCCAGATAGGATTTCGGCGGCGGCGCGGCGGTGATCGGCGTCGCCGCCGGCAGGGTCAGGGTCTCGTCCACCGCGGCGGCGGCGCGGCTGGCCCCGGCCTCCATCAGCCACGCCGTGACCTCGGCGCGCAGGCGCTTGAAGTCCGGGTCGTGGTTCACGGCGGTGCGATCGCGCGGGCGCGGCAGGTCCACGGCAAAGGCGGGGCCGAGCGTCGCCCCCGGACCGGGCGTCAGCGGGATGATGCGGTCGGCCAGCAGGATGGCCTCGTCCACGTCGTTGGTGATGAGGACGACGGTCTTGCGGTCCTTGCGCCAGATCGCCTCGATCTCGTCCTGGAGCTTGGCGCGGGTCAGCGCGTCCAGCGCCGACAGCGGCTCGTCCAGCAGCAGCATCTCCGGGCTCATGGCGAGCGCGCGGGCGAAGCCGACGCGCTGGCGCATGCCGCCCGACAGCTCCTTGGGGCGGCGGTCGGTGGCGTGGCCCAAGCCGACCGTCTCCACCGCCCGGCGGGTGAGCACGCCGCGCTCCGCCGAGGCCTTGCCCTTGTGCACGGCGTCCACGGCCAGCGCCACGTTGTCCTTCACGCTCAGCCAGGGCATCAGCGAGTAGTTCTGGAACACAACGCCGCGCTCCGCCCCCGGCCCGCGCACCGGCTTGCCGCGGAACAGCACCTCGCCCGCGTCGGGGGCGGCCAGCCCGCCCATCAGGTTGACCAGCGTGGTCTTGCCGGCGCCGGAGAAGCCGACGATGGCGACGAACTCGCCCTCCGCGATGGACAGGTCGATGCCGCGCAGCACCTCGGTCCCGCCGTAGGACTTCGCGACGGTCTTCAGCTCAAGGATGGCCATGCTCGGGGACTCCTCAGCGGGTGCCGGTGTGGGAAACGGCGGCCTGGAAGGCCAGCATGACGCGGTCGAGCAGGAAGCCGATCAGGCCGATGGTGAAGACCGCCACCATGATGCGGGCGAGCGAGGAGGAGGAGCCGTTCTGGAACTCGTCCCACACGAACTTGCCGAGGCCGGGATTCTGGGCCAGCATCTCCGCCGCGATCAGCACCATCCAGCCCACGCCCAGCGACAGCCGCAGACCCGTGAAGATGTAGGGCAGCGCCGAGGGCAGCACGAGCCGGCGCACCATCGTCGGGCCGGAGAGCTGCAGCACCTTGCCGACGTTCATCAGGTCCTTGTCGATGGAGGACACGCCGACCGCCGTGTTGATCAGCGTCGGCCACAGCGAGCAGAGCGTGACCGTGACGGCGGAGGTGAGGAAGGACTTCTCGAAGGTCGGGTTGTCGCTCGACACCGTGGCGCTGACCACCATGGTCACCAGCGGCAGCCAGGCCAGCGGCGACACCGGCTTGAAGATCTGGATCAGCGGGTTCATCGCGGCGTTGACCGTGCGCGACAGGCCGCAGGCCACCCCCAGCGGCACCGCCACCAGCGCGCCGAGCAGGAAGCCGGTGAACACCGTCTTCAGGCTGGTGATGATCTGGTCCAGATAGGTCGGCTTGCCGGCGTAGGGACGGGTCTTCACCTCGGCCGCCGGGTCCTTGGCCAACAGCTCGGCGTTGCGCTTGGCCTGCCGGTCGTAGAAGGCGGCCTCCTTGGCGCGTTCGGCCTGATGGTCGGCGCGGAGGTTGCCCACCTGCTCCCACACCTGGGCCGGGCCGGGGATGGCGCCCAGGCTGGTGTTCACCTGCGGCGCCAGCCACGCCCAGGCGGCGAGGAACAGCATCAGGGCGGTCAACGGCACGCCCATCTGCTGCCACAGCTCCTGCCCCTGCTGGCGCGGGCTGTCGCCTGCGGCCATGCGGAGCAGCGGGCTGAGCCAGCCGAGCCCGACGATCTGCAACGTCGCGGCGGTGCGGTTCAAGCCGTGGGCGAGACGGGCCTTGCGCCGGGCGCGCATCGCCTCGGCGGATGAAAGGGTGGAGGCTTCGGTGACGCTGGTCATGGGGTGATCTTTCTGTTTGGCGCGGGGCGCCGCGGCCCCATCCCCGGCCCTCCCCCGCTTCGCGAGGGAGGGAGCCAGTCCCCTCCCCTGCGTAGCGGGGGAGGGTCGGGGAGGGGGCCCGTCGCAGCCTCTGCGCGGAATTCGGAAGTCCGCAGTCTCAACCGCCGACCAGTTGGCCGCCCTGCAGCGCCTGCCCGCCCTTCAGGCCGATGGGCAGCTTCGTCAGGTACTCGTTGGGCTTGCGGCCGTCGTAGGCGATGCCGTCGATGAAGCCCTCGTCCAGCGGCTTGTAGCCGTCGCTGGCCCAGGGGAAATCGGCCTCCTTGGCCTTGCCCTCCTCCACCAGCATACGCGCGGCCTTCAGGTAGATCTCCGGCTTGTAGACCTTGCGGGCGGTCTCGTCGTACCAGGAGTCCGGCTTGGCCTCGGCGATCTGGCCCCAGCGGCGCATCTGCGTCAGGTACCAGACGGCGTCGGAGTAGAAGGGATAGGTGGCGTTGTAGCGGAAGAAGACGTTGAAGTCGGGAACCGCCCGCTTGTCGCCCTTCTCATACTCGAAGGTGCCGGTCATCGAGTTGGCGATGACCTTGGCGTCGGCCCCCACATACTCCGACTTGGCCAGGATCTTCACCGCCTCGGCGCGGTTGGCGTTGTCGTTCTCGTCCAGCCACATGGCGGCGCGGATCAGCGCCTTGACCAGCGCCAGATGGGTCTTGGGATTCTTGGCGGCCCAGCCCTCGGTGACGCCGAAGACCTTCTCCGGGTTGTTCTTCCAGATCTCGGTGTCGGTGATGACCGGCACGCCGATGCCCTTCATCACGGCTTGCTGGTTCCACGGTTCGCCGACGCTGTAGCCGAAGATGGTCCCGGCCTCCAGCGTCGCCGGCATCTGCGGCGGCGGGGTGACCGACAGCAGGGCGTCGGCCTGGATCTGGCCCGACACGTCGTTGGGCGCGTAGTAGCCGGGGTTGATGCCGCCGGCGGCCAGCCAGTAGCGAAGCTCGTAATTGTGGGTGGAGACAGGGAAGACCATGCCCATGGTGAAGGGCTTGCCCTCCGCCCGGTACTGGGCGATGACCGGCTTCAGCGCGTCGGCCTTGATCGGGTGCAGCGGCTTGCCGTCCGGCCCCTTGGGCAGGTTGGGCTTCATCCGCTCCCACACCTCGTTGGACAGGGTGATGCCGTTGCCGTTCAGGTCCATCGAGAAGGCGGTCACCACGTTGGCCTGGGTGCCGAAGCCGATGGTGGCGCCCAGCGGCTGGCCGGCCAGCATGTGGGCGCCGTCCAGCTCGCCGGAGATGACGCGGTCGAGCAGCACCTTCCAGTTGGCCTGCGGCTCCAGCGTCACCGACAGGCCCTCGTCCTCGAAGAAGCCCTTCTCCGCGGCGATGGCGAGCGGGGCCATGTCGGTCAGCTTGATGAAGCCCAGCTTGAGCTGGTCCTTCTCCACGTCGAGCGGAGCGGCCTGGGCGGCCCCGAGCGTCAACGCCAGCGTGGCGGCGGCGGACAGCAGGGCGGTGCGGGGGGAGGCGGGAAATCGGGTCACGTCTCGCGTCACGTTGGTCGCTCCATCTCTCGTTCCGGACCCACGCGGCACGCCCGACCTCGATCCAACGCCCCACCGGCGACGCGCCGTTGAGGGCTCTCCAGCCATGAAGGGCTGTCGAACCGGGTCAGCGACGGTGCCGAGGGGCCCAACCTTGGGCGTATGGGATGGACGCACCGCCGTTGGCGCGTCCCGCCGTCCTTCTCGCAAGGACCATGCCAAAGGCTGAATTGACGTCCAGACAGAGCCGAAGGTCTTTGTTTCTGCGGCTTTGACGCGAGTTGCCTATTGTTTGTGCTAGTACCTTGGTGGTGACGCATTGCACAATTTGTCGGCTTTCGGACCGCTTTTTGTTCGAAGCAGCACAAAAGCGCGTGTTCGAGTCCCGACACTCCCGCCATCGACCAACGACGGTGGGACCGTGCAAATGGCGGAAATCCGCCATTCCGGTCCCTTTCTCATACCTTGGTGCCGGTGTTGGCACGCGGCTTGCCAGAAGGACGGGCAGATCAGGGCCAGGGCAACGGCGCCATGGCCGGTTCGACGGCGAACCACCCGGACAACGGCGTCCGAAACCCTGGGAATCCCGCGGGAGTCCCCAGGGCTTCGGGCGCCTTTTTCTTTTCGGCCTCGCGGCCTCGCAAGAGGGCACACAGCATGAGCACGCACACCAATCCATCCACTCCGCGCGAGCGGCTGGTCGTCGTCGGCAACGGCATGGCCGGCATCCGCACGCTGGAGGAGCTGCTGACCAAGGCGCCGGACCGTTACGACATCACCGTCTTCGGCGCCGAGCCGCACCCCAACTACAACCGCATCATGCTCTCCCCCGTGCTGGCCGGGGAGAAGACCTTCGAGCAGATCGTGCTGAACGGGCGCGACTGGTACGAGGCCAACGGAATCAAGCTGTTGACCGGCGACCGGGTGGAGGTGATCGACCGCGCGAACCGCACCGTCACGGCCATGTCCGGCCTGACCGTACCCTATGACCGTCTGCTGATCGCCACCGGTTCCACGCCCTTCATCATCCCGGTTCCCGGCTCCACCCTGCCCGGCGTCGTCGGTTTCCGCGACCTCGCCGATGTCGACACGATGCTGGAGGCAGCGGCCAAGGGCGGGCGCGCCGTGGTCATCGGCGGCGGCCTGCTCGGGCTGGAGGCGGCCAACGGCCTGAAGGTCAAGGGCATGGACGTCACGGTCCTGCACCTGATGGACACGCTGATGGAACGGCAGCTCGACCGCTCCGCCGGGGCGCTGCTGCGGCACGAGCTGGAGCGCCGCGGCATCACTGTGCTGACCGGCGCTGACACTGCTGAAATTGTGGGCAACGAGAGCGTTTCGGCGGTTCGCCTGAAAAATGGGCAGGAGCTTCCCGCCGATCTGGTGGTCATGGCCGTGGGCATCCGCCCGAACATGGCGCTGGGCAAGGCGGCGGGGCTGGCCTGCGGGCGCGGCATCCAGGTGGACGACGCCATGACCACCTCCGACCCGGCGATCCTGTCGGTCGGAGAGTGCGTGGAGCATCGCGGCCAGACCTACGGCCTCGTCGCCCCGCTGTTCGAGATGGCCAAGGTCGCCGCCGCCCGGCTGGCCGGCGGTACGGAGGCCGCCTACACCGGCTCCGTCACCTCGACCAAGCTGAAGGTGACGGGGGTGGACGTCTTCTCGGCGGGCGACTTCACCGGCGGCAAGGACTGCGAGGACATCGTGTTCCGCGACGCCGCCCGCGGCGTCTACAAGCGCGTGGTGGTCAAGGAGAACCGCATCCTGGGCGCCGTGCTCTACGGCGACACCAAGGACGGCGGCTGGTACTTCCAGATGCTGAAGGACGGGACCGAGGTGGCGCCGGTCCGCGACACCCTGATCTTCGGCCAGAGCTTTGGAGGCGAGGGGGCGGCAAACCCTAAGGCCGCCGTTGCGGCGCTCCCCGACAGTGCGGAGATCTGCGGCTGCAACGGCGTGTGCAAGGGCACCATCGTCAAGGCGATCACCGAGAAGGGCCTGTCTAACCTGGACGAGGTGCGGGCTCATACCAAAGCCTCGGCCTCCTGCGGAAGCTGCACCGGTCAGGTGGAGCAGCTCCTGGCCCTGACGCTGGGCGACGGCTACGCGGGCGAGGCGAAGGCCAAGCCGATGTGCAAATGCACCGACCGCACCCACGACGAGGTGCGCCGGGCCATCACCGCGCTGGAACTGAAATCCATCCCCGACGTGATGCAGCGGCTGGAATGGCGCACGCCCGACGGCTGCCACCATTGCCGCCCGGCGCTGAACTATTACCTGCTCTGCGAATGGCCGGGCGACTACAAGGACGACAGCCGGTCCCGCTACATCAACGAGCGCGTCCACGCCAACATCCAGAAGGACGGCACCTACTCCGTCGTCCCGCGCATGTGGGGCGGGCTGACCAGCGCGAAGGAGCTGCGCGCCATCGCCGACGTGGTGGACAAGTTCGCCATTCCCACGGTGAAGGTGACCGGCGGCCAGCGCATCGACCTGTTCGGCGTGAAGAAGGAGGATCTGCCCGCGGTGTGGGCGGACCTGAACGCCGCCGGCATGGTGTCCGGCCACGCCTACGCCAAGGGGCTGCGCACGGTGAAGACCTGCGTCGGGTCGGAATGGTGCCGCTTCGGCACGCAGGACAGCACCGGCCTTGGCGTCAAGCTGGAGCGGATGACCTGGGGAACCTGGACCCCGCACAAGGTGAAGCTGGCCGTCTCCGGCTGCCCGCGCAATTGCGCGGAGGCCACCATCAAGGACCTGGGCGTCGTCTGCGTGGACAGCGGCTATGAGCTTCACGTCGGCGGCAACGGCGGCATGCACGTCCGGGCCTGCGACCTGCTGGTGAAGGTGGAGACCGAGGCGGAGGTGCTGGAATACACCGGCGCCTACATGCAGCTCTATCGCGAGGAGGCCCGCTATCTGGAGCGCACCGCCCCGTGGGTCGAGCGCGTCGGGCTGGACCACATCAAGCGCCGGCTGGTCGATGATGCCGAGGGCCGCGCGGCGCTCAACGCCCGCTTCCTCTTCTCCCAGAGCTTTTCGCAGGACGATCCCTGGGCCGAGCGGGCCAACGGGTCGGTGGACCGTCACGAATTCGCGCCGCTCGCTCAGGTGGGGTAACGAGACATGGATCAGAGCATTTCCTGGATCACCGTCGGCTCGGTCGAGGACATCCCCCGGCAGGGATCCCGCGTGGTGCGGACCGACTTCGGCGACATCGCCCTGTTCCGCACCGTGGCGGACGAGGTCTACGCGCTGGAGGACCGCTGCCCGCACGCCGGCGGCCCGCTGTCGCAGGGCATCGTCCACGGCGCGCGGGTGACCTGCCCGCTGCACAGCTGGGTGATTGACCTCGCCAGCGGCGAGGCGGTCGGCCCGGACGAGGGCTGCGCCGGCCATTGCCCGGTGCGGGTGGTCGACGGCGCGGTGCAGCTCGGGCTGGCGGCCTTCCGTCCGGGCCGTGGAGGGTGCGGCCATGGGTGACGCTGAAGGCCCCTCTCCCCCTCCTTCTTCCCCCTCTCCCCTCTGGGGAGAGGGTTGGGGTGAGGGGGTTGCGCTTTTGCCGGACGCACCGCCACGCGCAACCCCCTTACCCTCCCCTCTCCCCGGGGGGGAGAGGGAATTTGCAAAGGAAACGGTCCGCACCACCTGCCCCTATTGCGGCGTCGGCTGCGGCGTCCTGGCCTCCGTCTCCAGCGACGGCAGCGTCTCCGTCTCCGGCGACCCCGATCACCCGGCCAACCGGGGGAAGCTCTGCTCCAAGGGCACCAACCTGCCCGATACGCTGGGCCTCGGCGAGCGGCTGCTCCACCCGCAGGTGGACGGGCGGCGCGTCGCCTGGGACGAGGCCATCGCCGCCGTCGCAACGCGCCTGTCCGACACCATCGCGAAGCATGGGCCGGACTCGGTCGCCTTCTACGTCTCCGGCCAGTTGCTGACCGAGGACTATTACGCCGTCAACAAGCTGGCGAAGGGCTTCCTCGGCACCGCCAACATCGACACCAATTCGCGCCTCTGCATGGCCTCCAGCGTGGCGGGCCACAAGCGCGGCTTCGGGGCCGACGCGGTGCCGGTGACCTACGAGGACCTGGAGGAAGCCGATCTGGTCCTGCTGGTCGGCTCCAACCTCGCCTGGTGCCACCCGATCCTGAACCAGCGGCTGCTGGCGGCCAAGCAGGCGCGCGGCACCCGCATTATAGCCATCGACCCGCGCCGCACCGCCGCGGTGGACGGGGCCGACCGCCACCTGCCCATCCGGCCCGGCACCGACGCCCTGCTGTTCAACGGGCTGCTCGTCCATCTCGCCGACAACGGGTTGCTCGACGCCCGTTTCGTCGCGGAGCACACCGCCGGTCTGGCCAAGGCGCTGGAGGCCGCCCGCGCCGACGCCCCCTCCCCCGCCCATGTCGCCGCCCGCTGCGGTCTGCCGCTGGCCGACATCGAGGCCTTCTACGCTGAAGTCGCAACGGTCCGCCGCACCGTCACCATTTACTCCCAGGGGGTGAACCAATCCTCGCAGGGGACGGACACGGTCAACGCCATCCTGAACGTCCATTTCCTGACCGGGCGGATCGGCGCGCCGGGGATGGGGCCCTTCTCGGTCACCGGCCAGCCCAACGCCATGGGCGGGCGCGAGGTCGGCGGGCTCGCCAACCAGCTCGCCGCGCATATGGGGTTCGAGCCGGAGTCGGTGGACCGGCTGCGCCGCTTCTGGAACGCGCCGCGCGTGGCGGACAAGCCCGGCCTGAAGGCGGTCGACCTGTTCCACGCGGTGGAGGAGGGCACGGTGCGCGCCGTCTGGGTCATGGCGACCAACCCGGCGGTCAGCATGCCCGACGCCGCCCGCGTCCGCCGCGCGCTGGCAAACTGCGAGACGGTCATTGTCTCCGACTGCATTGCCGACACCGACACGGCACGGCTGGCCCACATCCGCCTGCCCGCCGCGGGCTGGAGCGAGAAGGACGGCACCGTCACCAACTCCGACCGCACGATCTCCCGCCAGCGGTCCTTCCGTCCCCTGGCAGGCGAGGCGCGGCCCGACTGGTGGATCGTCACCCAGGTTGCCCGCGCGATGGGCTTCACCGCCGCCTTCCCCTTCGAGACGCCCGCCGCCGTTTTCTGCGAGCATGCCGCCCTCTCCGCCTTCGAGAACGACGGCACACGCGCCTTCGACATCGGCGGCCTCGCCGGGCTGTCCGACGCTGAATTTGAAACGCTCGCTCCCGCCCCCTGGCCGCGGCGGGTCGGCGAGGGTCCGACGCGCCGTCTCTACACCGACGGGCGCTTCTTCACCGACGACGGGCGGGCGCGCTTCGTCCCCGTCACCTCCCGCCCCCCGCCCCGCTTTCTGGAGCCGGGTTCGCTGATGTTGAACACCGGCCGCCTGCGCGACCAGTGGCACACCATGACGCGCACCGGCCTGTCGCCGCGCCTCTCCGCCCACGCGCCGGAACCCTGCCTGGACCTCCACCCGCAGGACGCGGCGGCGCGCGGCCTGACGGACGGCGCCCTGGTCAGCCTGTCCACCCCCGTCGGCACGGCGCTGGCCCGGCTGCGCGTGACCGAGGCGCAGCGGGCGGGGGAGGCCTTCCTGCCCATGCACTGGACCGACCGCTTCACCGCCTCCTGCGTCGTCGGGCGACTGGTGGACGATCTGGCCGTGGACCCCGTATCCGGCCAGCCCGACCTGAAGCGTATGCCGGTGACGGTCGCCCCCTACCCCGCCGCCTGGACCGGATTCCTGATCGCCCGCGAGCCCGTGGAGCCTGCCCATGGCGGCTATTGGTCCCGCCGCGCCGTCCCCGGCGGCCACCTGATCGAGCTGGCCGGCGAGGACGCCCTGCCCGCTCCGGAGGCGCTGGCGTTCGGCTTCGCCGGGGCGACGGTCGATTACAGCGACGCGGCCTGCGGCGTGCTGCGCCGCGCCTGGGTGACCCACGACCGGCTGGAGGCCTGTCTGTTCCTGTCTACCTCCGGCGGCCTGCCAAGCCGCGCCTGGCTGGTCGACCTGCTGTCGGCGGAGACGCTGGACGGTGCCGCCCGCCGTGCCCTGCTCTCCGGTCGGTCGCCGGTTCCCATGGCCGACGAGGGGCGGACGGTCTGTTCCTGCTTCGGCGTCGGCGTCAACCGCCTGATCGCCGCCATCCAAAGCCAAGGCCTGACCACGGTCCAGGAGGTCGGAGCGGCCCTGCGGGCCGGGACCAACTGCGGCTCCTGCCTTCCCGAACTCAAGGAGATCCTTGCCGATGCCCAGCGCAGCCATGTGGCTTGACGGTCTCGTCTCCCGGTCCGGGGGCAAGCGTTTCAACTTCATCGTCGCCCTGCGCGCGGCGCTGGGTTCGGCATTGCGTCCGCGCACGACCCACCGCGTCGCCCGCGCCATCCCGGAGGCGGGCAAGCGGACGCCCCATGTCACGCTGGTCGGCGCCGGGCCGGGGGACCCCGACCTGCTGACCGTCGCGGCGGCGAGGGCGATTTCGCAAGCCGAGGTGATCCTCTACGACCATCTCGTTGGGCCGGGCATCCTCGCCCTGGCGCAGCCGAGGGTGGAACTGATCTGCGTCGGCAAGCGGTCGGGCAGGCACTCCCACTCGCAGGAAGCCATCAACGCCCTGATCGAGGAACAGGCCCGCAGCGGGCGGCGCATCGTCCGGCTGAAGGGCGGCGACCCGATGATCTTCGGCCGGGCCGGCGAGGAGATCGAGCATCTGGAGCGTGTCGGAATCAGCGTGTCGGTGATCCCCGGCATCACCGCGGCGCTCGGCTGCGCGTCCAGCGCCGGGCTGTCGTTGACCAAGCGCGGCGTGTCGCGCGCCGTTACCTTCGTCACCGCCCACGCCCGTGAGGGTGACGCGACCGAGCCGGACTGGGCGCGGCTGGCCGACCCGAAGGGCACGCTGGCGATCTACATGGGCCGCGAGGCCGCCCGCCGCGTCGGGCGCGGCCTGACCGCCGGCGGCCTGTCCCCCGACACGCCGGTGCTGGCGGTGGAGAACGGCTGCCGTCCCGACGAACGCCACCATCGCACGACTCTGGGCGCCATGGCCGAGCGTGGCGTGGCGGCGGGCGACGGCCCGACGCTGCTCCTGATCGGCTGGGCGCTAGATGAGCGGGCGGCGCACGCCGGTGATGCCTTCAGCGCGGGCGGCCACGTCGGCCAGGGGCTCGGTCACGACTGACATGGTGAAGACGGTGGCGTGCAGCAGCGTGGCGCCGTCCAGCATGATCCCGACATGGCCGGGGAAGAACACGATGTCGCCGCGGCGGTAGTCGATCCCCTGCCCGTCCGGCCCAAAACCATCTTGGGACAGCATCGGCCCCAGCCGGTCGTCGTTGCGCTGCATCCCGCTGCTGTGGTGGGTGGTGATCCCCGCCGCGCGCAGCGCCACCTGGACGAGGCCGGAGCAGTCGATGCCGAAGGCGCTCCGCCCGCCCCAGACATAGGGGGTTTCCAGGAAGCGCAGCGCCGTCTCCACCGGAACGCGGTCCAGCGGCACGGCGACCGGCTCCAGCTGCTTGCCGAACGTCCACAGCCCGTTGTCGAGCCGGACCCAGCCGCTGTCGGCCTTTTCCGCTACGGTCACGAGGCTGCCGAAGCTCAGCGCCGCCACGGGCACCGCCTTGTGGGTGGGCGCCGGGTGCAAATTCGCCACGCGCCCGGACACGCGGTGAGTCGGGGCGACCGGTTCCGTCAGGTCCGTGCCGGGGGGAAGCCAGCCGACATGGCCGTCGGTGCGGTTTTCCACCTTCACCCAGTCGCCATCCCGGTCGAGCGGCGTACATGTTTCACCGAACAGCATCTCGCTGGTTTGCGGGACGCCGTGCCTCGGCTGTTCCAGAAGAACGGCCTGCGGGGCGGCGAGCCGGCGGATCGGGGTGGTCTGTGCATCGGTCATGCCGGTCACGCTAGAGCCCGCCCTGCCGGAATGCAAGCCAGAGGACCGTTCCGGACAATCCTCCGGCAAACGGGGATTTGCTATGGATTTGACGCTTTTCGACAGGAGAGTGCGATGGGCGACCGTGTGAGGCGTCTGGGACTCGCGGCGGCGGTGGGCTCGTGCCTGTTGGCCGGCGCCGCCGTGGCGCAGACGGCCCCCCAAACAGCCACCCAAGGTCCTCTGCGGCTCGTGCCGCAGCCCAATCCTTTTCCGGCGGTGGAGTTGTCCCCTCCCCAGCCGATCCCCGTTCCACCGCAGCCGTCCCCGGCCGCCGCGGTGGTCCGGCCGGGTCAGCCCGTAGCCAACCCTGCGCCCATCCCGCAGACGGCTCCGAGCGCTGACCCGGCCCAATTCACCCCGCCGACGCACCGCCCCCAACCGACCGACCGGGTCGCGGCGGTGCGCGCTTTCTACGAGGCCTTGGGGCAAGCCGACGCCGCGCGGGCCAACACCTACGTCGTCCCCGAGAAGCGGGGCAGCGGGGCCTACGACATCGCGTCGATGAGCCGCTTCTACGGCAACATGAGCGTTCCCATCCGCCTGCTGGCCGCGGAGGCCGCCGGGCGGGACGCCGTGCGCGTGCGCTACCACTATGTCCATGTGAGCGGCCGCGCCTGCGACGGCGCCGCCGAGGTCGCGTTGGCCGAGCGCGACGGACTGGCCTTGATCGAGCGCATCCGGGCGCTCAACGACTGCTGAGGTCTTGTTCCCTCTCCCCTCCGGGGAGAGGGTTAGGGTGAGGGGGATGCGCGTGACGTCACGTCCGGCACACGCGCATCCCCCTCACCGGCCCTGCGGGCCACCCTCTCCCCGGAGGGGAGAGGGCTATCGCACCCGTCCCGTCGGCTTGCCGGCCTTGGCCGGCGCCCGGCGGCCCTTGCCGGCCTGCTGGGTGTAGAAGGTCTTGCCCGGCTTCGGCTTCTCCGCCTTGCCGATTCCGCCCGTCGTCTGCCAAGCCGGCACCAGCTGGTGCTCGCCCGGTCCGATCAGGTCGCTGCGGCCCATCGCCTTCAGCGCGTCGCGCAGAACCGGCCAGTTCTCCGGGTCGTGGTAGCGCAGGAAGGCCTTGTGCAGGCGGCGCTGCTTCAGCCCTTTGGCGGAGAACACCGTCTCCGAGCCCTCGCGGCGGATCGGGCGCAGCGGGTTGCGGTCGCTGTGGTACATCGCCGTGGCGAGCGCCATGGGGGAGGGCAGGTAGGTCTGCACCTGATCGGCCTTGAACCCGTTCCGCTTCAGCCACAAAGCGAGGTTCATCATGTCCTCGTCGCTGGTGCCGGGGTGGGCGGCGATGAAGTAGGGGATCAGGTAGAGCTTCTTGCCCGCCGCCTTGGCCGCCTTCTCGAACATCTCCTTGAAGCGGTCGTAGGTGCCGATGCCCGGCTTCATCATCTTGGACAGCGGGCCGGGCTCCGTGTGCTCCGGCGCGATCTTCAGGTAACCGCCGACATGGTGGGTCACCAGCTCCTTCACATACTCCGGGCTGCGGACGGCGAGGTCGTAGCGCAGGCCCGAGGCGATGTTGATCTTCTTCACGCCGGGAATGGCGCGCGCCTTGCGATAGAGCTGGATCAGGTCGCTGTGGTCGGTGTTCAGGTTCTTGCAGATGTCCGGGAAGACGCAGGACGGGCGGCGGCAGACCTTCTCGATCTCCGGGTCCTTGCAGGCCATGCGGTACATGTTGGCGGTCGGCCCGCCCATATCGGAGATGACCCCGGTGAAGCCCTTCACCTTGTCGCGGATCTCCTCGACCTCCTTGAGGATCGACCCCTCCGACCGGCTCTGGATGATGCGGCCCTCATGCTCGGTGATGGAGCAGAAGGAACAGCCGCCGAAGCAGCCGCGCATGATGTTCACCGAGAAGCGGATCATCTCCCAGGCCGGGATGCGCGCGTCGCCGTAGGCCGGGTGCGGGGCGCGGGCGTAGGGCAGGCCGTAGACCCCGTCCATCTCCGCCGTGGTCAGCGGGATCGGCGGGGTGGTCAGCCAGACCTCGCGGTCGCCGTGCCGCTGCACCAGCGCGCGTGCGTTGCCGGGGTTGCTCTCCTGGTGCAGCACGCGCGACGCGTGGGCGTAGAGCACCTTGTCGGCGCTGACCTGTTCGAAGGAGGGCAGGCGGACCACGGTGCGGTCGGCCCCGGCGGCGCGCGGGGCGGCGGGGGTCAGCTCGTCGATGCTGCTGCTGTCGAGGACGGTCCAGCCGTCCGGCACGCGGCTGCGGACGATGGAGGTGCCGCGGATGTCGTCGATCTCCCGCGCCTTCTCCCCGGCGGCGATGCGGTGGGCGACGTCGATGATCGCCCGCTCGGCGTTGCCGTAGCACAGGATGTCCGCCTTGGAATCCACCAGGACGGAGCGGCGGACCTTCTCGCTCCAATGGTCGTACTGGGCGATGCGGCGGAGGCTCGCCTCGATGCCGCCGAGCACGATGGGCACGTCCTTGTAGGCTTCGCGGCAGCGCTGGCTGTAGACGATCACCGCGCGGTCGGGCCGCTTGCCGCCCTCGTCGTTGGGGGTGTAGCTGTCGTTGTGACGCAGGCGGCGGTCCGAGGTGTAGTGGTTCACCATCGAGTCCATGTTGCCGCCGGTCACCCCGAAGAACAGGTTCGGCTTGCCCAGTGCCTTGAACGGCTCCGCGCTGCTCCAGTCCGGCTGGGCGATGATGCCGACGCGGAAGCCCTGCGCCTCCAGCAGCCGCCCGATGATCGCCATGCCGAAGCTCGGGTGGTCCACATAGGCGTCGCCCGTCACCACCACGATGTCGCAGCTATCCCAACCCAGCCGGTCCATCTCCGCCCGCGTCATCGGCAGGAAGGGCGCCGGCCGCCGGGCCTCCGTCCGGTGCCGGGGGAGGGAGAAGATGTCCCGCGCCGCCGGAACGGCGACGGTGGGCGTGGCTTCGTTGAGCATGACGCTCTCCGTTCGGGCCGCCGGTGCGCGAGGAGCGCTGCCGGGGCGGGGTGCTTGATGGTCGGGTGCCGGCTTCATACCGGCAATGTCCGGCATGGTCCACCGCGCGAGTCCCTACGGAAGTGCCGCGGCGCGGTCAAGGATTGCCTGACCGTCGGGGTCAACTTTATACGCGATTATGACGCCGTGATGTGTGCAGCCGGGCCGCTGTCGGCAAGGGGCTACGGTACGGGGCTGGCGCAACGGCCATGCCGGTGTCCTGTTGGGAAGGGCGGAGACGCAAGCTTCACCCATAAGCAGGAGTGGATCATGAACACCGACAAACGCTACGGCGACGAGCGCGACGTGCCGCTCGACATCAAGAACACCCGCGCCGACCCCGCCATCGACGAGGAGAAGATGGGCTTCCAGAACATTGAAGGGCCGGGCGCCGAGACCAGAAAGGATAAGGCGCCGGGCACGGACGACTCTCCGGACAGCGCACCCCGCCCGTGACGCGGACCCCGCGGACATCACAGACGTTGTCCGTTGGAACCACAACAAAGCGGAGGTTCGCCATGGCTGAAGAGAAAACACCCGACAGCCCTTCCCAGGCGGGGGGCGAGGCGGGGAAGGACTCCCCGTTGGAGGACAAGACCAAGACGCCCGGCGACGGGACGCTGCAGGACGCCGTGCCCGCCGGAACCACCTCGGACGAGCTGCGGCGGCGGGCGGAAGAGGATGACGGGTCCGTCCAGCCGGGCACCGGCTGACGCGTCGGACGGCGTCGCCGGTTTCATCATACGACGTCGTATGAGAGCTACCGGGTATGAGAGCTACCGGGTGACGCTCTCGCCCCCGGGCGCGGCCAATCCGACCATGGCATAGCTGCTGCGGATGGCCGCGTCCAGCGTCGGAGGCAGGGGTTGGATGCGTTGCTCCCGTGCGGCGCGCCGTGCGAAATCAGGGTCCGCCGCCAGTGCCCGCGTCGCCGCCGCCTTGGCCTCATCCATTCGGCCCATCTCAACGAAGGCCACGGCCAGCGCGGCCTGGGCCGGTGCAGCGGCGGTCACCTCGAACTCAAGCTTCGTACTGTCCGGGTGCCCATGGCGCTGGAGGGCAAGGCTGTAAGCGGACAGAAGCCGTTCCCGCTGCGCCGGGTCGCGCTCCATCGCCTGCTCCAGCAGAGGCAGGCCTTTCGCGGATTGTCCAGCCTCGACATGCCAGAGACCGAGGTCACCCAGCACATGAGCGTTGCCAGGTGATGCCTGCAAGGCGCGTTGCCCGGTGGCGAAGCAGGGGGCGTATTGCCCGCGCAGGCAATAGGCGGTGTAGAGTGCCGTCAACGGGCGCAGCGATGCCGGCTCCAGTTCGGTGGCGCGCAGGGCGGCGGCCAGGGCATCGTCCAGTGCGGCGTCGTTCCGCTCCGCCCGATAGGCGTTGGATTGCAGAAGGGACAGCGCAGACCACAGCCGAGCGGACTCGCCGGCGCTGCTCGTCAATGCGCTGGCGGCCGAGTTCAGGCAACCGCTCAAGGCGGTCCGCTCGATTGGCGGAATTTCATGCCGACCGGTGGCGAGAAAGGCGCATTCGCGCGGCGACAGGCTGGTGGTCGGTTTGGTGCGCAGACGCGCGGTGGCAACCGACAACAGGGGACCTTGCGCAGCGGTGAGCGGTTCGACGATGCTGGCCGCCAGGTTCTGCGGGGTCGGCGCTCCCTCCGGCCCGGCCGGCCGGTCCAGGCTGTTGGACCAGAGCACCGCTCCGGTGGCGAGGTCGGTCAAGTGCACGACCAAGCGCACCGCCGTGTCATGCCCCTGAAGGCTGCCGGACAGACGGATCCCTTGGTGGGGCAGGGCGGCGGTCGGCGGCGGATCGATCCGCACCGGAAGATCGGTCCGGTTGGCGAGGCCGCTGGCAATCTCGTCGGTCAGCATGGCGGCAAGGGCGCCGTCCTCCGCCGACTGGCCGGTGGTGCGGAAGGGGCCGACGACGATGGTCACCGATGCATCGAGCGCCGTGTGCGGTTTCGCTGACAGGGGCGTCGCCGACAGGGGCAACGCCGGCTCGCTCCCCCCCGGCTCCATAGTGGCCGCGATGGGATGCGGGCCGAGCGCCAGTGCCTCTTCCACGTCGATGGGGGTGGCGAGGTTTCGCCCGACCAGCAAGCCGGCCAAGCCGACGGCGATCAGCACCACGGCGGCCCACCCGGCGACGCGCAGGGAAACGGGCCTTCGCATTGTTTCCGCTGTCGGAACGGCTTGAGGGGCGGGCAGGCCGGGGGACGGATCATCGTTCACCCGTTCGAAGCGGGGTGCATAGCCGCCCTTCGGCACGACGATGCGGATCGGGTCGCTGCGGCCCGCGGTCAGATAGTAATGCTCCAGGCTGCGGCGCAGACGCCCGGCCTCCAGCCGCACGATGGGGTCTGACTGCGGGTCAAAGCTCGGCTCCCGGTTGAAGACGCTGACGGCGATGCAGTAGGCCTTGATCTGCTGCGCCCGCCCGTCCAGACACTCCTCGACCACATAGCGCAGGAAGCGGCGGTTGCGGTCCGACGCGTCGAAATGGTCGCTCGCCAAAATCCGCTCAAGCTGAGTCCTGACGGCATGATCATCCAATGCCCACCCCTGCGCGGGCGGAGTTTCCTCGGTCATTTCTGACATCTCCCGGACGTTGAGAAAGTCGACGGTCGATCCTTCTCAAAAGGGGTGGGTCGATGTGTTGCCGGCATTCTTTCATCGGGAAAAACTGATGTCCATCAGCCCTGTGCTTTTAGGTCGGGCCTTATTCCCGAAGTCCGTTCATGTCTCTGTTCGTTGGGATAGATCGCCTATCCAAAGGATGATGCCGCACGCCCGAAGGCGACGGGAGCCACCCCCGCCGAACGGGGGGTAAACTACCGTATGCTACCCGCCGCGGCGGAACGGTTGGGCTGTTGTCCGGGTTACCCGCCGCCGGACAGGGGACTCGACACGGGAGAGCCCGAACATTGGCTGAAGGTTTCTCCCGTCCCCGCGGCACGCCCGGCTCACCGACGCGCATCCCCTGCCGTCGCCAAGGCGTGCCGACATTTCCCGGTTTTCCCTGTTCTCGGCTTCGGTAACGCAACACACCGGTGGTTCCATGTCGTTTTTGTCGTCGTCTTTTCTGTCGTCTCTGAACGTTCCGTCCCGCCGCTATCCCGCTCCCCACCTTCAAACGTCTCCCCATAAATCCCCGATGGACCAGCCCGCCGCGTCCGCGCTGACGCGCCGCGGCATCTTCGGGCTGGGGGCCGCCGTGGCGGTCGGCGTCTGCAACAGCCGCAGCGCGGCGGCGTGGGAGCCAGCGCCGGAGCGCACGCTGCGGATCTACAACTGCCTGACGGGAGAGAGCTTCGACGGCGTCTACTGGGCGGAGGGACGCCCGGTGGCGGAGGCGATGGCCCGCATCGACTGGGTGCTGCGCGACCATCGCAGCGACGATTGCCACCGCATCGATCTCGCCCTGCTGAATCGTCTGTCGGAGATGCAGGAGAAGCTGGACAGCCAGCATCCGTTCGAGGTGCTGTCGGCCTTCCGGTCCAAAGAGACCAACCGCCGCGTCAAGGGGGCGGCGACGGGCAGCCTGCATCTGCAGGGGCGGGCGGTCGACCTGCGCCTGCAGGGGCGGCGCGCGGTGGATCTCTACCGCTGCGCCCTGTCCTTCGGCGAGGGCGGGGCGGGTTGCTACGCGAAGCGGAACTTTGTCCATGTGGACACCGGGCCGACGCGGCGCTGGGTGGGAGCCTGAGCGTGGCGGCACGGAGTCGGGACTTTTCGTCGCAGAACCTTTTGCCAGGGGGCATCGGGCGAAGGGCATTACGCCGATGGATGGATTGTGCGCAGGACGGAGGAAGCGCACCATAGCCCGAAAAAGAAGGCCATATGATTGGCCAATGCTCTTTGGGAGGAGCCCATGCTAACCCCAACCGACCTTGCGGACCCCCGAGGCCGCAACTTATCGGCGCATCGTCATCCGTTGACGGACCCGGCCCGGATGGCGCAGGCCCGCACGCTGGCGGGCTGGATCGCCGTGATCGCCGAAGACCGCGGCCTGGACGAGCGTGGCGTGGCCGCCGCCACCGGCCTGGACATCGAGGATGTCCGGGCGGTTCTGGGCGGCACCGTGTTCATGATGCCCGTAAGCACGCTCGACCGCGCGCTGCGCCGCCTGGAAGGCCGCCCGCACTGAGGAGCCGCAAACCCGCCACTCCCTGCCCGCCGGCACAGGAGCACCGCATGACCCATCACGTCCGCAAACGGAGCAGCGCCATGGACCGCTCGGAAAAACGCGACGCCATCACCCGCATCCGCCACGCCGCCGAACAGCAGGGGCTGGACGCCGGCGATCTGGCCCGGATGACCGGTCTGGCACCGGGGCACGCCCGCGCGATCCTGTCCGGTTTCGGCTCGACGGTTCCGCGCGATGCCCTGGACCGCACGGTGTCCGTCCTGCCGGAGTGACGGAACGCTCGTGGCGGCACGCTGAAATGGAAACGGCGGCGCACCGGGTGCGCCGCCGTTGTTCCTGGACCTTGTGGAGTGCCGCGGTTCAGGCGACCGAGAGCACGTCCAGATAGACGTTCGCCGGCTCGGTCAGGTGAATCCGGTACAGCATGCCCGTCTGGTCGACGATGATGCTGGCGACGGGGTTCTTCGCGGCCATGTCGGTGACGGCGGCGCGCACGTTGCGCGGCAGGCTGTCGAGTTCGACGTCGCGGTAGCCGTTCTTATCGGAGAACTTGATGGTCTTCTGGCCCATGGTCAGGCGCCCTGCGTGCATGCTCTGTTTGTGGTGGGCGGACCATGATCCCGTCGGGTTAAGGAAGCACTAACCAAAATCCGCGCAAACGCAGGACTGATGAGCGGCGGCTGCATCGGTGTCCTTGGAATAATTCGGGCGGCGGTTGCCCCCACCTCGGCCACTCATCCCCTACCCATGGAAATGCTCGAACACCCGCCGGGCCAGCGCCGCGCTGATGCCGGGGGTGGCCTCCAAATCCTTCAGCCCGGCCGAGGCCACCGCGGTGGAACTGCCGAAATGGTGCAGCAGGGCCTTCTTGCGCGACGGGCCGACACCGGGGATGCCATCGATGCGGGTGTGGTCCATCGCCTTCAGGCGGCGGGTGCGGTGGGCGTCGATGGCCGTCCGGTGGGCCTCGTCGCGCAGCCGCTGCAGGAAGTAGAGGACCGGGTCGTTGGGCTCCAGCTGGAAGGGCTCACGGTCCGGCAGGAAGAAGCGCTCGCGCCCGGCGTCGCGGTCCGGTCCCTTGGCGATGGCGGCCAGCGGCACGCCCGCGATGCCCAGCCCGTTCAGCACCGCGCGGGCGGTGTTCAATTGGCCGAGACCGCCGTCGATCAGCACCAGATCGGGCCATTGGCCACCGCTGCGCTGCGGATCCTCGCGCAGCGCCCGCCCGAAGCGGCGGGTCAGCACCTCGCGCAGCATGGCGTAGTCGTCGCCAGCCGCGGCGGGGTCCTTGATGTGGAAGCGGCGCCCGGCGTTGCGCTGGATGCCCTCCGGCCCGGCGACCACCATGGCGCCGACCGGGAAGGCCCCCTGAATGTGCGAGTTGTCGTAGATTTCGATACGGGCCGGAGTCTTCGGAAGGCCGAAGACGCGGGCCACCCCGGCCAGCAGCTTGCCCTGGGCAGAACGTTCGGCCATGCGGCGCCCGTGGGCCTCGCGCGCGTTGGTCAGGGCGTGTTCGACGACGCGGCGCTTGGGGCCGCGTTGGGGCACCTCGACCTCCACCCGCCGCCCGGCGGCCAGCGTCAGCGCCTCGGCGAGCAGGGCGCGCTCCGGGATGGCGTGGCTGAGCAGCAGGTGGCGGGGCGGCGGCGTCCCTTCGTAGAGCTGCGCGGCGAAGGCGGCGAGGATCGCGGCGGGCTCCTCCTCCCCGTCGTGCCGGGGGAAGAAGGCGCGGGTGCCTTGGTTGCGCCCGCCGCGGAAGAAGAAGGCCTGGACGCAGGCGGTCCCGCCCTCGGCGTGGACGGCCAGCACGTCGGCGTCCTCCAGCACGCCCTCCAGATTGATGTCCTGGCGGCTCTGCAGGGCGGTCAGGGCGCGGATGCGGTCGCGCCAGCGGGCGGCGTCCTCATAGGCCAGCCGGTCGGAGCAGTCCATCATGTGGCGGGCGAACTCCGCCTGGATGGCGGCGCTGCGCCCGGTCAGCACGTCGCGCACGCCCTGCATCTGCGCGGCGTACTCCTCCGCCGTGACGCGGCCGACGCAGGGGGCGGAGCAGCGCTTGATCTGGTGCTGGAGGCAGGGCCGCGTGCGCGCGGTGAAGGTGGCGTCGTCGCAGTTGCGCAGCAGGAAGGCGCGCTGCAACGCCCCGATGGTCATGCCGACCAGGGCGGGGGAGGCGTAGGGGCCGAACAGGTCGCGCTTTCTGCCATGCCGATCGGCGCTGCCGCGGTGGTGCATCAGGCGCGGAAATTCGTGTCCCTCGCCCAGAGCGATGTAGGAGAAGGACCGATCGTCCTTCACCAGCACGTTGAAGGGCGGCAGCAGGCGGCGGATCAGGTTGGCCTCCAGCAGGAGGGCCTCCGCCTCGGTGTGGGTGGTGACGAACTCCATGGAACGGGTCAGCGCCACCATGCGGCGGGTGCGGTTGGGCAGCCCGTCCGTCCGGGTGTAGCTGGCCACCCGGCGTTTCAAGTTCTTCGCCTTGCCGACATACAGGATGCGCCCGTCCGCCCCGATCATCCGATAGACGCCGGGCGTGTCCGGCAGCGTCGGCAGGGTGGCGCGGATCACCGCAGCTCCGTCCATCACACTAACCCGGTGTGTTAATCACGATGGGGCGGAAGGAAGCAGGGGAACGAACCATGGACAAGGGACAATCGTCGGCCCTGTCCATCAGACCAGGATTCACCCCGCCTTCTGCCGCTCCACGCCCGCATCGGCGTCGGGACGGGTGCTGTCGCGGACGACCAGCTCGCAATCCAGCCCATGATGCGGCTGGGCCACCGTGGTGCCGTTCAGCCGGGCCAGGATCTGGCCGGCGGCCAGCTCCCCGATCTCGCGCTGCGGCGGGCGCACGGTGGACAGCGGCGGCAGGCAGGCGGCGCTGAAAGTCAGGTCGCCGAAGCCGATCACCGCCAGATCGTCGGGCACGCTCAGCCCGCGCCGGTTCGCCTCGAACAGCACGCCCAGCGCCATGGCGTCGTTGGAGCAGACCACCCCGTCGATGTCCGGGTGGAGCGCGAACACCTCGTCGATCAGCCAGATGCCGACGGGGGTGGAGGCGGTGTCGGGGGCGGTGAAGGCGATCGGCTCGTGCAGGCCGCGGCGCCGCACCTCGTCCTCATAGCCGTCGGTGCGGCTGCGCACGCGCATGTCCTGATGCACGGCGGCGCCGATGTAGGCGACCTTGCGGCTGCCCTGGTCGTAGAGGTGGCTGGCCTGCCGCCGCCCGACCTCGAAATGGGAGAAGCCGACCGTCATGTCCACCGCCGGGGTCTGGGCGGAGGGGATGTCCCACATCTCCACCACCGGCACGCCGGAGGAGCGCAGCATGGCGCGCGTCCGCTCGGTGTGGTGCAGGCCGGTGACCACCACCGCGGCGGGCGACCAGGCGAGGAAGGCGCGGATCAGCTCCTCCTCCCGCTCCGGATCGAACTCGCTGACGCCGAGCAGGGTCTGGTAATGGGCGGTCTGGAAGGCGCTTTGCAGCGTGTTGTAGGTTTCCGCGAAGAAGGAGTTGGTGATGGAGGGCAGGATCACCCCGACCGTCCGGCTCTTCGCCGCCGCGAGGCTGCCCGCCACAAGATTGGGCACGTAGCCGAGCTGGTCGATCACCGTCCGCACGCGGGTCGCCAGCTCCTCCGACACCGCCTCCGGCTTGCGCAGATAGAGCGAGACGGTGCTGGGCGACACGCCGGCGGCGTTGGCCACGTCCGTCATGGTCAGCCGCTCGGTGGCGCGGCGGGTCTTCTTGCGGATGGGTTTGGCGGGTTTCGGCGGAAACGGCTTGGCGGGCGGCTGTGCGGTCATTCTCGTCCTTCCCTGCGGCGAACCCCGCCGCGCGGCGTGGCGGCATCATAGCACGCCGTTGGAAAAGCGGGGGAAAGAGCGGGAGCGTCACCGGGGCAATCGCCTGAACGCAGGGAGCAGAAGATGCGAGCAAGATTCGACACGGATTTCACGGATCAACGCACGGATTTCACGGATTGTTTCCATGCCAAAATCAGGTCATGCCGCAATGGACATCACGTCGAATGGTTCCGTGAAATCTGGTTAAAATCCGTGAAATCCGTGTCAATTCTTGTCCCCAACGGGGCGACTTATTTTGAATCCGCGAGCGCGGCGCGGGCCTGCTCCGCGAAGAAGTCGATGAAGACGCGGATCTTCGCGGGCAGCAGGTTGCGGTGGGGGTACAGCACGGCGAGCGTCACCGGTTCCGGCGGGCAGTGCGGCAGGACGACGCGCAGCTCCCCGCGGCGCAGATGGTCGGCGACCTCCCACAACGGTTTCAGCACGATGCCTTCCCCGGCCAGCGCCCAGCCGGTCAGCACGTCGCCGTCGTCGGCGTCGAACTGGCCGGACACCGGCAGGGTCATCGGGCCTTGCGGCGTGTTCAGCGTCCACTGGAACTGCTGCGATCCGGGAAAGCGCAGCAGCAGGCAGTGGTGGGACAGCAGATCCTCCGGCCGGGCCGGCACGCCCCGCCGCTCCAGATAGGACGGCGCGGCGCAGAGCACCCGCGGCAGGTCGGCGATCTTGCGCGCGACGAAGCTGGAATCCTTCAGCGGCGCCATGCGGATGGCGACATCGGTCGCCTCGCGCAGCAGGTCCAGCAGATGGTCGGACAGGCGCAGCCGCAAATCCACCTGGGGGTAGGCGGCGTGGAAGCGCGGCACCATCGGGGCCAGGATGCGCCGCCCGAAGCCCAGCGGCGCCGTCACCCGCAGGCTACCCACCGGCGCCCCGCCGATGGCGCCGACGCTGCTCTCCGCCCGCTCCGCCGCCTCCAGCACCTCCAGGCAGTGTTCGAAGAAGACCTTGCCAGCCTCGGTGAATTGCACCTGCCGGGTGGTGCGGTTGAGCAGGCGGGCGTTCAGATGCTCCTCCAGGCTTTGCAGCCGGTGGCTGACCACGGCGGGCGACAGGCGCAGGCTCCGCCCGGCGGCGGACAGGCTGCCCAGCTCAACCACCCGCACGAACACCCGCATGTTCTCCAGCAGCGCCACGCCGTGTCTTTCCTGATTTTCCTTCTCCCCCCGGGGGAGAAGGTCAGGATGAGGGGGCGGCCGAAGGCCGACCACGCCGGCCCCTTGCCGCGCGTTGGACGCCCTGGCGGGCGCCCCCTCACCCTAAACCCTCTCCCCAGGGGGGCGAGTGGATATGGAGGAGAATCCTCCCACCTTTCCGTTTTTTTTGAAAGTGCTGGCGCACGCATCCGCTTCCCCGCTGCGCTGCGGCAACCGTAGAGTTCAGGGTGAGGATCACCGAACGGAAGAGGCCGCGCGCATGGAGCCGATCGTCTGGGAGTGGGTCAACTTTCTGGTGCGCTGGCTGCACGTCATCACGGCCATCGCCTGGATCGGGTCGAGCTTCTACTTCATCCACCTCGACCTGTCCCTGCGGCGGCGCGACGGCCTGCCCAACGGCGTGGCGGGGGAGGCGTGGCAGGTCCACGGCGGCGGCTTCTACAACATGATGAAATACACGGTCGCCCCGCCGGAGCTGCCGGAGAAGCTGACTTGGTTCAAGTGGGAAGCCTACGCCACCTGGCTCAGCGGCTTCGCGCTGCTGTCGGTGCTCTACTACCACGGCGCCGCGCTCTACATGATCGACCCGGCGGTGCTGGACATCCCCTGGTGGGGGGCGGTGCTGCTCAGCCTGGGCGCCCTGGGGCTGGGCTGGCACGTCTATGACCGGCTGTGCAAGTCGCCGCTGGGCAAGGACGACGTGAAGCTGGCGGCGGCGGGCTTCGTCTTCCTGGTGCTGGTCGCCTGGGGCCTCAGCCACCTCTTCAGCGGGCGGGCGGCAATGCTGCATGTCGGGGCGCTGATCGGCACGATGATGTCGGCCAACGTCTTCCGCATCATCATCCCCAACCAGACCAAGGCCGTGGCCGCCATGAAAGCCGGTCAGGTACCCGACCCGGCGCTGGGCAAGCAGGCCAAGCAGCGCTCGCTGCACAACAATTACCTGACGCTGCCGGTCGTCTTCCTGATGATCTCCAACCACTACCCGCTGGCCTTCGGCACGCGCTACAGCTGGGTGATCGTGGCGGTGGTCCTGGTGGTGGGGGCGGTGATCCGCCACTTCTTCAACAGCCGCCACGCCGGCAAGCCGACGCCCTGGTGGACCTGGGCGGTGGCCGCCGCGGGCGTCGCCGTCATCGTGGGGTTGAGCGCCGCCGGCACGCGGACGGAAAGCGCCGCCGCCGCGCCGGCCAGGGTCGAGTTCGCGCAGGTGGAAGAGGTGGTGCTCTCCCGCTGCTCCATGTGCCACGCGGCGCAGCCGGTGTGGGAGGGGATCGGCGCGCCGCCGCGCGGCGTGATGCTGGACAGCGCCGAGGCGATCGGCCGCCACGCGCCCCAGATCCGGACCTGGGCGGCGCTGTCCGACGCGATGCCCCCCGGCAACGTCACCGGGATCACGCCGGAAGAGCGCCGCCTGCTCGCCGCCTGGACCGATCAGCTTCCCCGGTAGGTCGAGTAGCTGTAGGGGGAGACGAGCAGCGGCACGTGATAATGCTGGTCCGCGTTGGCGACGCCGAAGCGGATCGGCACCACGTCGAGGAAGGCGGGTTCGACGATCTCCAGGCCGGAGGCGCGGAAATAGTCGCCGGCCTCGAACACCAGCTCGTAGACGCCCGGCGTCAGGTCGGCCCCGGCGAGGAGCGGCGCGTCGCAGCGCCCGTCGGCGTTGGTGCGGGTCTGCGTCAGCCGTTCCCGCCGCTCCCCGTCGATGCGGTAGAGGGTGACGGCGATCCCGGCGCCGGGCCGTCCGTGCGTCGTGTCGAGAACATGGGTGGTCAGGCGCCCGCTTCCGGACATGGGTCTCTCTCCTCTCGCGAATCCCCTCGCCCCCTGGGGAGAGGGTTAGGGTGAGGGGGCGCCCGTCAGGGCGTCCAACGCACTGCAATGAGCCGGCGTCGTCGGCCTTCGGCCGCCCCCTCATCCTGACCTTCTCCCCAGAGGGGAGAAGGAATAAGTGACTTTATACCGCACCGCCGCGCGGTCCGAACGGGGCCTGAGCAAAAAGACTTTCAAACGGATCGAAAAAGCGGACCTCGGCGATTGCGGTTATGCTGCGGGGCAGGGGACCGATCAGGGAAGGCCGGGATGCGACCGAGCGAGATGGACCGTGCAAGTTTCGTCGCCCGATTCGGCGGCGTGTTCGAACATTCGCCCTGGGTCGCCGAAGGCGCCTGGGATGCCGGAAATCTGTCCGACGACGCGGAGGGTTTGCACGCCGCCATGGTGGCCGTCCTGCGCGCCGCCGACCATGAGCGCAAGCTGGCGCTGCTGAACGCCCACCCCGATCTGGCGGGCCGTCTGGCGCTGCGCGGCGAGCTGACCGCCGACAGCACGGCGGAGCAGGCCAGCGCCGGGCTCGACCGCTGCACGCCGGAGGAGTTCGCCCGCTTCACCGAACTGAACGACGCCTACAAGGCGCGCTTCGGCTTTCCCTTCATCCTGGCGGTCAAGGGCCGCAGCCGCGCCGACATCCTGGAGGCGTTCGAGACCCGCCTGTCCAACGGCCCAGAGGAGGAGTTCGCCACGGCGCTGGTCCAGGTCGAGCGCATCACCTGGCTGCGCCTGAAGGACCTGCTTCCATGACGACGTTCGGCGCGGACCTGATGGCGCGGCTCGACGCCTTCGCCGGCTTCACGGAGGAGCCGGGGCTGCTGACCCGCCTGTTCCTGACCCCGCAGCACCGCGCCGCCGCGGACTGGCTGATGGAGCTGATGGGCAAGGCCGGGATGAACGCCCGGCTGGACCCTGCGGGAACGGTGGTCGGCCGTTACGAGGGGACCGTGCCGGGCGCGCCGGCCCTGCTGATCGGCTCCCACATCGACACGGTGCGCAACGCCGGACGGTATGACGGGAATCTGGGCGTGCTGGCCGCCGTCGCCGCGGTGGCGGAGCTGGACCGGCGCGGCGAGCGGCTGCCCTTCGCCATCGAGGTGCTGGGCTTCGGCGACGAGGAGGGGGTGCGCTTCCCGGTGACCCTGACCGGCAGCCGCGCCGTCGCCGGCCGCTTCGACCGGGCGGCGCTGGAGACGCGCGACCGCGACGGCGTGCGCATGGCCGACGCGCTGCGCGCCTTCGGCGGCGACCCCGAGGCCATCGCCGCGGCGGCCCGCAAGTCGGGGGAGGCGCTGGCCTTCCTGGAAGTCCACATCGAACAAGGGCCGGTGCTGGAGGCCGAAGGGTTGCCGGTCGGCATCGTCACGGCCATCAACGGCGCCACGCGCTTCGCCGTCCGGCTGCGCGGCATGGCCGGCCATGCCGGCACGGTGCCCATGGCGCTGCGCCGCGACGCGCTGGCCGCCGCCGCCGAGATGACTCTGGCGGCGGAGCGGGTGGCCGCGTCCTCCGACGCCGGGCTGGTGGCGACGGTGGGCCGGATCGAGGCGAAGCCGGGCGCCGTCAACGTCATCCCCGGCGAGGCCGCCTTCACACTCGACGTCCGCGCGCCGGAGGACTCCGTGCGGCGGGACGCTTGCGCCGCCATCGTCGCCGACTTCGAGGCGATCGCCGCACGCCGCGGCGTGGAACTGGCCGTGGAGACCACCCACGACGCGGCCGCCGCCCCCTGTTCCCCCGGCATCCGGCGGCAGATCGAGGCCGCCGTGATCCGCGCCGGCGTCCGTCCCCTGTCGCTGCCCAGCGGCGCCGGGCATGACGCCATGGCCTTCGCCGGCGTGCTGCCGATGGGCATGCTGTTCGTCCGCTGCAAGGGCGGCATCAGCCACAACCCCGCCGAATCCATCACCGTGGAGGACGCCGACCTGTCGGTGCAGATCCTCCTGGACATCATCCGCCACTTCGAGCACGAGACCCCGACACCATGACCGACACCGCTCAACAGGCCATCCGCGCGTTCCTGGAGCAGACCCGCGACGAGCAGGTCCGTTTTCTGGCCGAACTGGTCAAGGTGCCCTCCGACAACCCGGCCGGCGACTGCGCGCCCCACGCGGAGCGCGCCGCCGCGCTGCTGGAGGCCATGGGCCTGACGGTGGAGCGCCACCCGGTCCCGGCGGAGCTGGTTCGGGCCAACGGCATGATCTCCGCCACCAACCTGATCGTGCGCTGCCGCTTCGGCGACGGGCCGACCGTGGCGCTGAACGCCCACGGCGACGTCGTGCCGCCGGGCGAGGGCTGGACCCGCGACCCCTACGGGGCGGAGGTGGTGGACGGCTGGATGTACGGGCGCGGCGTCGCCGTCTCGAAGTCGGACTTCGTCACCTACACCTACGCGCTGCTGGCGCTGGAAAAGGCCGGGCTGGACCGCGGCACGGTGGAACTGCACCTGACCTACGACGAGGAGGCGGGCGGCGAGATCGGGCCGAAATGGCTGCTCGACGAGGGGCTGACCAAGCCGGACTTCGCCATCGCCGCGGGCTTCAGCTACGGCGTCGTCACCGCGCACAACGGCTGCCTGCATCTGGAGGTCGAGGTCACCGGCAAGTCCGCCCACGCCGCCCTGCCGATGACCGGCATCGACGCGCTGGAGGCGGCGACCGCGATCCTCGCCGCGCTCTACGAGCACCGCAAGGGCTACGCCGGCACCGTGTCGGCGGTTGGCGGCATCGGCTCGCCGCAGCTGACGGTCGGCCTCATCAAGGGCGGCATCAACACCAACGTCGTCCCCGACCGCGTGACCCTGCGCCTCGACCGCCGCATGATCCCGGAGGAGGCTCCGGAGACGGTGGAGGAGACGTTGCGCGCGGTCATCGCCGAGGCGGCCACGGCTTTCCCGAAGGCCCGCGTGGAAATCCGCCGCATCCTGCTGGCCCGCCCGCTGACCCCGCTGCCCGGCACCGACCGGCTGGCCGCCGTCCTCTGCGCCCATGCCAGCCGCGTGATGGGCGAGCCGGTGGAAACCAAGGGCGTGCCGCTCTATACCGACGCGCGCCATTACTCCGACGCGGGCGTGCCCATCGCCCTGTTCGGCGCCGGCCCCCACACCATCGAGGAGGCCAACGCCCACCGCGCCGACGAACGCCTGCCGCTGTCCGATCTGTTCAAGGCGACGGAGGTTGTGGCGCTGTCGCTGTTGGATCTGCTGGGCGAGGGGTGATTGCCCCCACTCTAACCCTCCCCCGCTTCGCAGGGGAGGGGACTTCATTCTCCCTCCCCTGCGAAGCGGGGGAGGGCCGGGGAGGGGGCAACGGCCCGCCCCACAACAACAAGGACGACCCGCCGGTGATCATCGAGAACGATCTGAAGCTGGACTTCAAGGATGTGCTGATCCGCCCGAAGCGCAGCACCCTGGAAAGCCGCAACGACGTGGACATCGAGCGGACCTTCCGCTTCGTCCACAGCGGGCTGGAATGGACGGGCTTCCCGCTGATCGCGGCCAACATGGACGTGGTCGGCACCATGGCCGTCGCCCGCGCCCTGTCGCGCTTCGGCGCGCTGACCGCGCTGCACAAGCACTACCCGGCGGAATCCCTGATCCCCTTCTTCCGCGACGAGGACACGGCCAACGTCTTCTACTCGCTGGGCACGACCGAGGCCGACTACGACAAGTTCCAGGCGGTGAAGGCCAAGGCCCCGGTGGGCAAGCTCTGCCTGGACGTCGCCAACGGCTACACGGAACGCTTCGTGCGCGTCATCGGCCGGTTGCGCCAGGAGAACCCGGACATGGTCATCATGGCCGGCAACGTGGTGACCGGCGACATGACCGAAGCGCTGGTGCTCGCCGGGGCCGACATCATCAAGGTCGGCATCGGGCCGGGGTCGGTCTGCACCACCCGCAAGATGACCGGCGTCGGCTACCCGCAGCTTTCCGCCATCATCGAATGCGCCGACGCCGCCCACGGGCTGAAGGGACAGGTCTGCGGCGACGGCGGCTGCACGGTGCCGGGCGACATTTCCAAGGCCTACGGCGCCGGTTCGGACTTCGTGATGCTCGGCGGCATGCTGGCGGGCCACGACGAGTGCGAGGGCGACATCCGCTACGAGGAGCGCGGTGGGCAGAAGGTGCCGGTGGCGATGACCTTCTACGGCATGTCGTCCGACACGGCGATGCACAAGTACGCGGGCGGCGTCGCCTCCTACCGCGCGTCGGAGGGCAAGACCGTGGAGGTCCCCTACCGCGGGCCGATCGACGGCACGATGCAGGAAATCATGGGCGGCGTGCGCAGCATGATGACCTACATCGGCGCCACCAAGCTGAAGGAGGTGTCGAAGCGGACCACCTTCGTCCGCGTTGGCGCGCAGCTCAACACCGTCTTCGGGGGGTGATGCCACGGGAGGTACCCTGCATCGGTACCTCCTTCTCGACCGCCTTCCTCCGGAACCACCGGCGGGTTCCACCGTTCGCAGGATGTGCGGACGGGTGGGGCGCCGGACGGTGTGCCCCCCTTGTCCGCCTTTTGGCAGGACGAGGAAGGCAGAGCTTATGCGTGATTTCGATGGTGCCGCTCCGGCCTATGTGGGGCGGACGGACGGGCCGGCGGTCTTCGATTACCTGATCGTCGGGGCGGGTTTCGCCGGCAGCGTGCTGGCGGAACGGCTGGCGGCCGGCCTGGACAAGCGGGTGCTGCTGATCGACCGGCGTCCGCACATCGGCGGCAACGCCTACGACCATCACGACGACGCGGGCGTGCTGATCCATCGCTACGGCCCGCACATCTTCCACACCAATTCGCAGCCGGTGGCAGACTATCTGTCCCGCTTCACCCAGTGGCGTCCCTACGAGCACCGGGTGCTTGCCCACGTCGACCGGCAGCTCGTCCCGATCCCGATCAACCGGACGACGGTCAACCGCCTCTACGGGCTGGACCTCGACGAGGCCGGAGTCGCGGAGTTCCTCAAGAGCCGGGCGGAACCGGTGGCCGACGTCCGCACCTCGGAGGACGTGGTGGTCGGCGCGGTCGGGCGGGAGCTGTACGAGAAGTTCTTCCGCGGCTACACCCGCAAGCAATGGGGCCTCGACCCGTCGCAGCTCGACAAGGCGGTGACGGCGCGGGTGCCGACGCGGACCAACGACGACGACCGCTATTTCGGCGACAGCTTCCAGAACATGCCGTTGCACGGCTTCACGCGGATGTTCGAGAACATGCTCGACCACCCGAACATCACCATCCGCCTGGGCGTCGATTTCCGCGACGTGGTGCGCGACGTGCGCTACCGCAACCTGATCTTCACCGGCCCGGTGGACGAGTATTTTGGGCACCGCTTCGGCAAGCTGCCCTACCGTTCCCTGACCTTCCGGCACGAGACGGTGGACCAGGAATGGTTCCAGCCCGTCGCCGTGGTGAACTACCCCGGCGAGGAGGTGCCGCACACCCGCATCACCGAGTACAAGCACCTGACCGGCCAGACCAACCCGCGGACCAGCCTGACCTACGAATACCCGTCGGCGGAGGGCGACCCCTACTACCCGATCCCCCGCGCGGAGAACGCCGCCTTGTACCGCAAGTACCAGGAGCTGGCCGACGCCACGCCGAACGTCCATTTCGTGGGGCGGCTGGCGACCTACCGCTACTACAACATGGATCAGGTGGTGGCGCAGGCGCTGGCGCTCTACACCCGCATCGCCAAGGCCGAAGGCGCCGTGGCGGAGGGCGCGCGCGGCATTTCCGGGATCGGCGCCGCTCCCCAGACCGCCCAACCGGCCGCTCCGGTCCACAGCAGGAGGGAAGCGTCATGAAAGCGTTCGGAATGGCTTTGGCCGCCGCCGTCGTCCTCGCCATCGGCGCCAGCGTGATCCTGGAAGGCACGCTCGGCCGCACCGCCGACGAGACCTACGCCGCCCCCTCGGTCCGGCTGAGCGAGGACAACACCGTGCAGCACCGGAACTTCATGGGGCATTGAGGACGGCGTTTCGGGAGGAGGGGCGTTGCGCCTCCTCCCCATCCGATCCCCTACATGTCCAGCCCGACGTCGAGGTTCGGCGCGCTGTGGGTCAGCCAGCCGACCGAGATCATGTCCACGCCCGACTCGGCGATGGCCCGCACGGTGGACAGGGTGACGTTGCCCGACGCCTCCGTCACCATGCGGCCGTCCACCATGGCGACGGCGCGGCGCAGCGTCGGCGGGTCCATGTTGTCGAGCAGGACGACGTCGACCGGCAGGGTCAGCAGCTCCTCCAGCTGGGCCAGCGTGTCCACCTCGACCTCCACCTTCACCATGTGGCCGATGGCGGCGCGGACGCGCTCGACCGCCGGGCGGATGCCGCCGGCCACGGCAATGTGGTTGTCCTTGACCAGAACCGCGTCGTCGAGCCCGAAGCGGTGGTTGAAGCCGCCGCCCAGCCGCACCGCGTGCTTTTCCAGGACGCGCAGGCCGGGGGTGGTCTTGCGGGTGCAGACGATGCGGGCGCGGGTCCCTTCGACCTCGCGCACCAGCGCGCGGGTGGCGGTGGCGATGCCCGACAGGCGGCCCAGCAGGTTCAGCGCCGTGCGCTCCGCCGTCAGCAGGGCGCGGGCGCGGGCCGTCACGGTGGCGATGGTGGCGCCGGGGGCCACGTCGGCGCCGTCGCCATGCTCCACCCGCAGCTCCGCCGCCGGGTCGAGCATGCGGAAGGCGGACAGGGCGACCTCCAGCCCGGCGACGCGCCCGTCCTTGCGCGCGGCCACCCGCGCCGTCGCCACGGCGTCCACCGGGACGATGCTGTCGGTGGTGATGTCGCCGGCCCGCCCGAGATCCTCCGCCAGGGCGGCGCGGACGATCGGTTCATAGGTCAGAGGATGGAGCATGCGGCGTCTCCGGTCAGGGGGCCGGCGGCCCCGGTCAGGTCGGTGAGGGTGAAGCGGTGGCGCTGTGCCGCCGGGTTTTCCCGCGGGAAATCGGTGCGGAAATGCGCCCCGCGGCTTTCGCTGCGGGCGAGCGCCGCGTGGACGATCAGCCGCCCGGCCAGCAGGCGGTTGCGCGCCTCGCCCCAGCGGCGGACGGCGGCGAGGTCCACCGGGCCGTAGCCGCATAGCGCGTCGAGCGCCACAGCGAGCCGGTCCAGCTTGCGCCGGGCGGTCCACAGCCCCACCCCGTCGCGCACCAGCCCGGCGCCCTGGTAGAGCGTGCGGCGGGATTCGTCGGTGATGGCGTCGAGCAGGCCGGCCCCGACCTCCCCGGCGACCGCCGGGGCGTCGGGCAGGGCGAAGGGCGGCAGGGGAGGCAGGTCCCGTTCGGCGACGTCGCGGGCGACCCGCGCGCCGAACACCAGCGCCTCCAGCAGGGAGTTGCTGGCCAGCCGGTTGGCGCCGTGGACCCCGGTGCAGGCGACCTCGCCGCAGGCCCACAGCCCGTCCAGGCTGGTCCGCCCGGCCGGATCGGTGACCACCCCGCCCATGTGGTAATGCGCCGCCGGAGCGACCGGCACCGGCTCCCGCCACGGGTCCAGCCCGTGGGCGGCGCAGAGCGCCAGCACGGTGGGGAAACCGTCCGGCCTGGCGGCCAGCGCCGGGCGCAGATCCAGCCGCACCGGCTCCCCCGCCGCGACGCGGGCGCCGATGGCGCGGGCCACCACGTCGCGCGGCGCCAGCTCGGCCAGCGGGTGTTCCGCCGCCATGAAACGGGTGCCGCGCCGGTCGAGGAGCAGCGCCCCGGCGCCGCGCAGCGCCTCGGTCAGCAGGGGGGCGGGATCGGCGTCCACGGCAAGCGCCGTCGGGTGGAACTGCACGAACTCCATGTCGGCGAGCAGCGCTCCGGCCCGCGCGGCCAGCGCCAGCCCGTCGCCGGTCGCCTCCGGCGGGTTGGTGGTGCGGGCGTAGGCCCCGCCGACTCCGCCGGTCGCCAGCACCACCCGCGGCGCGCGGTGGAACACCCAGCCTTCGGAATGGCAGGCCAGCACGCCGCAAACCCGCCCGTGGCGCACCGCCAGATCGACGGCGAAGGCGTCGCTCTCCACCCGGATCGACGGGGTGGCGCGCACCCGCTCGGCCAGCGCCGCGACCAGCGTCGCCCCGGTGGCGTCGCCCCCGGCATGGACGATGCGCGCCGCCCCGTGCGCGGCCTCCCGCCCCAGCAGGGGCGCGCCGTCGGCGTCCCGGTCGAAGGGCAGGCCGGCAAGGAGCAGCGCCCGCACGCGCTCCGCCCCCTCGCGGGTCAGCAGCAGGGCGCGGCCTGGGTCCACGAAACCGGCGCCGGCGGCCACCGTGTCGGCGGCGTGCGCCTCCGGCCCGTCGCCGGGGCCGATGGCGGCGGCGATGCCGCCCTGGGCGTGGTTGCTGGAGCCGCCCGGCAGGTCCGGCGTCTTGGTCAGCAGCGTGACGGCGCGCGGCGCCAGATGCAGGGCGGCGGTCAGCCCGGCCATGCCGGAGCCGATGACGACCACCTCCGAATCGCGGACCGTGTAAGGGGTGGGCATGGCGGGTTCTCGTGATGGAGAATCTAACCCTCTCCCCTCTGGGGAGAGGGTGGCCCGAAGGGCCGGTGAGGGGGATGCGCGTGGCGGTGCGTTCGGCACAAGCGCAACCCCCTCACCCTAACCCTCTCCCTTGAGGGGAGAGGGAATACGGGATCAGCGCGGCTTGACGACCAGCATCCGCTCCACCGAACGGCGGGCGCGGTCGGCCACCTCCGGGGCGATGGTCACCCGCGGCTCCAGCGTGCGCAGGCTGTCCAGGATGGTCGCCAGCGTGATCTTCTTCATGTGCGGGCACAGGTTGCAGGGCCGAACGAACTCCGTCTCCGGCGCGGCGGCGGCGATGTTGTCGCTCATCGAGCATTCGGTGACCATCAGCACGCGCGGCGGGCGGCGGTCCGTCACGAAATCGACCATGCGGGCGGTGGAGCCGACGAAGTCCGCCGCCTCCAGCACGTCGGGCGGGCATTCCGGGTGGGCGATGACGATCAGCTCGTCGAAGCGCCCGCGGAACTCGCGGATCTCGTCGCCGGTGAAGCGCTCGTGCACCTCGCAATGACCCTTCCAGGCGATGATCTCGACGCTGGTCTGGGTGGCGACGTACTTCGCCAGATACTCGTCGGGCAGCATGATGACGCGCGGCGCGCCCAGCGATTCCACCACCTCCACCGCGTTGCCGGAGGTGCAGCAGATGTCCACCTCCGCCTTCACGTCGGCCGAGGTGTTGACGTAGGCGACCACCGGCACGCCCGGATAGCGCTCGCGCAGCAGCCGCACGTCGGCGGCGGTGATCGATTCGGCCAGCGAGCAGCCCGCCCCGGTGTCGGGGATCAGCACGGTCTTGGCCGGGTTCAGCAGCTTCGCCGTCTCTGCCATGAAATGCACGCCGGCCACGACGATCACGTCGGCGTCGGTCTCGGTCGCGCGGGCGGCCAGCGCCAGGCTGTCGCCGACGATGTCGGCCACGCCGTGGAAGATCTCCGGCGTCTGGTAGTTGTGGGCGAGGATGACCGCGTTGCGCTCGCGCTTCAGGCGGTTGATCTCATGGACCAGCGGGGCGTGGAACGGCCATTCGACGGCGGGCATCACGCGCTTCATGCGCTCGTAGATCGGCTGCGTCGCCGCGGCGATGGCGGGCGTGTAGGCAAGGCCGGTGGTATCGCGCATGGCGCATTCCTTTAATGCTCGCGTTGAGCAAAACCATAAATGCTCGATTAGAGCATATCAAGCGGAAAAGGGTGCGCCTTGAGAATCGTCCGTGGCCCGGCTTACTTGGCTTCCTGGCTGCTCAGGTCGGACGGGTTCTCGGAGCGGGTCGGCTCGTGCCCCATGTCGGGTTCGCTGGCCCACTGGTTGGGGCGCGGCACCGGGTTGCCCTGAAGATCGGGGGGCGCGCGGCGGAGGTCGGCCAGGGCCTGCTGAAGCTGCGATCCCTGGGTTTCCTCGCTGGTGCTGGACTTGGGCGCGCGCACGCCCTGCTCGTTGGGCGGCGGCTCCTGGCTTTGCTGCACCTTGATGTCGTTGGACAGCGACTCCTTGTTGACTTCCTGGGCGATTACGTTGCCGGTCATCAGCATTCCGGCGACCAGACCGGAGGAAATGAGGCCGGTGGACATGAGGGCGGCGAGCAAGGCGGCGGACTCCTTTTGGGTGAAGGGGTGACAGGGCCGTCCCTTCCCCCAACAGGCGTTGGCACCAACCCTCCCGCTTGCGCGTTATCAGGGGCATGGACCCGATCGACGCCCCGACCCTGCCGCCCATCTTCCAGCCCTGGCCCGCCGAGGCGGGCGGCCCCTTCGCCACCGCCCGCCGCTTCGCCGCGGAAGGGGCGGCGCCCGGCACGCTCGTCCACAGCGGCCGTCGCGACCGGCTGGACGTGGCGGTGGTGCTGGTCCCCGACCGTCCGGACGCCGGGGATGGCCTCGCCGCCGTCACCCTGGTCGCGTTGGCCGACGCGCTGGAGGCGCTGGGGCCGCCCAACCAGAGCATCCGCTTCGACGGCGCGGGCCGTTTGCTGCTGAACGGCGCGGTGGCCGGCGGGGTGACCGTCGCGCTCGGTCCCGGCGCCGAGGACGGGCTTCCCGCCTGGGCGGTGGTCGGCGCGGAACTGGAGGTGCTGGGAGATCCCGACGATCCCGACCCCGGACGCCACCCCGACCGCACGGCGCTGCGCGAGGAGGGCTTCGGCGACACCGACGCCGTGGCGGTGCTGGAGAGCTTCACCCGGCATTTCCTGACCTGGATCGACCGCTGGATGGACGCGGGCTTCGAGCCGGTGCGGCGGGTCTGGGAACAGCGGCTGATCCGCAAGGCAGAGGGGACGCGGTCATGACCGGACAGGCCGAACGGCGCGGCGTCGGCATCACGGTGGAGCGCCAGCGCATCGATAACCCGTGGGTGGACGCCCGCTGGCGGGTGACCGGCGCCCTGCCGGCGCTGCCCGACCGCGCGCCCTGGACCGTGCTGGCACAGGACGGCGAGCGCACCGGCTATTACGCGGGGGCGGCGGAGATCGTGCTCCATCCCGGCGAGACGGAGAACTACGTCGAGAATCTGAAGGGCGGCCACCCGATGCTCTACGTCATCCTGCGCCGCTGCGCGGAGGAGCCGGGGCTGCGGCTGCTCGCCGTCACCGTCGATCCCGGCGAGGTCGACGCCCATTCCGATGCGGGCGACGACCTGATCGAGGCGATCCCCTTGCCGCCCGACCTTGCGGCGTGGATGCGCGATTTCGTGGCCCGCCACCACGCCGAACGGCCCTTCCACAAGCGCCAGCGCGACCGCGCCGACCCGGAGGCGCTGGCCCGCCGCGCTCCGGTTGCTCACTCTGGAAAGGATCAGCGCCATGGATGACGGGTCGGAAGGTTTCCTGTCGCGCTGGTCGCGGCGCAAGCAGGAGACGCGCGCGGCGCCCGTCGAGACCCCCGAACCGCAGAAGGAGCGGGACACGGCGGAGGAGCCGCAGGCCATAGCCGCTCCGCCGCCGGAACCCTTCGATCCGGAGAGCCTGCCGCCGGTGGAGAGTCTGGGCGCGGACAGCGACTACACCGGCTTCCTCGCCGGCAACGTCCCGCAGGAGCTGAAGCGGCTGGCTCTGCGCAAGGCCTGGACCAGCGACCCGGTGATCGCAGGCTTCCGCGGCTTCGCCGAGTATGACTGGGACTGCAACGCTCCCGGTTACGGCAAGCTGCTCGACACCGACCGCATCGCCGACCTGCTGGACCGCATCGCCACCGACGAGAAGCCGCCGGAGGAGGATACTGCGGAGGAGGTGGCGGTTGCCAGTGCTGGTGAATCTGAGCAGGGCGAAGCACTTGCCCCCACCCCGGCCCTCCCTCGCTCCGCGGGAGAGGGTGCCTTAGGCGAAGCGGCATCCGTCCCCTCTCCCGCGAAAGCGGGGGAGGGTTAGGGAGGGGGCAGCACCGAAGTACGAAGGCAACCCCACCACCACGCCCGGACTGCGCAACCTTTGTGCATTCGCGCTGTTGTCCCTGATGAGCCGGACCTTGACCGGCCACGGGAAAGGCGAAGCGGGGCAAAGGCATGGCGGAAACGGCCATCATCGACGACGCGGATCGGCTGCGGGCGCAGGCGTACGGCCTGCTGGCCCATCTGTTGGCGCGCCCGCCGTCGCGCGACCTGCTGGCCACGGTCGGCGCTCTGGACGGGGACGGTTCGCCGCTGGGCCGGGCCATCAGCGATCTGGCCGCACGCGCCCGCACGCTCGCCGACGCTCCGGATGGCGAACACCGGGCCGAGCGCGAGTATCATGAGCTGTTCCTCGGGGTGACGCGGGGCGAGCTCGTTCCCTTCGCCTCCTACTACCGCACCGGATTCCTGATCGACCGGCCGCTGGCCCGCCTGCGCGAAGACATGCAGGCGCTGGGCATCGAGCGCGCTCCGGGCGTCAGCGAGCCCGAGGACCACATCGCCGCCATCGTCGAGATCATGGGCGCGCTGGCCGCCGGGACCGTCGGGACGACGGACGGCGAGCCGGACCTGCCGCGCCAGAAGCGCTTCTTCGAGCGCCACCTCGCCCCGTGGGCGGGCCGCTTCTTCCAGGATCTGGAGGAGGCGTCGGCGGCGCATCTCTACCGGCCCCTGGGCACCTTCGGGCGGCTGTTCCTGGACATCGAGACCAACGCCTTCGCGATGATCGCCGACGCCTCTTCGGCGTCGGCTCGCGGGGCCGACCAGCGGGAGGGCACGTTCCATGCACCGTGACGACAGCCGGAACGATGGTGGCCAAAAGAAAGCCGGGCTGGAACGCCGCAGCCTGCTGAAGGGCCTCGGCCTGGGTGCGGCGGGGGCCGCCGCCGCGGCCGCGACCCTGCGGGCCGCCCCAGCGGAGGCGATGGATCCGGGACCGGAGGAGATGAGGTCCCGCTACCGCGACAACGACCATGTGAAGCGTTTCTACGCGCTGAACCGACTCTGACCGCGACTTTGATCCAGAGGGCCGTCCCATGCTCGTCAAGCGCAACGCCGGAACCGCCGCCACCCGCGCCTCCCTTGCCCGCCGCCTGAACGGACTGTCCGCGGGCACCGCCGGGCTGGGGGAAACCGTCGACCGCCGCGGCTTCCTGAAGACCTCCGGCCTCGCCGCCGGGGGCATGGCGGCGCTGGGCGCGCTGCCCGCCGCGATGATTCAAAAGGCCGAGGCCGGGCCGACCCTGCCCAACGTCGAGGTCGTCACCCGCAAGAACATCTGCACCCACTGCTCCGTCGGCTGCACAGTGATCGCGGAGGTGCAGAACGGCGTCTGGACCGGGCAGGAACCGGGCTGGGAAAGCCCGATCAGCCAGGGTGCGCACTGCGCCAAGGGCGCCTCGGTGCGCGAGCTGACCAAGGGCGAGCGGCGGGTGAAATACCCGATGAAGCTGGTCGACGGCCAGTGGCAGCGCATCTCCTGGGACCAGGCCATCGAGGAGATCGGCAACAAGCTGCTGGAGATCCGCCAGCAGTCCGGGCCAGACGCCACCTTCTGGCTGGGCTCCGCCAAATTCTCCAACGAGGGCGCCTATCTGTTCCGCAAGCTGGCGGCCTTCTGGGGAACCAACAACGTCGATCATCAGGCGCGCATCTGCCACAGCACCACGGTCGCCGGGGTGGCGAACACCTGGGGCTACGGCGCGATGACCAACAGCTACAACGACATCCAGAATTCCAAGGCGCTGCTGATCATCGGCGGCAACCCGGCGGAGGCCCACCCCGTCTCGCTGCCGCACATGCTGCGCGGCAAGGAGCACAACCGCGCCCCCTTCATCGTCATCGACCCGCGCTTCACCCGCACCGCCGCTCACGCCACCGACTATGTGCGCATCCGTCCCGGCACCGACATCCCGGTCACCTGGGGCATCCTCTGGCACATCTTCGAGAACGGTTGGGAGGACAAGGAATACATCCGCCAGCGCGTCTACGGCATGGACGAGATCCGCGCCGAGGTGAAGAAGTGGGACCCCGCCACGGTGGAGAAGGTCAGCGGCGTGCCCGGCGAGCAGCTCTACCGCGTGGCGGAGGCGCTGGCGAAGAACCGGCCGTCAACGGTGATCTGGTGCATGGGCATCACCCAGAAGACCACCGGCACCGCCAACGTCCGCGCCCTGTCGATCCTGCAGCTGGCGCTGGGCAACATCGGGGTGGCCGGCGGCGGGGCGAACATCTACCGTGGCCACTGCAACGTGCAGGGCGCCACCGACTTCGGGCTCGACGTCTCCACGCTGCCGTCCTACTACGGGCTGGCGGAGGGGGCGTGGAAGCATTTCTGCCGCGTCTGGGACGTCGATTACGACTGGATGAAGGCCCGCTTCTCCTCCAAGGAGCTGATGGAGGCCAAGGGCATCCCGACCACCCGCTGGTTCGATGGCGTCACCTACAAGCCGGAGGAGATCCAGCAGCCGTCGCCGCTGAAGGCCATGGTCGTCTTCGGCCACGGCGGCAACACCGTCACCCGCATGCCGGAGATGCTGAAGGGGCTGGAGCAGCTGTCCCTGCTGGTCATCGCCGACCCGCACCCGACCACCTTCGCCGCCTTCAAGGAGCGCCGGAACGGCACCTACATCCTGCCGGCCTGCACCCAGTTCGAGACGGACGGCTCGCGCACCTGCTCCAACCGGTCGATGCAGTGGGGCGAGAAGGTCGTGGAGCCGATCTTCGAGTCCAAGGACGACTACACCATCATGTATCTGATGGCCCGCAAGTTCGGCTTCGCCGACGAGATGTTCAAGCACATCACGGTGGAGGAGACCCGCCCGGTGCCCGAGGACATCCTGCGCGAGATCAACCGCGGCTGCCTGTCCACCGGCTACACCGGCCAGTCGCCGGAGCGGCTGAAGATGCATATGAAGCATCAGGCCGATTTCGACAAGATCACCATGCAGGCGACCAGCGGGCCGGTGAAGGGGGAGTATTACGGCCTGCCCTGGCCCTGCTGGGGCCATCCGGAGCTTCGCCACCCCGGCTGCGCGGTGCTCTACGACACCTCCAAGCATGTGATGGAGGGCGGCGGGGTCTTCCGCGCCCGTTTCGGGGTGGAGCGCAACGGCGTCAGCCTGCTCGCCGACGGCTCCTACTCCAAGGGGTCGGAGATCGAGGACGGCTATCCTGAATTCACCATGGCGATGCTGAGGAAGCTGGGCTGGGACAAGGACCTGACGGCGGAGGAGATGCGCGTCATCCAGGCCATCGGCGGCGACAAGACCGACGAGGTGAGCTGGCAGACCGACCTGTCCATGGGCATCATCCGCGTCGCGCTGAAGCATGGATGTTCGCCTCACGGCAACGCCAAGGCCCGCGCCGTCGCCTGGAACCTGCCCGACCCGGTGCCGCTGCACCGCGAGCCGATCTACTCCCCGCGGCCGGAGTTGGTGAAGGAGTATCCGGCAATCGAGGACCGGCGCGACTTCCGCCTGCCGCAGCTCGCCCGCTCGCTCCAGTTCAAGATTGCGGACAGCGACATCCGCCAGCGCTTCCCCTTCATCCTGACCTCCGGACGGCTGGTCGAGTATGAGGGCGGCGGCGAGGAGACGCGTTCCAACCCCTGGCTGGCCGAGTTGCAGCAGACGATGTTCGTGGAGATCAACCCCAGGGACGCCGAGCGGCTGGGCATCCGCGACGGCGGCATGGTCTGGGTCTACGGGCCGGAAGACAACTCGAAGGCGCGGATGCGCGCGCTGGTGACCGAACGCATCGGCGCCGGCACGGTGTTCATGCCCTTCCACTTCTCCGGCTACTGGCAGGGCAACAGCCTGCGGGAGAACTACCCGCCCGGCACCGATCCCATCGTCCTGGGCGAGCCGGCCAACGGGGTGACGACCTACGGCTACGACCCCATGACCTTCATGCAGGAAACCAAGGTGACGCTGTGCCGCGTCGAGCCGGCCTGACGCGCCGCAAGGAGGACACGAGACCATGGCCCGCATGAAATTCCTGTGCGACGCGGAACGCTGCATCGAGTGCAACGCCTGCGTCACCGCCTGCAAGAACGAGCACGAGATCCCCTGGGGCATCAACCGCCGCCGCGTCATCACGCTGAAGGACGGCGTGCCGGGCGAGCGCTCGATTTCCATGGCCTGCATGCATTGCAACGACCCACCCTGCGCGGCGGTCTGCCCGGTGGACTGCTTCTACCAGACGGCGGACGGCGTGGTGCTGCACTCCAAGGACCTGTGCATCGGCTGCGGCTACTGCTTCTACGCCTGCCCCTTCGGCGCGCCGCAGTACCCGCAATCGACCAACTTCGGCGGGCGCGGCAAGATGGACAAATGCACCTTCTGCGCCGGCGGTCCGGAACCAGACAACTCGGTGGAGGAGTACCAGAAATACGGCGCCCACCGTCTGGCCGAGGGCAAGCTGCCGCTCTGCGCGGAGATGTGCTCCACCCGCGCGCTGATGGCCGGCGACGGCGATGTCCTGGCCGACATCTACAAGGAGCGGACGGTGCGCCGCGGCTATGGCTCCGGCGCCTGGGGCTGGACCACCGCCTACCGGGAGAACGACCGCGGCCGCGCCGTCGGTCCGGGCCGCGAGGGCACCGGCGGAAGCTGAGGGGGAGTGGGAGTGATGCCCCCTCCCTAACCCTCCCCCGCTGGCGCGGTGGAGGGGACCATTCTCCCTCCCCTGCGAAGCGGGGGAGGGCCGGGGTGGGGGCAAACGCCCTCCGATCGCGCACCCCGCAAAGCGCATTTTCTCCAGGGAAGGACGCGCCATGACGAAGCTCCTGCGCCCCCTGCTGGTCCTGGTCGTTCTGCTGCTCGCCGCCCCGGCGGTGCAGGCGCAGTTCTACCAGACGCCGGGGCCGAACTCGCCGACCTCGAAGGACGAGGTGCAGCTCTACCAGACGCCGGACGGCAAGCTGTCCGGGCGGGTCAGCATTCCCGACGCGAAGCTGGGCGTGCTGGTCCAGCCGGAGGGGCGGGAATGGCGCGAGTTCCGCATGGTCTGGCTGAAGATCATCGCCGGCGCGCTGATCCTGGGGCCGATCGCGGCGCTGGGAATCTTCTACCTGATCCGCGGCACCATCCGCATCCAGGGCGGCCGGTCGGGGCGCCAAGTGCCGCGCTTCAGCGGTCTGGACCGCTTCGCCCACTGGACCACGGCGGTCAGCTTCCTGCTGATGGCGCTGACCGGGCTGATCCTGACCTTCGGGCGCCTGCTGCTGATCCCGCTGATCGGCCACCCGAACTTCACGATGCTGGCCGAGGCCAGCAAGTACATGCACAATTTCTTCAGCGTCCCCTTCGTCTTCGGTCTGCTGATGATCTTCGTGCTGTGGGTGCGCGACAACATCCCGGAGAAGGCCGATTTCGTCTGGCTGAAGACGCTCGGCGGCGTGCTGAGCAAGTCCGGCGAGCATCCGGAGGCCGGGCGCTTCAACGCCGGCCAGAAGGGCGTCTTCTGGGCGGTGGTGTTCGGCGGCTTCGCGCTGTCGCTCACCGGCTACCTGCTGATGATGCCCTTCGCCGTCACCGGGATCGGCGGCATGCAGATTCTCCATGTGGCGCACGGGGTGGTGGCGGCGCTGATGATCGCGCTGATCATCGGGCACATCTACATCGGCACCATCGGCATGGAGGGCGCCTTCGACGCCATGGGCCGCGGCGTGGTGGACGAGAACTGGGCCAAGGACCATCACCGCCGCTGGTACGAGGAGCAGCTCCGCAACGGGCAGGCCGATCCGGACGGGCGGCTGCGGCATCACGCGGCGGAGTGAGGCGCGGAACCTCTCGACAGGCGCGCCGGCATGACCGATCCTTCCGCACAACCAATTGTGCGCAGGGGGGAGGCATGCCGCTCGACCACCGGGAGTCGCTGTTCCGCCGCATCGCGGAGCGGCGCGACGACCTCGTCGCGCTGACCCGCGACCTGATCCGCATCCCCACCGTGAACCCGCCCGGCGACGTCTACACCGACTGCGCGGAGTTTCTCGGGCGCCGGCTGGCCGGGCGTGGCTTCGCCGTGGAGTATGTGCGGGCCGACGGCGCGCCGGGCGACAGCGACCGCTACCCGCGCACCAACGTGATCGCCCGCATCGAGGGGCGCGAGCCCGGCCCCTGCGTGCATTTCAACGGCCACATCGACGTGGTGCCCGCCGGCCAGGGCTGGACGGTCGATCCCTTCGAAGGCGTGGTGAAGGACGGGCGCGTCTACGGCCGCGGCGCCTGCGACATGAAGGGCGGCATCGCCGCGTCGGTCATCGCCGTGGAAGCGATTTTGGAGGCGGGCATCCCCTTCCCCGGCGCTCTGGAAATCTCCAGCACGGTGGACGAGGAGTCCGGCGGCTACGGCGGGGTCGGGCATCTCGCCAAACTCGGCTATTTCTCGCGCCCGCGGGTGGACCACGTCATCATTCCGGAACCGCTGAACGTGGACCGCGTGTGCATCGGTCACCGCGGCGTCTGGTGGGCGGAGATCGAGACGAAGGGCCGCGTCGCCCACGGCTCCATGCCCTTCCTCGGCAACTGCGCGGTGCGCCACATGGGGGCCGTGCTGCACCGGATCGAGACGGAACTGATCCCCCGCTTGGCCGCCAAGCGCACCGCCATGCCGGTGGTCCCGGAGGGGGCGCGGCAGTCCACCCTGAACATCAACGCCATCCATGGCGGCCAGCCCGAGGATCACGGCGGCCTGCCCAGCCCGATGGTGCCCGACCGCTGCCGCATGGTCATCGACCGCCGCTACCTGATCGAGGAGGACCCGGAAGAGGTGCGGGCGGAGATCGTCGGCATCCTGGAGGATCTGCGCCGCGAGCGCCCCGGCTTCGAGTACGAGCTGCGCGAAGTGCTGGCCTTCCTGCCCACCCTGACCGACGCCGACGCGCCGGTGGTGCGGGCGGTGGGCGCGGCCATCGAGACGGTGCTGGGACGCCCGGCGGCGCAGGTAGTGTCCCCCGGCACCTACGACCAGAAGCACATCGCACGGGTTGGGCATCTGAAGGACTGCATCGCCTACGGCCCCGGCATCCTCGACCTCGCCCACCAGCCGGACGAGTATGTGGGCATCGACGACATGGTCCATTCCGCGCAGGTCATGGCGATGGCCGCCCTGTCGCTGCTGCGGCGGGAGGTGTAGGGGGAAGAGCGCCGCCTACTTCCAGGTGACCCGGCCGCCGACCTCCTCGGCGATGAAGTCCGCCCAGCGTTCGCGGTCGCCCAGGAGGTTCGCCGGGAAATAGTCGTTCAGCTCCACGGCCTGCCAGCGGTAGCCGGGACGGTTGAAGAGGTCGCTGCCTTCCGCCAGGAAGCGGGGCACGTCGATGCCGTCGAGGATGTCGTCGCGGTTCAGCTCCTGGTGCGAGAAGCTTTGGATCTTGTGCCGGATGGCGGCGTCGTCGCCGATGTAGGAGAAATGCCAGCCCGCGTGCGGCAGGATGTCCACATAAGCGGGACGGGTCTCGGGGGTGTAGCGGTCCAGCGTGCCGCGGCTCTCGCGGATCTGCTGCGGCGTGGTCATCCGGGCCATCAGCCCGCGGACGGCGACGGGGAAGACCGAGAAGTTCTCGCCCTCCACGTTCATGAAATTGACCTTGAAGTAGAACAGCGGCACGCGGAACCCCGCGATCATCGCCGGGCTGTCGCGCAGCGACGCGACCGAGCGGGCGCGCAGGATCTCGTCCACGTCCGAAATGATGACGATGTCGTCCGACTCCACCTTGTCCAGCCCGAGCGCGATGGCGTTCCGTTGCGCCCGCTCGCGCACCCAGGGATTGTCGGTTTCCGGGAAGTCGGGGGCGACGATCAGCTTGACCTTGTCGAGGAAGGGCAGGAAGCGGTCGCGTTCCTCCATGAAATGCAGCGGCTTGGGCGCGCCGGTGAAGGTCTGCTTGGCCTCGACGATCACGAATTGGTCGACCGTGTCGTACAGCTCGCGGAAGCGCAGCTCCAGAAGGTCGAGTTCGTTGTGGAAGGTAAAGCAGTCGTAGATTTTCGGCTGGCGGCGCTGCGGCGTGGCCACCGCCGGCCAGCGCGACCCCGGCGCCGCCGTCGTCTGCACGGCATCGGCCAGGGCCAGCACATAGTCCCGCTGCACACCGCTCGTCCATTCGGTGATCTGGGAGCGCAGGACCGTCTCGTCCCGCCGCGCCACCAGCTTGCGGACCATGGAGGCGAAGGGGGCCTTGCGTCCGGACAGCGCGAGGCTGGTCATCAGGTCGGTGTAGTCGCGCCGGTCGAGGAGCGGGCCGTCCATGACCTCGATACGTTCCTCCAGCGCGCGGTCCCCCAGCACCTTGCCGAAGTTGAACAGGCCGTGGAAGCCGAAGGCCGGTCCCGGCACCGGCATCCGCTCGAAGGCGAAGCGGTCGGCCACCGCTTCCGGGGCGAAGCGGATGCCGGCCTTCTCCAGCGCCGGGCGCTCGGTTCGGCAAATAATGTGGTCCTCGGGGATGCCGGCTTCGAAGGGCAGGTCGCGCAGCCGGTCGAGCAGGGCGGCGGAGCGCAGGGAGAAGCCGCCGTTCCCCACCGTCATGCCGTCGTCGTACCAGCCCCAGCGGGCGCCGATGTAGTCGAAGGCGCGGAACTCCTCCGTCCAGGCCTGCGGGTCGGCGATGAAGCCGTCCCACTGCGCGATCAGCACATGTTTCGTCGTCACCAGCCGGCGCAGGCGGACGTTGATGGTGTCCGAATAGTCGTCGATGTCGTTGATCGGGGCGATGCGGTGGAAGTCGACGCCGGAAATCTTCGGGTCGCGGTCGGAGAGCAGCAGGACGCTGGAGAAGCGGCAGGCGGCGATGCTGTCCCGGATGGCCATCTCGACCAGGGCGTGGTTCGCCGTGTCGGCGAACACCAGCGTGCAGTCCTCGATCCTCACCATGCCGTTCCCCGTTCTGCCGCCGGCGTCGGCCGCCCGCGGGCGCGGATCCTATCACGGCGGTTGTGGGGCTGCCACGGGCGGAGCGCCGGTCATCCTTGACGGGCGGGGGCCGGTCCCTTAGCTTGCGAAGTGTTCCCTGGGGGGCCTCGCTAGGAGGCTGAGACTCCGCCGGTCCGGCGCTTTCATCCGGACAACGCGGTGACCCATCGAACCTGATCCGGGTCATACCGGCGTAGGGACGGGACTGAAGGGCGGCACGGCGTACCCCCATTCCATCCAGACACCGCTTGTCCCGGCAACAGTTTGCTGGCGTTGCAAAAGGTGTGCGGACGTGACCGAAGCCCGACTTGTCGAAGAGCTGCTGGCCTTCATCGCCGCCGGAGAGGCGGACGAGGAGGCGTTCAACCGCATGGCGCTGGCCGTCTTCGCCCACCAGTTCGAGACCAACGCCCCCTACCGCCGCTTCGCCACCCAGCGGGCGCGCACCCTGCGCACGGTGAAGAGCTGGCGCGACGTGCCCGCCGTGCCGATCAGCGTCTTCAAGGATTTGACGCTGAGCGGACGCCCGCCGGAGGAATGCCCGCACGTCTTCATGACCAGCGGCACCACCAAGGGCGTGCGGGGCAAGAGCCACCACCCGACGCTGGCGGTCTACGACCGCTCGATGACCGTCAATTTCCGCCGCCGTTTCATGGGTGAATGGGACCGGCTGCGCATGGGCATCCTGTTCCCGACCGAGCAGGCGATGCCCAACTCCTCGCTCGCCCATTATCTGGCGTTGGCCAAGAGCGACTTCGGGACGACGGAGAGCCGCTATCTCATCACCGACGCCGGGCTGGACGTGGACGGGGCCATCGCCGAGCTGTCCCGCGCCGAGGAAACCGGCGAACCCTACGCCCTGCTGGGGGCGAGCTTCAGCGTCGTGCATCTGATGGACGCGCTGGCCGAGCGGGGGCGGAGCTTCGCTCTGCCGGCGGGCAGCCGCATCCTCGACACCGGCGGCTTCAAGGGCCAGTCGCGGGAGATGGCGGCGGAGGAGTTCTACAGCCGCCTGTCCGCCACCTTCGGCGTGCCGCGCCGGCTGTGCATCAACATGTACGGCATGACGGAGCTGAGCACCCAGTTCTACGACGACGGCAACGAGAGCTGTCCGTCGGTGAAGTCCGGCCCGCACTGGATCCGCAGCCGGGTCATCAACCCGCTGACCGGGCAGGAGGTGCCGCGCGGCAGCGTCGGCGTGCTGGTTCATCACGATCTGGCCCATTTCAACTGCGCCTCGGCCATCCTGACCGAGGACGCGGGGGTGGAGGTGGACGGCGGCTTCCAGCTTCTCGGCCGGGCTGACGGGGCGGACGCCAAGGGCTGCTCCATGGCGGTCGAGGACTTCCTCAAAGCGGCGCAGGCCCAATGGCCGTTGGCTTGATGGAGCGCGCCGGGCATCTGCCGGGACTGCCCGCCGACGCGGTGGAGTGGCGGACGCTGACCTTCCGGCGCGGCGCCGAGACGCTCGACGTGGCGGTGCCGGTGCTGAGCGAGGCGCAGATCGCCGAACTGGCGGCGCGGGTGCGGACGAACGTGCGGACCTATTTGCAAAGCCGCACCGTCGCGGAGATCGCCGCCGCCATCGACCGCGCCGTCGCCCGGCTGCTCGACCGCGACGACCCGTGGCGGCAAAAGGCGGAACGGCTGCTGCCGCTGGTTACCGGCTACGACGCCGAGATGGTCCGGCTGGGGCTGACCGGCTATCTGAAGACCTTCCGCGGGCCGGAGCTTCGGAAATTCGTCGCGGAGGATTTCGCCAACCCGGCGGTGCTCGACGATTTCCAGCCGATGCCCAAGGGCGGCTTCGCCCGCGCCTTCGGGCCGGAGCTGCTGCTGCATGTCTGGGCGGGCAACGTGCCGGGCCTGCCGCTGTGGAGCCTGATTTCCGGCCTGCTGGTCAAGGCCGGCACGGTCGGCAAGCTGCCGAGCGCCGAGCCGCTGTTCGCCGGCTGGTTCGCGCAAATCCTGGCGGAGATCGACCCGCAACTGGCCGATTGCATCGCCATCGTCTGGTGGAAGGGCGGCGACGAGGCGGCGGAGCGCGCGTGGCTGGGCCGCGCCGACACGGTGGTCGCCTATGGCGGCAACGACGCGCTGGAGGCCATCCGGGCGCGGGTGCCGATCACCGCGCGCTTCCTGCCCTACGGCCACAAGATCAGCTTCGGCATGGTCGCCCGCTCCGCGCTCGACGCCGGAAAGGCGGGGCCGGCGGCGCGGCAGGCGGCCTACGACGTGGCGCGCTACGACCAGCAGGGCTGCTACTCGCCCCAGACCTTTTTCGTGGAGCGTGGCGGGCGGGTGTCGCCGCGCGAATTCGCCGGCTATCTGGCGCACGAGCTGGACGCGCTGGGCAGCAAGTTCCCGCGCCGCCCCCTGTCGATGGGCGAGGCGGGCAGCGTCGCGTCCTGGCGCAACGCGGAGGAGACGAAGGGCTTCGCCGACCCCAGCCGCGCCCTGCTGGGCGATCCGGCGGGAAGCTGGGCCGTCGCCTACACCGACGCGGCGGACGGCCTCTCGCCATGCGGGCTGAACCGCACGGTGACGGTGGTGGCGGTGGACCGGCTGGCCGATGCGGTGCCGGGGCTTGCGCCCTACCGCGCCTTCCTCCAGACCGTTGGCATTGCCGCCGCGCCGGAGGAGCTGTTCGCTCTGGCTGGGGCGCTGGGGGCCGTGGGGGTGACGCGCCTCTGCGCGCTCGGCCGCATGACCGCGCCGGAGGCGGGCTGGCACCATGACGGGCGGTTCAACCTGCTGGACCTCGTCACCATGACCGAGATCGAGGGCTCGGCGGAACGGGCGGCGGACACCTTCGCCCCCTACACGGATTGAGGCGCCGGCCATGAGCTTCGTCAGCATCGAACAGGCCGGCTACGGCGTCCCGAGCGGCGGCACCATCCTGGACCGCGTCGACTGGACCATCGGGGAGGGCGAGTTCCATGCGCTGGTCGGGCGCAGCGGCTGCGGCAAGACGACCCTGCTGAAGCTGGTCGCCGGCCTGCTGGCCCCCTCGACCGGAACCGTCCGCATCCAGGGGGAGCCGGTGCGGGGGCCGGGCGCCCAGGTCGGCTTCGTCTTCCAGGCGCCGACGCTGCTGGAGTGGCGGACCGTGCTCGACAACCTGCTGCTGCCGGTGTCGCTGACGCGCCGCCCGCAGCCGGCGGACCGCCGCAAGGCGGAGGAACTGCTGGACCTCGTCGGCCTGACCGGCCTCGAAGGGCGCTACCCCAGCCAATTGTCAGGCGGGCAGCAGAGCCGCGTCGCGCTGGCCCGCGCGCTGGTCACCGAGCCGCCGCTGCTCCTGCTCGACGAACCCTTCGCCGCGCTCGACGCCATCACGCGGGAGGAGTTGCAGAACGATCTGCTGAAGCTCTGCGTCCGGCATCGCACCACCGTGCTGTTCGTCACCCACGACATCGCGGAGGCGGTCTATCTGGCCGACCGGGTGGCGGTGATGGAGGGCGGGCGCCTGCGCCACGCCCTGCCGGTGCCGCTGGCCCGCCCACGCGGGCGCGACGTGCGCTACAGCCCGCGCTTCAACGCCCTGTGCCTGGAGCTGCGCCACGCCATGGACGGCTCGCAATCCGGCGTGGCGCTGGAGCGCGCGTCGTGATGGTCCGCATCGCCTCCGCCCTGCTGCTCGTCCTGCTGCTGGCCGGGTGGGAGGTCTATTGCCGGGTGGCGGGGGTGTCGGCGCTGGTCGTGCCGCTGCCCTCGGCGGTGCTGCGCACGCTGTGGGACGGGTTGGCCGGCGGCTATCTGCTGCCGCACATTTGGGTGACGACGGCGGAGATGGCGATGGGCCTCGCCGCCGGCTGCACCATCGGCTTCCTCGCCGGGGTGCTGCTGGCCGAGGTGCCGATGCTGCGCCGCCTGTTCTACCCCTACATCCTCGCCAGCCAAGTGGTGCCGAAGCTGGCGCTGGGGCCGCTGTTCATCGTCTGGTTCGGCTTCGGCATGACCTCCACCGTCGTCATCACGGCGCTGATCTGCTTCTTCCCGCTGCTGGAAAACACCATGACCGGGCTTCAGCAGGTCGATCCCAACAAGCGGGAGCTGTTCCGGATGCTGCGGGCGACGCGCCTGCAAACCCTGCTGCGCCTGAAGATCCCCTCCGGCCTGCCGGTGATCCTGGCGGGCCTGCGCGTCGCCGTGGTGCTGGCGCTGGTCGGCGCCGTCGTCGGCGAGTTCATCGGGGGCCGGCAGGGGCTGGGCGCCTCGATCATCGCGGCGCAGGGGATGATGGATTCGACCATGATGTTCGCCCTGTTCATCGTCATCACGGTGCTGGGCATGATCGTTTATCAGGCCGCCGCCGGGCTCGAACGGTGGCTGCTGCGCCGTCCGTGGAAAGGATAATCACACGATGTTCGGGTTCCTGCGCACTTTGGGTGCCGTCGCCGTTTCCGCCCTGCTCCTGTCTTCCCCCGCGCTGGCGCTCGACAAGGTGACCGTGGCGGGCTGGAGCCAGCCGATCAGCGAGATCACCAACCTGCTGGCCGAGCCGGACAAGGGCTTCTTCAAGGCCAAGGGGATCGATCTCGGCTATGTGCCGGGGACCGGCGGCGGCTCGGCCATCCAGAACATGCTGACCGGTCAGGCCGACGTGGCCTTCACCGACCCGGCCTCCTTCTACCTGGCGCTCGACAAGGGCGAGAAGCTGATCGCCATCTACAACATCTACCCGCAGAACGTCTTCAACGTGGTGTCGCCGAAGGAGCGCAACATCACCAAGCCCGAAGACCTCAAGGGCAAGCGCATCGGCGTCTACAGCCTGTCCAGCGGCACCCGCCAGAACCTCCAGGTGCTTCTGCATCAGGTGGGGCTGAGCGAGAAGGACGTGACCATCGAGGTGACCGGACTGCTGAACTTCGCCCCCGTCATCCAGGGTCAGGTGGACGCCACCGCGGCGACCGACACCGGTCTGCATGTGGGGATGCAGAAGGGGCTGAAGGACATCAACGTCATCGAGGTCAAGGACACGCTGAACCTGCCCTCCGACATCTTCGTGGTGACGGAGGAGACCTACCGTACGAAGAAGGACGTTCTGAAGCGCTTCCTCGCCGGCTACCGCGACAGCGCCGCCTGGATGATCGCCGAGCCGGAGGAGGCCGCCCGCCTCGCCGTGACCCGCGCCATCAACGGCCGCGACGAGGCCACCAACCTCGCCATCATCAAATTGCGCAACGCCTCCAGCGTGTCGGAGACGACCAAGGCCAAGGGCCTCGGCCATTTCGATCCGGCGCTGATGCAGAAGGGGGCGGACACCTTCAAGCAGCTCGGCCTGATTGGGACGGACCTCGACATGGGCACGCTGGTCCGGTCCGACCTGATCCCCGAGTAAGGAAGGCTTGGCCCGCCATGGATTTCCGCGACAAGACCGTCCTCGTCACCGGCGCCAGCCGCGGCATCGGTGCGGCCATCGCCAAGGCCTTCGCGGCGGAGGGGGCGGCGGTCGCCGTCAACTACCTCCAGAATGCGGACGCCGCCGAGGCGGTGGCGTCGGCCTGCCGGGAAGCCGGTGGCGACGCCTGGGCGGTCCAGGCCGACGTGACCGACGCCGACGCGGTGACCCGCATGGTCGAGCGCACGGCGGAGGAGTTCGGCAAGATCGACGTAGTGGTCAACAACGCCTTCCGCCCCTACGCCTTCGACCCTGAGAAGCGCAAGCTGTTCTGGGACACCGAGTGGGCGGATTACCGGGGGCAGGTGGATGGGGCGCTGCTCGGCACCTACAACGTCTGCCGGGCGGTGCTGCCGGTGATGCGGCGGCGGCCGGGCGGCAGCATCGTGAACATGGCGACCGACCTCGTCGCCCGGCCCACCGTGCCCTATCACGACTACACGACGGCCAAGGCGGCGCTGGTCGGATTCAGCCGCAATCTGGCGGCCGAGCTGGGGCCGCTGGGCATCCGCGTCAACTGCGTGGCGCCGGGGCTGGTCTACCCCACCGACGCCAGCCGGGCGACGAAGGAGGACGTCAAGGACGCCATCGTCGCCCAGACCCCGCTGCGCCGCATCGCCACGCCGGAGGACGTGACCGGCCCGGTGCTGTTCCTGGCGTCCGGCTGGAGCCGTTTCATGACCGGGCAGGTGCTGTATGTGGACGGGGGGCTGGTGATGGGGTGAGTGGTTGCGTTGGGTTCTCCCACTACTCCAACGCGATCTCCCCCTTGATCTCATGCTCCAGCCCGATGCCCTCGATGGTCAGCACGACGCGGGCCTGGAGCGTCTCGTTGCCCTTCAGCTTGCCGGCCTCGATCGCTTCGCTCACGGCGCGCTCGATCTCGCGCTGCGAGGTGACGCCGACGACCTTCAGGTATTTCCGGATGCCCATGTTGAAGGTGTCGTGGTCCATGATGCTCCTCCCTCTCTGATCGCTCCCGAGAACAACCGTCGCGGCAACGCTTTGTCCCGCCCGATCAGTCGTCGTCCCCGATCAGTCGTCATAGAGTCCGCGGGCGGCGTCGCGGTGGCAGGCTTCGCAGTTGGCCTTGGACAGCACGTCCTTGCGCAGCCAGACCTCCGGGCGGAAGCCGTGCTCGCGCAGCCACCAGCGCTGTTCGGTGATGCGCAGCAGCGCGGGGTCGCCGCGCCCGGCGGCGTTGCCGGTCAGATAGGCGCGGATCTCCGCCGCCGGGCCGGGCGGCAGGCTGGCCTTCTCGCCGAAATGGTCGTCCAGCCCGTCCATGATCCGTGTCCAGCTTCCCGCCGGCAGCAGGCCGGGCTGGAAGGCCATATGGCATTCGCCGCATTCCTTGCGGGTGGCGTCGTTGGTGACGGGCCGGACGCGCTCGAACTCGTTGGCCGATGCGGGCGCGCCGGACAGCAGAAGCAGGACGGTCGCGGCGGCGAGGCGGCGGGGCATGGCGGGACTCCTCATTGGCCAGCCTTATTGACCGGCGAGATAGGTGATGAAGTCGCCCTTCTCCTGCGCCGTGCAGGCGCGGCCGAGGACGTTGGGGCAATCGCGGTCGAAGCGCTTTTCCACCTCCGCGGGGTCGGTGAAGCGCTTGGGGTTGGCGGAGACGGCCATCGGCTCGATCCCGCGCCCGGTCCGCTGGTGGCGACCCTGGGCGGTCGGGTCGGGGGTGTGGCAGGCGGCGCAGGCGTTGGTCTCCGGCTTGCCCCCGCCGTGCGGGCCGAGATAGAGCGCGCGCCCGCGCTCGGCGGAAAAGCCGGCGAAGGCGGGCGATTGCGCCTTCGCCTGGGCGGCATAGCCGTCGAGGAGGGCGGTGCGCGCCGGGTTCGGGGCGGCGGCGATGGCCGCGCCCACGGCGAAGACGGCCAGCGTGGGCAGGACGAAGCGGATCATGGGGCGATGACCTCGTGTCGGATGTTGGAGCGGGCGCGCCAGCCGGCGACTTTCTTCAGGCCGAGCAGCGCGACGACCAGGGCGACATGGGCCAGCACGACGGGCAGGGAAAACTCGCCCAGCGCCTCGTGCAGCTTTTCCATCGGGACGAAGACGTCGGCGACCGCCCCGCTGAGGGCGGCGGCGCCCACGACGGCCAGCAGCGCCAGCGCCATCCAGGCGAGCAGCGGGCTGCGCTGCCCCCAGGCCCGCGCGTCGCCCGAAGCCACCCGGCGCAGCCAGTCCAAGGTCGCGGCCTGGGAGGGGCGGGGCAGGCGTAGCGGCCCCACCGGCATCAGCACCCCGGCCAGAAGCCGCACCGCCAGCGCGGCCAGCGCCGTGTAGCCGGCGAACTGGTGCATGGCGTAGGTGTCCTCGTCCCCCGTCAGGTAGGCGACGATGAAGGCGCCCGACAGCGCGGCGTGGAAGGCGAACAGGAACAGCAGCCGACCCGGCGTGCGGCGCGTGTTCGTGGGGCGGGGTTCAGTCGATCCCATGATCGTTTCCCCCAACGGCGGCGGCCAGCGTCCAGGCGGCGCGGGTGACGCCGTCCCCGTTGGAGAAAGCCTGGAAGGCGAAGGCCGCCACGACGATGACGAGCGTCGCGGCGGCGGTGTGGGTCAGCATCCTGCGGATCATCGGTGGTCTCCAGTGCGGCGGGTTCGTTGCCACGGAGACTGCGCCGCCCACGCTGAACGGAGCCTGAGCGGCCCATTCAGGTGCCGTTCAGGCAGCGATGTGCTAACTGGGATTGTCTTCCCGTATGCCCGTCCGCCCGCCTGCCGGTTCCGACCATGAACGCCGTCCGCACCGCCCTGCTGTCCCTGATCCTCTTCACCGCCGCCCTCCCTGGCGCCACCCTGCCGGCGGGCGCCGACGACGACCGCGACCACGAGCGGGCGCGGGAGGCGTTCCGCTCGGGCCGGGCGCTGCCGCTGGAGGCCATCGTGGCCCGCGCGCAGGCCGATTTTCCCGGTGACATCCTGGACGTCGAGTTCGAGGATGAGGACGGGCAGATCGTCTACGAGATCAAGACCATCACCGCCGAAGGCCGCGTCCTGAAGCTGAAGTACGACGCCGCGACCGGCGACCTGCTGCGGGTGCGCGGGCGCAACGGGAAAGGCGAGGGCGGCCATCATGGGAAGAGGTGAGCGCCATGCGCCTGCTCGTCGTCGAGGATGATCCGGCGCTCGCCCGCCAGCTCGCCGAGCGGCTGGAGGGCGAGGGCTACGCCGTGGACCGCGCCGCCGATGGCGAGGAGGGGCAGTTTCTCGGCGAGACCGAACCCTACGACACCATCGTGCTCGACCTCGGCCTGCCGCGGGTCGACGGGCTGACGGTGCTGCGCTCCTGGCGCGCGCAGGGGATTGCGGCACCGGTCATCATCCTGACCGCCCGCGGCGCCTGGACGGAGAAGGTCCAGGGCATCGACGCCGGGGCCGACGACTATCTGGCGAAGCCCTTCAGCATGGAGGAGCTGCTGGCCCGCATCCGCGCGCTGATCCGCCGCTCCAAGGGCCACGCCTCGGCGGAGATCGCCTGCGGCGGGGTGGTGCTGGACACCCGCTCGGGCCGGGTCACGCTGGACGGGCAGACGGTCGAGCTGACCGGGCACGAGTTCCGCGTGCTCGATTACCTGATGCACCGCAAGGGGCAGCTCGTCTCCCGCACGGAGCTGACCGAGCACATCTACGCCCAGGATTTCGACCGCGATTCCAACACCATCGAGGTCTTCGTCGGCCGCCTGCGCCGCAAGCTGGGCGCCGACCTGATCAAGACCGTGCGCGGGCTCGGCTACAAGCTGGAGGCGCCGTGAGCGGGGGCGGGCGGCGGCTGACCGGGTCGCTGCGCTTCCGCCTGCTGGCCGGGGCGGCGGTGTGGATCGCGCTGGCCCTGGCGCTGGCCGGGCTGGTGCTGTCCGGCCTGTTCCGCGACCATGTGGCCCGCCGCTTCGAGGCGGAGCTGACCAACCATCTCGACCAGCTCGCCGCGCTGACCGAACTGGGGGCGGACGGCGTGCCGGTGCTGCGCCAGCCGCTCAGCGACCCGCGCTTCCGCCGGCCGCTGTCGGGGCTCTACTGGCAGGTCGGGCCGGGGGACGCGCCCGCCCTGCGCTCCCGCTCCCTGTGGGATGAGGCGCTGGCCCTGCCGCCGGACGAGGTCGCCGACGGCGACATCCACCGCCACAGCGTTGTCGGCCCCGCCGGACGCCAGCTGTCGGTGCTGGAGCGCGCCGTGACCCTCCCCAACGGAACGGCGCCCCTGCGCATGGCGGTGGCGCAGGACGAGGCGGAACTGCGGGCGGTGGTGGCCGACTTCAACCGGGTGCTCTGGCTGTCGCTGGGCGCGCTGGCGCTGGCGCTGATCGCCGCGGCGGTGGTCCAGGTGTCGGTGGGGCTGCGCCCGCTGGTGCGGCTGCGCGCCGAACTGGCCGCGGTGAGGGCCGGGCGCCGGAAGCGCTTCGGCGGCGACTCCCCGCGCGAGGTGCAGCCGCTGCTCGACGACCTGAACGCCCTGCTGGACCATTCGGAGGAGGTGGTGGTCCGGGCGCGGCTCCAGGCCGGCAACCTCGCCCACGCGCTGAAGACGAACCTCGCCGTGCTGGCGAACGAGGCGGAGGGGGAGGGGGCCGCCCGGCGGGTGGCGGAGATGCGCCGCCACATCGACCATCACATGGCCCGCGCCCGTGCCGCCGCCGCCCGCGGCCTGCCCGGCGTCGCCACACCGGTGGCCGACAGCGCCGGGGCGCTGGCGCGGGTCTTGGAGAAGCTTCAGGGCGGAGGACGGGTGACGGTCGCCGTACGCGTCCCGCGCGAGCATGTCTTCGCCGGAGAGCGCGCGGATCTCGACGAGATGCTGGGCAACCTGCTGGACAACGCCATGAAGTGGGCGGGGTCGCGGGTGGAGGTCGCGTCGCGGCTGGAGGCGGGCGGGATGCTGGCCGTGGTGATCGAGGACGACGGGCCGGGCCTGCCCGCCGACCGGCGGGACGCCGTGCTGGCCCCCGGCGTGCGGCTGGACGAAAGCACACCGGGCAGCGGTCTCGGCCTCGCCGTCGTGCGCGACGTGGCGCGGCTCTACGGCGGCGACCTGCGGCTGGGCGATTCGCCGCTCGGCGGGTTGCGGGTGGAGCTGGTGCTGCCGGCGGCGCCGCCGTCCTGACCGGCGCAAGAATTCCGTCACATTTCCGCGCTGGCGGCGGACCGTCCCTTGTGGTCTCAATGGCGCCCCTTCGCGTGCTCCGGAGACGATGCATGACCCAGACGGACAGCGCCAACCCACCCGGTGTGGACACCGCCGGCCACGGGGTAGGCCTGTGGGAGGCGGTGCGCGTCTGGGCGCGGGTCGCGGCGCTGAGCTTCGGCGGGCCGGCCGGCCAGATCGCCATGATGCACCGCGTGGTGGTGGACGAGAAGAGGTGGATCGGAGAGGAGCGGTTCCTCCACGCCCTGAACTACTGCATGCTGCTGCCGGGGCCGGAGGCGCAGCAGCTCGCCGTCTACATCGGCTGGCTGATGCACCGGACGGTGGGCGGGCTGATCGCCGGCGTCCTGTTCGTCCTGCCCGGCGCGCTGGCCATCATGGCGCTCAGCCTGCTCTACGCGACGCTGGGGCACACCGGGGCGGTGCAGGGGCTGTTCTTCGGGCTGAAGGCGGCCGTGCTCGCCGTCGTGCTGGAGGCGGTGGTCCGCGTCGGGCGGCGCACGCTGAAGAACGGGGCGATGGTCGCCCTGTCGGCGGCGGCCTTCCTGGCGATCTTCGCCTTCAATGTCCCGTTCCCGCTGATCATCCTGACCGCCGCCCTGATCGGGCTGGGTGGCGCGCGGCTGGGCGTTTCCGCCTTCCGGCCGATGCCGCACGGGCCGCATACGTCCACGCACGGGAGCAGCCTGCTGGGCGAGGGGACGCCGGACCACGCGCGCCCCTCCACCGCCTGGTCGCTGCGGGTCGGGGCGGTCTGCCTCGCCCTGTGGCTGGGGCCGGTGCTGGCGCTGCTGCTGACGCTGGGGCCGGACAACACGTTTACGGGCATCGCCGTCTTCTTCTCCAAGATGGCGGTGGTGACCTTCGGAGGCGCCTACGCCGTGCTGGCCTATGTGGCGCAGCAGGCGGTGGAAACCTACGGCTGGCTCCATCCCGGCGAGATGCTGGACGGGCTGGGCATGGCGGAGACGACGCCGGGACCGCTGATCATGGTGGTGCAGTTCGTCGGCTTCCTCGGCGCGCTGCGCGATCCGGGGGCGCTGCCGCCGCTGCTGGCCGGGGTGCTGGGCGGGCTGCTGACCACCTGGGTCACCTTCGTGCCCTGCTTCCTGTGGATTTTCCTCGGCGCGCCCTATGTGGAGGCGCTTCGCGGAAACCGGATGCTCGGCACCGCCCTGTCGGCGATCACCGCGGCGGTGGTCGGGGTGATCCTGAATCTTGCGCTGTGGTTCGCCCTGCACACGCTGTTCGCCCGGCTGGAGCCGGTGTCCGTCGCCGGCATGGCGCTTGACCTGCCCGTTCTCGCCAGCGTCAACCTGCCGGCGCTGGCGCTGACCGTGGCGGCGGTGCTGGCGGTGTTCCGCTTCAAGGCGGGGATGCTGCCCACCCTGGGCGCCTGCGCGCTGGCCGGGGTGGCGCTGCGCATGGCCGGGGTGGCGTAGAGGGAGCCCTACACCTTATAAATGATCAGTAGTTGGCTCGCAGGCCCCGCCAATATTGCCGAGCTGCCTCTGCGTCCTCACCGAAGGCGTTTCCCTTCAACGGTCCGATGGCGGACCCGGCGTTGGTCAGGAAGTCGGTGTCGATGACACGGCCATCGGTACCGGAACCTGCCCCCGCCGCCGAAGGTGGTGCGGTTATCGGCTGAATGAGCGCCTGATCCAATGAGAATTCCTGGTCCTTCGAGACTGTATGCGTCTGCGGGAGACCGGTACGCTCGGCCACCAGCGACGCGGCGTCACGCTCACCCATCGGGCGCAAAGCCTTGTCGATGGCCGACAAATCGACACCTGCGGCTTTCAGCTTGTAAACGGCGTCGGTTTCGCCGCGCGTCGACATCAGGCGGGATTCCCCTAGGTCAATCGGTTGGAACGGGTTGACGACACCGCTCCCGCCAGCCAGCAACCGAGCGTTTGGCGTCAATGCCTTGAGTTGGTCGGACAGAGCGGCGTAATCGTCGGAGCCATCCTGCCCGCTCTGCAGCAAGGCGGACAACTTCTCCATCATTCCCGCCCGCTTTTCCGAAGCCGCGCGCAGCGTCTCCCGAAAATCGGACGTCGTCGCGGAACCGCTGGAGAACAGACCGGCGTTGTCATTGTTGGCCATGCGGAAGGTTGCCGCATAAGCGCCGAGACGTGCCTCCTTGGTTCGTTGCTTCAAAGCGTTGTGCACATCCTCGCCGGAGAGCGCGCCGCTGTCGACGAGAGAGGAAAGCTGAGACCGTGTCTCAACCGACAATGCGTTGAAGGCGGTAAGTGATTCATCATGAAGGGCCGAAGCCAACGGGCTGAACGACACCCGGTCTGTTGGCGCCGGAATTCCAGCAACCGTCTTTGGTGATGCGGATGTCGCTTGGGAGAGGGAGTTGAGGCTCTGTACCGAACCGTTCGTCAAATTCGATGTTCCCAGCACGTTCATCGTCGCATCCTCCTTCGCCATGTCCAGCAGGGGCAGTTACTTGACTGACGTCATGCAAGCTGGAGCCCGCCTGCAACGCAGGCTCCAGCTACGGCGAATGACCGGTTGTCGAAAAACTCAGTTGATGATCAGCCAATTTAGGCGAATTGCACATCCCAGCTGTTGAATATTGCGGCGTCCCAAGTGGTGATCTGACCGCCGTCGAGGACGGCATATTCAATTGTACCCACTCCTGGATTGCCCAGATTCCTCAGCATACCACGGATGACAATGCCATTATCGAAGGTGCCGTCGTCCCACTCACCCGGCTGGAAAATGTACAAAGTCGAACGATCCCCAACCCAGTAGAGGTTGAGCGTCGTCGCATTGTACATGAACAGGGCGTCAGCGTTTCCAAATTGGTCGCCAGACATGTCGTCGATTACGGTCACGCCACCAAGCGCGAAGTTGTGGAAGTAATAATCATCGCCGGGCCCGCCGTAGAGGTGGTCGGCGTAGTTTGCGAAATCACCCGTCCCAGAGTTGCCGCCACCGAAGAGTGTGTCATTGCCGTCATTGCCGTAAAACACGTCGCTTCCAGCGCCACCATCCAATACATCGTTGCCGTCGTCGCCCCAGAGTCTGTCGTTACCCCCGAAGCCCTCAAGGGTATCGTTGCCCTGCAATCCAACGATGGTGTCGTCCCCAGCGGAACCCTGCAGGGTATCATTGCCGGCAGTCCCAATGACGGTGCTCATTCGATACTTCATTAATTTTATAGTTGTGCAAATTATTATATTTCACCCTTATAAAATGCATATTTACAAATCCGAGTCTACAAAAAAGATAAAATCATTCAATTTATAACTATTAGATTGTGAACTAATTCACGATGCCATGAATACGCACATTCGCGAGATGAATTTCCAACGGAGGCGATCCGTGAGATGCTTTCCAATCGTCACGGGGAAATGATCTGCGCCTCATGGCGCGGCAGGGGAAGCAAGGGCGGGTGGCGGATCCACCGGCCCACGCTTTCGACAAAGGGCGGCCGGAAATTGCGCGGCTCGTGACTGGACACTGGCGGACGATTCACCGGGGCGGCGGTTCAACAAGGAAACCCATGGCCACCCATGGTTTGCCGAGCCGCCAAGCCTGTGCTGTTCCTTCCAAACATGTCCGGGCACAAGTGGCAGCCTGTCGCCGCAGGCCGCGCCGGGGAGGGCGCGGCCCGGGCCCGGTTCAATGCATCTCCTGAACCTGGACGATGCGTTCGGTGATTCCTTCGAGGCGGCGGGACAGCTGGTCCTCGTCCTCCGGCGCGATCTGGCCCTTGCGTTGGGCAAGCCGCAGGGCCGCTTGCGCCTCCTCCAGGCAATCGAGCGTGTGACGCACGTAGTCGTGTTGGGCCATGCCCCCATCCTCCTCTGCCGTTCTGCAACCAAAGCGAAACAGACCGGTACGGATGGGGTTCCACCTTCAGGCGGGGCCTATCCCGGCCGGACAGATCGGGTCAGAAATCCAGATCGGGTCAGAAATCCAGGTCGGCGTAATGGCGGGGCGGCGGGCAGCCGGGGATGCTGTCGGTCAGCAGGCCGCGGAAGCTGGGGCGCGACTTGATGCGGGCGTACCAGTCCTTGGCTTCCGGCACCTTATCCCACGGTACGTTGTCCACGTAATCGACGCAGGACAGCGCCGCCGCCGCCGCGATGTCGGCCACCGTGAAGCTGGAGCCGGCCAGCCACGGGCGCCGTTCCGACAGGAAGGCGATGTATTCCATATGGTACTGGATGTTCGCCAGACCGGCGCGGATCGCCGGGGCGTAGGGGTGGCCCTGGCCGGACAACCGCTTGATCAGCTTCTCGCCGACCAGATTCTCGGTCACCTCGCGGTCGAAGGTCCGGGTGAACCAGTCGACGATCCGGCGCACCTCGGCGCGGGCCGCCACCTCCCGCGGCATCAGGGCCACGTCGGGGTAGGCCTCCTCCAGATACTCCAGCACAGGCAGCCCGCCGGCCACGACGGTTCCGTCCTCCTCCACCAGCACCGGCGGCTCGCCGGCGGGGTTCAGCATCAGGAAATCCTCGCGCCGTTCCCACGGCTTCTCGATGACCGTGTCGAAGGGAAGACCCTTCTCGGCCAGCATCACCCGCGCGACGCGGGACAAGGGATGGAGGGGGTGGTGATGGAGTGTCCGCATGCCGGGCCGGACTGTAGCGTATGGGGAGCGTGGAAAACAGTCTGCGCTTTGGCCTGTGATGCCGCTCCTTCGGCTTATGGATTAACCGTGCCGGGAGGGTGTCAAAGGGCGGATTTGCGGTAGACCACCAGGGGTTCCGCATCCCCTCCGGTTTCGGCGGCGGGAACCGGGGTCCAGCCGTTGTGCTCGTAGAAGGCGCGGGCCGCCGCGTTGCGTGAGGCGCAGGCCAATTCCGCCGAGCCGCGCAGCAGGGTCAGCGCCTCGCGCAGCAGGGCGCTGCCGATGCCCCGCCCGCGCCACAGCGGGTCGATGAACAGGGTGTGGATGAAGCGCTCGCTGGCATCGACGGAGACGAAGCCGACGACCAGCCGGGGCGTCGCCCAGGCGCCCGCTCCGGCACCGTCCAGTTCGGCCACCAGCACCTCTTCCCCGTCCACGCAGTCGTAATAGTCGTCCAGGCCGAACCGGTCCTCGGGTTGCCAGGAAAAGGCGGCGCGGCGCCCGTGCAGGAAGATGTCGGCGCAGCGCGGCCCGTCGGCCGTCGTGGCGAAGCGAATGTTGATGCGCAAGCCGTCCTCTGCCGGCATGACGCCCTCCCGTGTGGTTGCGGATGCCCCCAGGCGGTCCTAACAACCCATTCCGCACCAGATTATTCCCAACCAGATTATTCCAAGAACCGGTGCCATGAAAAGGACGCCCGTGCGGCGGCGGGCGTGAAAAACGGCGGCCCGGTTACCCCGGACCGCCGTTCGCGTATGCACAATCGACCTGAGACTTAGTGCTTGGGTCTTACTCCGCCGAGATGGCCTTCGGCAGATGGACCGGAACTTCCAGGCGGTTGAGCATTTCCTTCGGAACGACTTGCCAGAACTTGGTCACCTCACGCGCCCAATCGTTGAGGATCTCGGCGGCGAAGCGGCTCTGCGTCTCCGTCACATGCTCTTCGATCAGGTGCTTGAGCTGGCTCTCGTAATGGCCGACCTCGATGCGCTGGAAGATCACGCTCTCGTCGTTGATGTACAGCGGCAGGCTGTCGTCCAGGTCGTAGACATAGGCCATGCCGCCCGTCATGCCGGCGGCGAAGTTGTCGCCGACGCGGCCGAGGATGACCGCCGTGCCGCCCGTCATGTATTCGCAGCCGTTGGAGCCGCAGCCTTCGACCACCACGGTGGCGCCGGAGTTGCGGACGGCGAACCGCTCGCCGGCCTGGCCCGCGGCGAACAGCTTGCCCGCCGTAGCACCATAGAGAACCGTGTTGCCGATGATCGTGTTCTTGTTGGTCTCCAGCGGGCTGGAGGTCGTCGGGCGGACGACGATGGTGCCGCCCGACAGGCCCTTGCCGACATAGTCGTTGGCGTCGCCCATGACCTCCAGCTTGATGCCCTGCACCGCGAAGGCGCCGAGCGACTGGCCGGCGGTGCCGCGCAGACGGATGGTGATGTGGCCGGGCTGCAGCCCGAACATCCCGAACTTGCGGGTCACCATCGAGGACAGCCGCGTGCCGATGGCGCGCTGCGTGTTGCGGGCGTTGTAGGCGAGCTGCATCTTCTCGCCCTCCTCGAACAGCGGACGGGCGTCGGCGACGATGCGGGCGTCCAGCGTGTCCGGCACCTCGTTGCGGCCCTGCAGCGTGCAGTAGCGGGCGTTCTCGCCGGGATCGACCTGGGCCAGCAGCGGGTTCAGGTCGAGATCGTCGAGATGCTCGGCGCCGCGGCTGACCTGATGGAGCAGGTCGGTGCGGCCGATCACCTCGTTCAGCGAGCGGAAGCCCAGGCCGGCCAGGATCTCACGGACCTCTTCCGCCAGGAAGGTGAAGAGGTTGACGACCTTCTCCGGCGTGCCGACGAACTTCTGGCGCAGCTTGTCGTCCTGCACGCAGACGCCGACCGGGCAGGTGTTGCTGTGGCACTGGCGGACCATGATGCAGCCCATGGCGATCAGGCTGGCCGTGCCGATGCCGAACTCCTCCGCGCCCAGCATGGCGGCGATCACGATGTCGCGGCCCGTCTTCAGGCCGCCGTCGGTGCGCAGCCGCACGCGGTGGCGCAGGCGGTTCAGCGTCAGGACCTGATGGACCTCCGACAGGCCCATCTCCCAGGGCAGGCCGGCGAACTTGATCGAGGTCTGCGGGCTGGCGCCCGTGCCGCCGCTGTTGCCGGAGATCAGGATGATGTCGGCGTTGGCCTTGGCGACGCCCGCGGCAATCGTTCCGATGCCGGAACGGCTGACCAGCTTCACCGTCACTTTCGCATCCGGATTGATCTGCTTCAGGTCATAGATGAGCTGGGCGAGATCCTCGATCGAGTAGATGTCGTGGTGCGGCGGCGGGCTGATGAGCATCACGCCCGGCGTCGAGTGACGCAGCCGCGCGATCATCTCGGTCACCTTGAAGCCGGGGAGCTGGCCGCCCTCGCCGGGCTTGGCGCCCTGGGCGACCTTGATCTCCAGCTCGCGGCACTGGTTCAGGTACTCGGCGGTGACGCCGAAGCGGCCCGAGGCCACCTGCTTGATGGCGCTGTTCCAGTTGTCGCCGTTCTTGTCCGGACGGAAGCGCGCCGGGTCCTCGCCGCCCTCGCCGCTGTCGGACTTGGCGCCGATGCGGTTCATGGCGACGTTCAGCGTGCCGTGGGCCTCGGGCGACAGGGCGCCCATGGACATGCCGGGGGTGATGAAGCGCTTGCGGATCGCGGTGATGCTCTCCACCTCGTCCACCGGCACCGGGGCCTTGGTGGAGCGCAGCTCCAGCAGGTCGCGGAGCTGCATCGGCGGACGCTTGTTCACCTGCTCGCTGTACTTCTTGAAGGTGGTGTAGCTGTCGTTGGTCACCGCCTGCTGCAGCGTGTGGATCACGCCGCCTTCCCAGCCGTGGCGGTCGCCCGACTTGCGGAAGCGGTAGAAGCCGCCGACCGGCAGGGCCACGACCTCCTCGTTGTAGGCGGTGGCGTGCTGCTCCAGCACCTTCTTCTGGATGCCGTTCAGGCCGATGCCGGAGATGCGGCTGACCATCGCCGGGAAATGCTCGGCGACCAGCGCGCGCGACAGGCCGATGGCCTCGAAGTTGCCGCCGCCGCGGTAGCTGCTGATGACCGAGATGCCCATCTTGGACATGATCTTCAGCAGGCCGTCGTCGATGGCCTTCTTGTAGTTGGCCATGCCCTTTTCCAGCGGCATGGAACCGAACAGGCCGCGGCGGTGACGCTCGGCGATGGCCTCCTGGGCGAGGTAGGCGTTGACCGTGGTGGCGCCGACGCCGATCAGAACGGCGAAGTAGTGGGTGTCCAGCCCCTCCGCCGTGCGCACGTTCAGCGAGGTGAAGGTGCGCAGGTTGGAGCGGATCAGGTGCGTGTGCACCGCACCGGTGGCGAGGATCGCCGGGATGGCGGCGCGCGCCGGGCCCATCGCCTCGTCGGTCAGGATGACGTGGGTGGCGCCGCCGCGAACGGCGTCCTCCGTCTCCTGGCGGATGCGGCGCAGCGCGTCGCGCAGGGCCTCCGGACCGCCGTCGACCGGGAAGGTCGCGTCGATCTCGGCCGCCGTGTCGCCCATGTAGTCGCGCATGGCGCGGAACTCGGCGGTCGTCAGGACCGGCGATTCGAGCTGCAGCAGGCGGGTCTGCGTCTCGTCCTCGTCCAGGATGTTGCCGAGGTTGCCGAGCCGCGTCTTCAGGCTCATCACCCGGCGCTCACGGAGCGAGTCGATGGGCGGGTTGGTGACCTGCGAGAAGTTCTGGCGGAAGAAGTGGTGCAGGCCGCGGTACTTGTCGGACAGCACGGCGATGGGGCTGTCATCGCCCATCGAGCCGATGGCCTCCTTCCCGTCCTCCACCATCGGATGCAGGATCAGCTCCATGTCTTCCATGGTCAGGCCGAAGGCCTGCTGGCGGCGGCGCAGCTCGGCCTTGTCCATGTCCGACGGCTCGCCCTTCAGCGAGGCGGTCTTGACCAGCTCGTCCAGGTGGGTGGTGTTCTGCACCCACTTGTCCCACGGCTTCAGCGTGGCGAGATGGTCCTTCAGCTCGCGGTCGCGGTAGAGCTTGCCGGACTGGAGGTCGACGGCGATCATCTCGCCCGGGCCGAGGCGGCCCTTCTCGATGACCTGGGTCTCGTCGATCTTCACCATGCCCGTCTCGGACCCGCCGATGATCAGGCCGTCGGTGGTGATCGTGTAGCGCATCGGGCGCAGGCCGTTGCGGTCCATGCCGCCGACGACCCAGCGGCCGTCGGTCATGGCCAGCGCGGCCGGGCCGTCCCACGGCTCCATGACGGAGTTGCAGTACTGGATCAGCGCCTTGTGGTTGTCCGGCGTGGTCTGCGAGCTGGTCAGCGCCTGCGGCACCAGCATCATCTTGACCATCGGGGCCGTGCGGCCGGCGCGGACCATCACCTCGAACACGGTGTCGAGCGAGCCGGAGTCCGACAGGCCGACGCCGATCACCGGCTTCAGGTCCTGCATGTGGGTGCCGAAGGCCGGATGCTCCATCCGGGTCTCGTGCGCCTTCATCCAGTTGACGTTGCCCTTGACCGTGTTGATCTCGCCGTTGTGGGCGAGCATGCGGAAGGGCTGGGCCAGCGGCCAGGTCGGGAAGGTGTTGGTCGAATAGCGCTGGTGGTAGATGGCGAAGTCGGACTCGAACCGCTCGTCCAGCAGGTCCGGGTAGAAGGTGGTCAGCTGCTCCGCCAGGAACATGCCCTTGTAGATGATCGAGCGGGCGGACAGCGAGCAGATGTAGAAGTCGTTGATCTGCTCACCCTTCACCGCCTTCTCGATGCGGCGACGGATGATGTAGAGGTCCAGCTCGAACTGCTCGTCGGACACGCCCTTGTTGTTGCCGACGATGATCTGCTCGATCTCCGGACGGGTGGCGTTGGCCTTCTCGCCGATGATGTCGACGTTGATCGGCACCTGGCGCCAGCCATAGATGTAGTAGCCGAAGGCCAGGATCTCGGTCTCGACGATGCAGCGGCAGGCTTCCTGCGCGTCCAGGCTGATGCGCGGCAGGAAGACCTGGCCGACGGCCAGCTTGTTGTCCGGCGCGCGGTGGCCGATGACCTTCACATGGTCCTTGAAGAACTTCTGCGGCACGGCGACGTGGATGCCGGCACCGTCGCCCGTCTTGCCGTCGGCGTCCACGGCGCCGCGGTGCCAGACGGCCTTCAGCGCCTCGATGCCTTTCTCGACCACCGAGCGGCGGGGCTTGCCGTCGATCGCGGCGATGAAGCCGACGCCGCAGGCGTCGTGCTCATCCTCCGGGTTGTAGGCGTTGGCAGTGGTCAGCGCCGCGGCGTTGGCGCGGAAGTCGGCGACGAACTGCTCACCCTGGTTCAACTCGGTGGTCATCGGTGGACCCTTTCAATCAGTCTGTTCGGAAAGGGGACTTCGCCCCTTCACCCCCGCCAAGGGCCGAAATGGACCCCTGGAACCCGCGGAATTATGGATTGCTTGGCTTATTCAGCCCGCTGTCCGGCGGCGGCTTATTCAGCCGCCACGGCAACCGGTGCCTCGGCCTTCGCCTTGGCGTAGGCGTGGATGCCCTCGGCCGCGTCGCGGCCGTCGCGGATGGCCCACACCACCAGCGAGGCGCCGCGCACGATATCACCGGCGGCGAAGACTCCGTCCATGTTGGTCATCTTGGTGCGATGATCGACCAGCAGCGTGCCCCAGCGGGTCACCTTCAGTTCCGGCTCGTCGAAGGCGTTCGGCAGGTCCTCGGGCTCGAAGCCGAGCGCCTTGATGACCAGATCAGCCTGGACGGTGAACTCCGACCCCTCGATCACCTGCGGGGTCTGGCGGCCGGTGGCGTCGGCGACACCCAGATGGATGCGCACGGCGCGCACGCCGGTCACCACCGTATCGCCGGTGAAGCCTTCGGGGGCGGCCTGCCAGATGAACTCCACGCCCTCTTCCTCGGCGTGGGCGACCTCGCGCTGCGAGCCCGGCATGTTCTTGCGGTCGCGGCGGTACAGACACTTGACCGACGTGGCGCCCTGGCGGATGGCCGTGCGCACGCAGTCCATGGCGGTGTCGCCGCCGCCCAGCACCACCACATGCTTGCCCGCGGCGTTCAGGGAGCCGTTCTCGTACGCCTCCACCGTGTCGCCCAGGCTGACCTTGTTGGAGGTGGTCAGATAGTCCAACGCCGCCACGATGTTGCCCAGGCCCGAGCCCGGCGCCTTGATGTCGCGCGCCTTGTAGACGCCCGTGGCGACCAGCACGGCGACGTGCTTGCGGCGCAGCTCCGGCAGGGAGGCGTCGCGGCCGACCTCGAAGTTCGGGTGGTAGATCACCCCGGCGTCGGCCAGCAGCTTCACGCGGCGCTCGACCACCGACTTCTCCAGCTTGAAGCCGGGGATGCCGTAGACCAGCAGGCCGCCCATGCGGTCGTAGCGGTCGTAGACGTGCACCTCGTAGCCCTTGGCGCGCAGTTCCTCGGCGGCGGCGAGGCCGGCGGGACCGGCGCCGATGACGCCGACCGACAGGCCCAGCTCGCGCGACGGCGTGCGCGGCTTCACCCAGCCCTGATCCCAGGCGGTGTCGTTGATGTACTTCTCCACCGACCCGATGGTGACGGCGCCGTGGGTGGACTGCTCGATGACGCAGTTGCCTTCGCACAGGCGGTCCTGCGGGCAGATGCGGCCGCAGATCTCCGGGAAGTTGTTGGTGGCCTGGGAGACCTCGTACGCCTCCTCCAGCCGGCCTTCGGAGGTCAGCTTCAACCAGTCGGGGATGTTGTTGGAGACCGGGCAGTGCACCTGGCAGAAGGGAACGCCGCACTGCGAGCAGCGGTTGGCCTGCTCGTTGGCGCGCTCGTCGGAGAAGCGGGCGTAGATCTCGGCGAAATCCTGGCGGCGCTCCGCGGCCGGGCGTTTGTCGGGCATCCGCTGCGCGGTGTGCACGAAGCCCAACATCCTCTGGTTCGCCATAACGCCTGCTCCTTCTTCCCGTGTCCCGTGCATGGGGACGGCGCCGGCGGCCGGGCGACCCTTTTTGTGCCGGTGGGGCATGGCGAGGGGCGTGGCCGCAGTGAAAACGAAAGCCCGCGGTCACGCGGTCTGAACGTCATATACCGCAAGAGAAGGCGTCGCGCGAGCATATTTTCGCCGTTAGGGCAGCATGGCTGACCAAACTGTGACTCGGTGTCGCGGATGCCTCCGGGAAGAGCCGGAGTGCCTGAAAAACAAGCAAGAATATTAGGTCCGATCCGGGACTATAGCCCAATTCGGGGTATCGCCCCATGGGTCGTCGCCTTCGCCATGTTGCGCTGCTATAAGCCGGGCATTGCCCCCTGCAATCTTGTCAGAGGCCCCGCGCCGCATGTTGATCGACCAATATCTGGACGCCGCTCTGCTCGGCCTGATCGAAGGGCTGACCGAATTTCTGCCGGTTTCGTCCACCGGCCACCTGATCATTTTCGACACCCTGCTGGGCTTCGAAGGCCCGCCGGGCAAGGTGTTCGAGGTGGTGATCCAGCTCGGTGCGATCCTGGCGATCTGCACGGTCTATTTCGCCCGGCTGTGGAAGGTGGTCACCGGATTGAAGGACGATCCGGGCGCCCGCCACTTCGCGATGGCGGTGATCCTGGCCTTCCTGCCGGCGATGGTGCTGGGGGCGGCGCTGCACGGCGTCATCAAGGCGGTGCTGTTCAACCCGACGGTGGTCAGCATCGCGCTGATCCTGGGCGGCGTGGCGATCCTGATGGCGGAGCGGCTGGTGCCCGCCCCGCGCTACCACCAGATCGAACGCTTTCCGGCGCCGCTCGCGCTGAAGATCGGCTTGTGCCAGTGCCTGGCGCTGGTGCCAGGCGTGTCGCGCTCGGGTGCTACGATCCTCGGCTCGCTGCTGATGGGGGTGGACCGGCGGACCGCCGCGGAATTCTCCTTCTTCCTGGCGATCCCGACCATGGCCGGCGCCACGGTCTACGATCTCTACAAGAACTGGAGCCTGATGAACGTCGACTCCGCGCTGCTGATCGGGGTCGGCTTCGTCACCGCCTTCATCGCGGCGGCGCTGGTGGTCAAGGTGCTGGTGGACTTCGTCGGGCGCTACGGCTTCGCGCCCTTCGCCTGGTACCGCATCGCCATCGGGTCGGGGATGCTGGCGTTTCTTTACCTGTAAGCAGCGGGCCTCCCGCGCGCCTCAGCCCCGTTGGGCGACGGCGCGCGAGGAGGCCGCGGCGATGACCAGAGCCAGTGCGGCGACCAGGGCGAAGGAAAAGCCCACCGTGCTGGCCTCCGCCACGAAGCCGAGCAGGGCCGGACCGGTCAGCACGCCGGCGTAACCGAGGGTCGCGACCGCCGCGATGGCCTGACCGGCTTCCCCCTCCGCCTTGGCGCCGGCGGCGCTGAACAGCACCGGCACCACATTCGACAGGCCGAGCCCGGTCAGCCCGAACCCGGCGACCGCCACCACCGGCCCGCCGCCGGTCAGCGCAACCGCCAGCCCGGCGAAGGCCAACACAGCTCCCGCCCGGACCAGCACCGGCCCGCCGAACCGCTGGCGCAGCCGGTCGCCGCAGAAGCGGCCCACCGCCATAGCGCCGGAAAAGACGGCGAAGCCCAGCGCCGCGATCGACGCTGCACCCCCCAGATCCTCGCGCAGATAGACGGCGCTCCAGTCCAGGATCGCGCCCTCGCTCATAAAAGCGAGGAAGGTCAGCGCCCCCAGCAGCAGCGTGCCGCGGTCGGGCAAGGCGAGGCCCGACGGTTCCGCCTGCTGATCGGCGCTTCCGGGCAGAAAGCGGCGGTGCAGCGCAAAGAACAGGAGCAGCAGCGCCGCGGCGAGGATGGAGGCTTGGACCGGGGGCGGCAGGACTTGCAGTAGCAGGCCGCCCACCCCGGCGCCGAACAGGCCGCCCAGGCTCCACATGCCGTGCAGCGACGACATGATGGGCCGCCCGAGATGGCGTTCCACCAAGGCGCCGTGGGCGTTCATCGCCACGTCCATGGTGCCGCCTGCCGCCCCGAACAGGAACAGCACCGCGCACAGCGACAGCAGGTCCGGCATCAGCGCCGGCAGCGGCAGGATCAGGGCGAAGAACAGGGCGGTGATCCGGATCACCGGCGCGCTGCCGACGCGGCCGAGCAGCGGGCCGCTGCCGACCATCGCGGTCAGCGCCCCGGCGGCGAGGCAGAGCAGGGCGACGCCGAGCACGCCGGGGCTAAGGTCCAGGTGGTCCTTGATCGCCGGGATCTGGGTGGCCCAGACGCCGAAGACGGAGCCGTTGACGAAGAAGGCCGTCAGGGAGGCCAGCCGGGCGCCTGGGGCGCGGTCGGCGAATTCCCGTATGGTGAAATCCTGCGTTGCCGTCTGCATGACTCCCCGCGCCCCTTCCGTCAATCCGATGAGGGGGCCAGATGCGGCAGGCAGGCGCGGGAATCAAGGCCGCGCGCCGCAGGGCACCCTTGCGCGGCTCTTCCGTACGGGATGGCAAGCCCGCGAAACGGCGAAAGCCCCGGCGGCGGGCCGGGGCTTTCCTTGTCGATGGCGCGGGGCCGTGACGGTCAGTGCGCGCCGGAATGATTTCCAGCGTCGCGCGGCGTCGTGTTGGAGCGGCCGCCGACGATGAAGCGCGACAGGTAGGTCGGCAGGACCACCTCGCAGCTCGACAGGTTGGCGATGCCCAACTCCTTGAAGCCCGGCGCGCCGGCGGCGGCGACGTTGTCGGTCCGCAGCATCTCCACCTGATCGCGGGTCAGCGGCGGGGCGACGATCGGCGGGACCTTCTCCAGCAGGCCACCCAGCGTCTCCGCCACGCTCCAGGGAACCGGGACGAGGAAGCGCTTGCGGCGGATCTCCCGCAGCATGAGCTGCATCAGCTCCTTGAAGCTGTAGACGCGCGGCCCGCCCAGCTCGAAGGTCCGGCCGGCGGCCGAATCCAGCGTCACGGCGGCGGCGATGGCGTCGGCCAGATCACCGACATAGACCGGCTGGAACTTCGTCGCCCCGCCGATCAGCGGCAGCGCCGGGGAAACCTGCGCCATGGCGGCGAACTTGTTGAAGAAGCCGTCCTCCGGCCCGAAGACGATGCTCGGGCGGATGATGGTGGCGCCGGGGAAGGCCTGCATCACCGCCTGCTCGCCCGCCGCCTTGGACTTGGCGTAGGCCGAGGCCGACTTGGCGTCGGCGCCGATGGCCGAGATGTGGACGAGGCGGCGCACGCCGCTGGCCTTGGCGATGCGGGCGATGCGCGCCGGGGCGTCGACATGCACGGTCTGGAAATTCCAGGCCCCGCGCTCGTAGAGCGTGCCGATCAGGTTGATGACGGTGTCCGCGCCCTGGATGGCCCGCGCGACCGACTGGTCGTCCTTCACGTCGGCGGCCATCGGCACGATCTGGCCGACCGAGCCGGCGGTCTTCAGGAAGTTGGCCTGGTTCGGATGGCGCGACACCACGCGCACGATGGCGCCGGTCTTGGCGAGGCGGCGAATGAGATGGCGGCCGACGAATCCCGAACCGCCGAACACCGTGACCACTTCAGAGCGATAGGACATCGACCTTCTCCCGTGCCGTTGGGCCCGCAAATTCTTCCCTGCCGGGCCGCCCGCCAGCGGGGCGGGGCGACCGGATCGGGGGTTGCTTATATAGAAACCTCCCGGAAGAGGCTAGGGCCTGCCGCGCCGCCCGCGGCCCATTTCGCGCCCGGCAGAGCTTTCGGCGCGACCGTGAAAAAAAGCTGTTGACGGGTCTCCGCCAGACGGCTACATAAGCGGCCCACACCGAGCCCAGGTGGCGGAATTGGTAGACGCGCAGGTTTCAGGTACCTGTGGCAGAAATGTCGTGGAAGTTCGAGTCTTCTCCTGGGCACCATATCTACCCGGCTGCGCCGCATGCTACGGACCTCCCCCAGCGGGACGGACAGGTAGCAGAGCGGCGTTCGTCGTTTCTGGGGTCCGTGGCCGGGGGCCGTCCTACTGAGCGGGAAGCCACCCAATGCCCATCGACCTCCATGACGGCGACCTGCCGGACGGTCTCGACCTGAAGTCCCTCGCCCGCGGCGGCGCCGTCGCCATCGACACCGAGACCATGGGGCTGAACCCCCACCGCGACCGGCTGTGCCTGGTCCAGCTCTCCCCCGGCGACGGCACGGTCCATCTGGTCCAGTTCCGCAAGGGCCAGTACGAGGCGCCCAATCTGAAGCGCCTGCTCGCCGACCCCGAGGTCACCAAGCTGTTCCACTTCGCCCGTTTCGACGTGGCGGTGATGCGCGCCTATCTCGGCGTCGCCTGCCAGCCGGTCTATTGCACCAAGGTGGCGTCCAAGCTGGTCCGCACCTTCACCGACCGGCATGGCCTGAAGGATCTGGTGAAGGACCTGCTGGGGGTGGAGCTGTCCAAGCAGCAGCAGTCCTCCGACTGGGGCGCCGCGGAACTGACCCCGGAGCAGATGAAATACGCCGCCTCCGACGTGCTGCACCTGCACGACCTCAAGGAGAAGCTCGACGTCATGCTGGCGCGCGAGGGGCGGACCCATCTCGCCAAGGCCTGCTTCGATTTCCTGCCGGCCCGCGGCGAACTGGATCTCGGAGGCTGGGAGCAGCCGGACATCCTGTCGCATTGAGGGCTGCCGCATTGAGGGCCGGCGCCGGGACAGGAGCTCCGGTGGAATAGGTCAAGCCCTCCGGACGTTGATTTGACCGGACGCGCGCGGGTGGGCATACTGCCCGCGCGGCGGCTGGCCCGTTGTCGCGGATACGCGCGCTGCCAGTCGGAGTACCCGTTTTCGGCCCCATGTGCCAATCAGAAGAGGCAAGCACCGCCTTGACGAGCCTGACCGCATCCAGCCTGGCATCCAGCCTGATCGATCGCCCGGCCGACTGCCCGTCTGACGCCGCGGCCGACCGCGACATCGCGAGCGCCCGGCGCGTCCTGCGGATGGAGGCCGAGGCCCTGACCGCATTGGCGGACGGGCTGGACGGCGCCTTCGCGCGCGCGCTGGACCGGCTGGCCGGGATAACCGGGCGCGTCGTTGTCTCCGGCATGGGCAAATCCGGCCATGTGGCGCGCAAGATCGCCGCGACCCTGGCCTCCACCGGCACGCCGGCCTTCTTCGTCCATCCGGGCGAGGCGAGTCACGGCGACCTCGGCATGATCGCCCGGCAGGACGCGGTCATCGCCCTGTCCAACTCCGGCGAGACGCACGAGCTGTCGGACATCGTCGCCTACACCCGCCGCTTCGACATCCCGCTGATCGGCATCACCCGGCGCGCCGGCTCTTCCCTGGCCGAGCAGGCGGACGTGGCGCTGGTGCTGCCGCCGGCCCCGGAGGCCTGCCCGCTGGGTCTGGCCCCGACCACGTCGAGCACGATGATGCTGGCGCTGGGCGACGCCCTGGCGGTGGCGCTGCTGGAGCGGCGCGGCTTCACGGCGGCGGATTTCAAGCAGTTCCATCCCGGCGGCCAGCTTGGCCGGGCGCTGCTGAAGGTGACCGACGTGATGCACAAGGGCGAGGATATGCCCCTGTGCGCCTTGGATACGCCGCTTTCCACCGTCATATTCGAGATGACGGCCAAGCGGCTGGGCTGCGTCGGCGTGGTGGACGCTACGGGCGCGCTCGCCGGAGTGATCACGGACGGCGACCTCCGCCGCCATCTGACACCCGAGCTGTGGGCGGAGCGCGCCGACAGCATCATGTCGCCGCGGCCCAAGACCATCCGCCCCAAGGCGCTGGTCGAAGAGGCGCTGCGGGAAATGAACGCGAAGCAGATCACCAGCCTGTTCGTGGTGGAGGCGGACCGGCCGCTCGGTGTTGTGCACATTCACGATTGCCTGCGCGCCGGGGCGGCGTGACGGGCAGCCGGAGGACGGTTGACGCCATGGACAGCGACCTGAAGGATCGGACGGTGAAAACGGAGGATCGGCGCGCCAATGCGCCTTCCCTCGCCGCGCAACTCATGGCCATGCCGGGGGCGCCGCAAGGGGCGGCGCCGGACGGCGAGGCGGCCAAGCGCGTCCACCGGCGCCGGGATATCCGCCCGGTCAGCCGGGTCTACAGCCGCTTCGTCACCGGGATGAAGTTCGCGCTTCCGGCGCTGGCGCTGGCGGTGATGGCGCTGATCGCCGTCTGGCCGTCGCTGACCGAGTTGCCGACCCTGCGCATCTCCGCCGACAAGGGCCAGCTTGAGATGATCAAGCCGCGCTACATCGCGGTGGACGAGGAAAACCAGCCCTTCTCGCTGGTGGCCGCCAAGGCCGACCGCATCGCCGATCAGCCGGACATCGTCCTGCTCGACCAGCCGGAGGCGGAGATGACCCAGACCGATGGCACCTGGGTGACCATCCGTTCCGACAAGGGCTGGTACAATCAGGTCACCGGCATCCTGCAGATGCGGGGCCATGTCCGCGTCATGCGCGACGACGGCAACGAGTTCACCACCGAGGAAGCGGAATCCGACATCCGCAAGGGCACCGCCTGGGGCGATGTCCATGTCGTGGGCCAGGGGCCGCAGGGCGTCATCAACGCCGAGGGTTTCCGCCTGTCCGACCGTGGCAAGACGATGGTGTTCCTGAACCAGTCCAAGGCCGACGTCCAGGCCGCCGAAAGCCCGGGAGGAAAGACGCGTTGAGTGCAGCCACCTTTGCGGCCCCGCTGTTGGCCGTGTTCCTCCTGGTGTCGGGGGCCTCCGTCCCGGCGGCCCAGGGGCTGCCCGGCCTCGGCGGCGGCCCCAACCCGGTCGAGGTCAACGCCGATCAAGCCATCGAATGGCATCAGGACGTGCGCGCCTACGTGGCGCGCGGCAACGCCTCGGCCAAGCGCACCGACAGCACCGTCTACGCCGACGTGCTGACCGCCTACTACCGCGAGGTGCCCGGCAAGGGGAACGAGGTGTTCCAGCTTCTCGCCGAAGGCAACGTGCGCATCGTCAGCCCGACCCAGGAGGTCTTCGGCGAGCGCGGCGTTTACGACGTGGACAAGCAGGTGGCGGTGGTCACGGGACGCAACCTCAAGCTGGTCACCCGCACCGACATCGTGACGGCGCGCGACACGCTGGAATATTACGAGGCGAAGAACCTGACGGTGGCCCGTGGCGACGCCGTGGCCGTGCGCATCGCCAACGGCGACCGGCTGCGCGCCGACATTCTGATCGGCCAGCTCAAGAAGATGCCGGACGGCTCGACCCAGATGGAGCGCATCGACGGCGCCGGCAGCGTGGTGGTGACCACCGCGACCGACGTGGCGCTGTCCGACAAGCTGGTCTATTCGGTGGCCGACGAGACGGCGGTGCTGCTGGGCAACGTCAAGATCACCCGCAACGACAACCAGCTCAATGGCGACGCCGCCGAGATGAACATGAAGACCAAGGTCAACCGGGTGATCGCCGGCCCCGCCACCGGCGGGCGGGTGATGGGCCTTCTGATCCCCGGCCAGGAGCCGGGCGCCCCCGGTGGCAAGCCCACCGCCCAGTCGGGTGGCACGCCCGCCGCCCAACCGGGCGGAACGCCCGCCGCGAAGCCCTGACCGACCCGGCAGCGAATCAATGGCCATGGACATCGAAGACCGGGACCTCGGCGGTCCGACCCTTTCCGCCCCGAACGCGTCGGGTCACCCGGCGGACCACCCCGCCACCGACGTGCGCCCGACCGAAGGGCTGGTGGCCCTGCATCTGGGCAAGGCCTACAAGAAGCGCCCGGTCGTCCGCGACGTGACCGTGACGGTCCAGCGCGGCGAGGCGGTCGGCCTGCTCGGCCCCAACGGGGCGGGCAAGACGACTTGCTTCTACATGATCACCGGGCTGATCGCCGCCGATTCCGGCACCATTCTGCTGGATGGGCAGGACATCACGGCGCTGCCCATGTACCGGCGGGCGCGGCTGGGCATCGGCTATCTGCCGCAGGAGGCGTCGATCTTCCGCGGCATGTCGGTGGAGAACAACATCCGCTCCGTGCTGGAGGTCGTGGAGCCCAACCGCGACACGCGCGAGCAGATGCTGGACGAGCTGCTGGCGGAGTTCTCGATCACCCACCTGCGCCGCGCCCCGGCGCTGGCGCTGTCGGGCGGCGAGCGGCGGCGCGTCGAGATCGCCCGCGCGCTGGCCTCCCAGCCGCACTTCATCCTGCTCGACGAGCCGCTGGCCGGCATCGACCCGATCGCGGTGAACGACATCCGCGAGCTGGTCAGCCACCTGCGCGACCGCGGCATCGGCGTGCTCATCACCGACCACAACGTGCGTGAAACGCTCGACCTCGTCGATCGGGCATACATCTTGCACGATGGTGTGGTACTAATGGAGGGAGAACCGGCCGAGATCGTGGCGCACGAGGACGTGCGCCGGGTCTACCTCGGGGACCGGTTCAGCCTCTAGTGCGGTTTCCCTGCCCATGGCGCTCAGCCAACGCCTCGATCTTCGTCAGTCCCAGTCCCTGGTGATGACTCCGCAGCTGCAGCAGGCCATCAAGCTGCTGCAGCTGTCGAACATCGAACTGTCGGATTTCGTGGATCGGGAGATCGAGCAGAACCCTTTGCTGGAGCGCGACGGCGGTCCCGGCGAGGGCGGCGGCGAATCCGGGGGCGACGGTGCCGGTGACGGCGGGGGCGAGCCCGGAGCGGTGGACCTTGCCGCGCCGGAGGAGCGCCAGCCGCCGATGACCGACGGGCGCACCCGCGACACGGTGGAGATGACGTCGTCGGAGACGATGGGGTCGGCCTCCGACGCGCCGCTCGACACCGATTTCGAGAATGTCTATTCCGACGACCGTTTCTCCGACGGGACGGACGGCTCCAGCGACGTCTACGGCTCCTGGCAGGAGCGCGGCGGCCGCGGCGGCTTCGAGGACGACGAGTCCAACCTGGAAGCCACGCTGACCGGCCAGAAGAGCCTGCGCGACCATCTGACCGAGCAGTTGAAGATCGACCTGCCGGACCTCGGCGACCAGCTCATCGGTCTGGCGCTGATCGACATGCTGGACGAGGCCGGCTGGATCACCGGGCTGGAGGTCGAGAGCCTCGCGGGGCAGCTCGGCTGCGCGCCGGAGCGGGTGGAACGGGTGCTCGCCGCCTGCCAGCGCTTCGACCCGCCGGGCATCTTCGCGCGGTCGTTGAAGGAATGTCTGGCGATCCAGCTGCGCGAGAAGAACCGCTTCGACCCGGCGATGGAGGCCCTGCTCGACCATCTGGAGCTGCTGGCGGCGCGCAACCTGCCGGCGCTGATGAAGGTCTGCGGCGTGGACGCCGAGGACGTCGCCGACATGGTGGCGGAGATCCGCAAGCTGAACCCCAAGCCGGCGCTCAGCTTCGACCACACGCCGGCCCAGCTCGTCACCCCCGACATCCTGATGCGCGCCAACCCGGGCGGCGGCTGGCTGATCGACCTGAACCCGGACACGTTGCCGCGGGTGCTGGTCAACCACCGTTATTTCGCGCGCATCTCCGGCACCGCCCGCAACAAGGCGGACAAGGAATACATCACCGAGCGCTTCCAATCGGCCAACTGGCTGGTCAAGTCGCTGCACCAGCGCGCCACCACGATTTTGAAGGTGGCCAGCGAGATCATCCGGCAGCAGGACGCCTTTTTCATCCACGGCGTCTCGCATTTGAAGCCGCTGATCCTGCGCGACATCGCCGAGGCGATCGGCATGCACGAGAGCACGGTCAGCCGTGTCACAACCAACAAGTTCATGGCGACGCCGCGCGGCGTGTTCGAGCTGAAATATTTCTTCACCTCCGCCATCCAGGGGGCCGACGGGCAGGCCGCCCACTCGGCGGAGGCCGTGCGCTACCGCATCAAGGCGATGATCGACGCCGAGAAGCCGGACGACGTGTTGTCGGACGATAAAATCGTCGAAATCCTTCGTGGTGAAGGGATCGACATTGCGCGCCGGACGGTCGCGAAGTATCGTGAAGCGATGCGCATTCCGTCATCGGTGCAGCGACGCCGTGCCAAGATGTCACGCATGTAACCGGGCCGGGAGGGGGTCGTCCTTGATTGACAGCCCATACCGCCGTCACTATGGTCCCCGTCCGCACGTGGCGGCCTTCCGTCGTCCTATGTCTATCGCGGACCAGATTGGAAACATCCCAAAATGCAACTGACCGTCAAAGGCAAGCAGCTTGACGTTGGCGACGCTCTGCGCACCCACGTCGCGGACAGCCTGAACACCATCGTCGGCAAGTATTTCAACAAGCCGATCGAGGCCAACGTCGTCCTGACGCGCGAAGCGCATCTGTTCAAGGCCGACATTCAGGTCCATGTCGGTCGTGGGATCGTCCTTCAGAGTGCGTCCGACGCCACCGAGCCGTATCCCGCCTTCGACACCGCGTGCGAGAAGCTGGCCAAGCGCCTGCGCCGCTACAAGCGCCGCCTGCGCGACCACCACAGCGTCGAAGCCCCCGCGCAGGAAGCCTTCCCGGCCCGCTACCAGATCCTGGAAGCGGAGAAGGACGAGGCCCATGTGGAGAGCGAAGAGGCCGCTGCCGAAGAGGCGCAGCCCATCGTGATCGCCGAGATGGAAACCAACATCGCGACCCTGGCGGTCAGCGAGGCGGTGATGCGCATGGAACTCGCCGACGCTCCGGCCCTGATGTTCCGCAACGGCGCCCATGGCCGCCTGAACCTGGTCTACCGCCGCGCCGATGGCAACATCGGTTGGGTGGACCCGGCGGAGAAGGCCGGCGCCTGAGTCCGGTTTCCGTTCCAACCACACCCAAAGCGTCATGCTCGATCTCATCACGCCGCACGCCATTCTTCCGAACCTGAAGGCCGGCAGCAAAAAGCAGGCCCTGCAGGACTTGGCGCGCAAGGCGTCCGAGCTGACCGGCCAGCACGAACGGGCGATCTTCGACGTCCTTCTGGAGCGCGAGCGGTTGGGCACAACCGGCGTGGGGCATGGCATCGCCATCCCGCACGGCAAGCTGCCCAACCTCGACCGCGTCCACGGCGTCTTCGCCCGGCTGGAGCGGCCCATCGACTTCGATGCGATCGATGAGCAGCCGGTCGATCTGATTTTCCTGCTGTTGGCTCCGGACCATGCCGGCGCCGACCATCTGAAGGCGTTGGCCCGCGTGTCACGCCTGCTGCGCGACCAGTCCATGTGCGAGAAGCTGCGCGGTTCGGACTCGGCGGACGCGATCTACGCGCTGCTGACCCAGCACGAAGCCAGCCACGCCGCATAAGACGCGTTTCCTGCGAACACAAAAAAACGGGAGAGCCATGGGCTCTCCCGTTTTTTTGTTGTGCGGCTCGCGATGTCATCGCCTCTTCAGCCAGCACCCGCGCCATCACCGGCGACGCGTACGTATGTACGCCCGTACGCGCCGCCGGTGCTCTGTACGTTCAGGCCCGCTCCGCCCAGCCCATGTAATTCACGTCGAGATCACGCGGGTTCAGCCGGAACTCGTCGGACAGCGGGTTGTAGGTGATGCCGGTCAGGTCGCGGATCGCCAGCCCCTCGGCGCGCACGGCGGCGGCCAGTTCGCCGGGGCGCAGGAACTGGCGCCAGTTGTGGGTGCCGCGGGGCAGCCAGCGCAGGATGTACTCCGCCCCGACGATGGCCAGCGCGAAGGATTTCGGCGTGCGGTTCAGCGTCGCCAGGAACAGCGCGCCGCCCGGCGCCGTCAGCGCCGCGCAGGACTTCACGAACAGCGGCACGTCGGCGACATGCTCGATCACCTCCATCGCCAGGACGGCGTCGAAGCGCTCGCCGCTGGCCGCCAGCGCCTCGGCGGTGGTGGCGCGGTAGTCGACGGGGGTGCCGGTTTCCGCGGCGTGGGCGGCGGCGGTGCGGATGTTGCGCTCCGCCGCGTCCACGCCGACCACGGTGGCGCCCATGCGGGCGACGGGCTCCGCCAGCAGGCCGCCGCCGCAGCCGATGTCGACGATGCGCAGGCCCTTCAGCGGCTCCGTCGCCAGCGGGTCGCGGCCGAAGCGGCGGCACAGCGTGTCGCGGATGTAGGCCAGCCGCAGCGGGTTCAGCCGGTGCAGGGGCCGGAACTTGCCGGTGGGGTCCCACCATTCCGCGGCGATGGCCGAAAAGCGGGCGATGTCCTGGGGGTCGACAGTGCCTGCGGTGCCTGCGGTTCCGGCGGTCGCGGTCATGAAAGAAATCCCGTATGCTTGGATTGCGAGAACAATTGCGGGGCGAACTTGCCTCGCTGTGAGCGACAGAGTATGGATACGCCGCCCCGCGCCGGCAACGGTAGAGCGGGGGCGCGGACTGCCGGCTTATGTGCCGGCCCAGACATGGTGTGAGGTATGGCGCGGATCGTCCTCAAGTTCGGCGGCACGTCGGTCGGCGACATCGACCGCATCAAGAACGTGGCCCGAAAGGTCGAGCAGGAAGTCAAGGCGGGGCATCAGGTCGCCGTCGTCGTGTCGGCGATGTCCGGCGTGACCAACCAGCTCGTGAAATACTGCAACGACATCGACAAGCTGCACGACGCGCGCGAGTACGACGCCATCGTCGCTTCGGGCGAGCAGGTGACCTCCGGTCTCCTCGCCATCGCGCTGCAGTCGCTCGGCATCCAGGCGCGGTCCTGGCTCGGCTGGCAGATTCCCATCTACAGCGACGAGACGCACGGCAAGGCGCGCATCGTGTCCATCGACACGGCGGAGCTGGACAAGCGGATGAACACCGGCGAGGTCGCCGTGATCGCCGGTTTCCAGGGCGTGACCGAGAGCGGGCGCATCACCACGCTGGGCCGCGGCGGCTCCGACACCTCGGCGGTCGCCTTGGCGGCGGCGCTGAAGGCCGACCGCTGCGACATCTACACCGATGTGGACGGCGTCTACACCACCGACCCGCGAATCGTCACCAAGGCGCGCAAGCTCTCCAAGATCACCTACGAGGAGATGCTGGAGCTGGCGTCGCAGGGGGCGAAGGTCCTGCAGACCCGCTCGGTCGAGATGGCGATGAACCACCGCGTGCGCGTGCAGGTTCTGTCGAGCTTCGAGGAGGCCGCCGGCAGCGCGCTTCCCGGTACCCTTGTTGTTGACGAGGACGAGATCGTGGAAAAGGAAGTTGTGAGCGGCATCGCCTACAGCCGCGACGAGGCGAAGATCACCCTCATCGGCGTCGCCGACCGTCCGGGCGTGGCGGCCAGCATCTTCGGTCCGCTGACCGACGCCGCCGTCAATGTCGACATGATCGTCCAGAACGTGTCGGAAGACGGCAAGTCCACCGACATGACCTTCACGGTCGGCAAGGCCGACATCGCCCGCGCCGTCAAGGTGCTGGAGGACGCCCAGGCCGAGCTGAACTACAAGCGCATCGTTTCCGACGCCAACGTGGTGAAGGTGTCGGTGATCGGTGTCGGCATGCGCAGCCACGCCGGCGTCGCGCAGCGCATGTTCAAGGCGCTGGCCGACAAGGGCATCAACATCCAGGTCATCTCCACCTCCGAGATCAAGATCTCCGTCCTGATCGCCGAGGAGTATGCGGAGCTGGCGCTGCGCGCGCTGCACACCGCCTACGGGCTGGACGCGGCCTGAGCCGGGTGAAGGGGGAGGGGCGGCGATGACCGACGCCAAGTCCGACGCGGTCGCCGGCGCCCGACTCGATGGGTTGTGGGCGCGCGGCTGCGCCTTCCTCGGCACGCGCACCGCCATCATGGGCGGTGCGATGAGCTGGGTGTCGGAGCGTCACCTCGTCTCCGCCATCTCCAACGCCGGGGGCTTCGGCGTTCTGGCCTGCGGCTCAATGCCGCCGGACCTGCTGGCGGCGGAAATCGCCGCCACGCGGACGCTGACCGCGAAGCCCTTCGGCGTCAACCTCATCAACATGCACCCGGACCTCGATCGTCTGATCGACGTCTGCCGGGAGCTGGCGGTGAGCCATGTGGTGATCGCCGGGGGCTTCCCCAGCGGCGCCACCATCAAGCGGATCAAGGACGGCGGCGCCCGCGCCATGGCTTTCGCCCCGACGCTGGTCAGCGGCCGGCGGATGGTCAAGATCGGCATCGACGCGCTGGTGATCGAGGGCACGGAGGCCGGCGGCCACATCGGCCCCGTCTCCACCACCGTCCTGGCGCAGGAGATCCTGCCCGACCTGCGCGAGGTCCCGGTCTTCGTGGCCGGCGGCATCGGGCGCGGCGAGGCCATCCTGTCCTATCTGGAGCAGGGGGCGGCGGGCGTGCAGATCGGCACCCGCTTCGTCTGCGCCACCGAATCCATCGCGCACCCGCGCTTCAAGCAGGTCTTCATCAAGGCCTCGGCGCGCGACGCCCAGGCGTCGGTGCAGATCGACCCGCGTTTCCCGGTGATCCCGGTGCGGGCGCTGACCAACGCCGGGTCCAAGCGCTTCATGGAGCTTCAACGCGAGGTCATCGCCCGCGTGGACCGCGGCGAGACGACGCGCGACGCCGGCATCCTGGAGATCGAGCATTTCTGGGCCGGCGCGCTGCGCCGCGCGGTGATCGACGGTGACGTGGAGAGCGGGTCGCTGATGGCCGGGCAGAGCGTCGGGCTGGTCACGCGCGAGCAGCCGGTGGCCGAGATCATCGGCGACCTGATCGTCCAGGCCGAAGCGGCGCTGGCCGCGCGCTGGCCATCGTCCTCGGACCGATCGCCCGAAGAAGGCGAGCCGCCGGTCATCGGTCAATCGGCCGCCGGTCAATCGGCGATCCTGGGGGCGGCGTGAGATGAATGGCGTCGTGGGCGACATCCCCGCCGGTTCGCCGGGCTTCGACGGCGCCGCCTCGCGCCGTCTGCTGGCGCGGCTGCGCGACGTCATGGCGGGCTCCGGCTCCGGCCAGGAGCGGCTGGACAAGATCGTCACCCTGATCGGCATGGAGATGGGGGCGGACGTCTGCTCCTGCTACGTCATGCGGGCGGGCGAGGTGCTGGAGCTGTTCTCCACGCTCGGCCTGAACCAGGACGCCGTGCACAACACCCGCCTGCGCGTGGGCGAGGGCATCGTCGGCGACATCGCCGGCCACGCGCGGCCCATCGCGCTGGACAACGCGCCGTCGCACCCCAGCTTCGCCTACCGCCCGGAAACGGGGGAGGACCCGTTCCTGTCGCTGGCCGGCGTGCCGATCCTGCGCGGCGGCAAGGTCCGCGGCGTCCTGGTCATCCAGCACAAGGACCGCCGCCGCTACACCGAGGTCGAGGTCGAGACGCTCCAGACCATCGCCATGGTGGTGGCCGAGCTGGTCGCCCAGGGCGAGCTGGTCAACCCGCAGGAGGTCGCCTCCACCGGCGACCCGGCGCTGCTGCCGGCGCGCCTGTCGGGCACCTCGCTGGCCAGCGGCCTGGCGATGGGGCTTGCGGTGATCCACCGCCCGCAGCTGACCATCCGCCAGATGGTCTCCGAGGACGCCGAGAGCGAGCTGGCGCGGCTGAACGCCGCCATCGCCACCATGCACAGCGCCATCGACGACCTGCTGAACGCGGCGGCGCTGGCGGGCTTGAGCGAACCCAAGGACATCCTGGAAACCTACCGCATGTTCGCGGAGGACCGCGGGTGGCTGTCGCGCATCCGCGAGGCGATCCGCATGGGCCTGACGGCGGAAGGTGCCGTGCAGCAGGTGCAGAACGACACCCGCGCCCGCATGAGCCACCTGACGGACCCCTACATCCGCGAACGTCTGCTCGACCTGGAGGACCTGACCAACCGGCTGCTCCAGCACCTCGCCGGGCGCAAGTCGGAGGCCGACGGCGGCACCCTGCCGGAGGACATCGTCCTGGTCGCGCGGTCGATGGGGCCGGCGGAGCTTCTCGACTACGACCAGCGCCGCCTGCGCGGCGTGATCCTGGAGGAGGGCTCGCCGTCCAGCCACGTCTGCATCGTGGCCCGCGCGCTGAACATCCCGGTGGTGCAGGCGCCCGACGCGCTGAACCGGATCGAGCCGCTGGACCCGGTGATCGTCGACGGCGACCACGGGCAGGCCTTCGTCCGCCCGGCCGAGGACATCCAGATGGCCTTCGCCGAGGCCGTGGCCCTGCGCGCCCGCAAGGAGCAGATGTACGAGGCGATCCGCGCGCTGCCCTCGTTGACGCGGGACGGCGTGCCGATCTCCATCCAGCTCAACTGCGGCCTGCTGATCGACCTGCCGCACCTGAAGGCCAGCGGGGCGGAGGGGATCGGCCTCTACCGCACCGAAATCCCCTTCATGGTGCGCTCGACCTACCCGGACGTCCACGCGCAGACCGACCTCTATTCGCGCATCCTCGACCAGACCGACGACAAGCCGGTGGTCTTCCGCACGCTCGACGTCGGCGGCGACAAGATGCTGCCCTACATCGCGGCCAGCGAAGGCGAGGAGAATCCGGCGCTCGGCTGGCGGGCCATCCGCATCGGGCTGGACCACCCGTCGCTGCTGCGCCAGCAGCTGCGCGCCCTGCTGCGGGCGTCCGCCGGGCGCCCGCTGTCGGTGATGTTCCCGATGATCGCCGAGGTGGCGGAGTTCGACGCCGCCCGCCGCCTGCTCGACCTTGAGATCAACCGGCTGAAGGTTCAGGGCGGCGAGCCGCCCAGCCGCGTGCGCGTCGGCACGATGATCGAGGTGCCGGCGCTGCTCTGGCAATTGCCCGCCCTGCTGCCGCGGGTGGATTTCCTGTCGGTCGGCTCCAACGACCTGACCCAGTACATCTTCGCCAGCGACCGCGGCAACCCGCGCACCTCCGGGCGCTACGACCCGCTGTCGCCGGCCATGCTCAGCCTGCTGCGGCGGCTGGTCGAGGCCTGCGGCGACGCCAACGTCCCGGTCAGCATTTGCGGCGAGATGGCCGGCCGGCCGCTCGACGCCATGGCGCTGATCGGCATCGGATTCCGCACCCTGTCGATGTCCCCGCCCTCGGTCGGGCCGGTGAAGACGATGCTGCGCTCGCTCGACGTGGCGGTGCTGCGCCAATACATGAACGGGCTCTACCTGCGCGGCGACCACAGCCTGCGCGACAAGCTGCGCAGTTTCGCCAAGGACCACGGCGTCATCATCTGAGGCCACGCCCGAACTGGCGCCCAAGGCCGCTTCGTCCACCCTGGAACCACATCCGGTGCCGACGTTCGCCACGGCGGCGTTTTGTTACAGCGGTTCGGGCGAAGGGCGTATACAAGATGGCAGGATCACGGTCATTCCCGGTTGCGCCGACCCCTCGGCTGGCGTACCCATGCCGGGGGTGCGACCATAAGTCATCCGAGGCGACGGTACGGTTGAGATGATGGGCAAGCGCAAGGTTTTCGGCTCCTACGACCCCGCGCAGGACGGCCCGGCGCAGTCCGGCCCCAGCGTGTCCGACACCCTGCGCGAGACGCGCGAGAGCCTCGGCTACGACCTGCGCGAGGTGGCGACGATGCTGCGCATCCGTTACCCCTACCTGCAGGCCATCGAGGCGGGCCGGTTCGAGGACCTGCCGGGCACCACCTACGCCGCCGGCTTCCTGCGCTCCTACGCGGAATGCCTGGGGCTCGACCCGGACACCATCCTCACCCGCTACAAGGACGAGGCGGCGGGCCGCACGCGCAGCCAGCAGCTCTATTTCCCGACCCCGGTGCCGGAAGGCCGCATCCCCGGCGGCACGGTTCTGCTCGGCACGATGGTGCTGGCGGGCATCGTCTATGGCGGCTGGTACTATCTGTCGGCGACCGACCGTTCGATGGTCGATCTGGTCCCGACCCTGCCCGACCGGCTGGTCTCGCTGCTCGACACGCTGCCCTTCAACGCCAGCCAGAATGGTGGCGGGCAAACCGCGTCGGTTCCGGGTCCCGCCGAATCGCCCGCCGCCCCGGCGTCCGTCCCGACCGTGATGGCGGAGGCTCCGCCCGCTCCCGTGTCCGCTCCGCCCGCGGCCGGTGGCGCGTCCACGGCGGTGCCCGCCCCTTCGGCACCAACTCCGGCCGTTCCGACCCCGACCGTCCAGGCGCCGACCGCACAGGCTCCGGCGGCTCCAGCGAAGCCCGCCCCGGCCCCTGCGGCGGTGGTCGCCCAGCCGGCGCCGGCCGCGCCCGCCAAGCCAACCGCTCCCACGGCGGCTCCCGCTCCGGCCGCCGCGCCGTCGGCCGCCCCTTCGGCCATGGTGAACGTCCCGCCGCCCCCGGCGGAAGACGACGAGTCCGAGGGGGCCGCGCAGGAACCGACTCCGCTCACGTCCGCCGCCCCGACCATCGCCAGCCTGCCGCCCGCCGCCCCGGCCGCGCCTCCGCCCGCCGCCGATGGGGCGCTGCCCTCGAAGGTCTACGGCACGCAGAACGCGGCCTCGCGCATCCAGCTCCGCGCCACGCAGGACAGCTGGATTCAGGTGCGCGACAACAGCGGCGAGATCATCTTCACCCGCGTGCTGAAGCCGGGCGACGTCTACCGCGTTCCCGACCGCTCGGGCATCCGCGTCCGCACCGGCAACGCCGGCGGGCTCATCGTCGTCACCGACGGGGTGGACGGCGCGCCGATGGGGGCGGTCGGGCAGGTGCTGCGCGACGTGTCGCTGGACCAGCACGCCCCGACCCTGCGCGGCGCCGCTCCTGCCCATTAGGACGGGTCATCCACGGCTTTTTCCCTTGAATCCGGCGCGGCGGACCGCACTTCAGGCGTGACGCCGGCTGCGCTATAAGACGCGCCGGACCCGATTCATGCCCCGAGGCCACAGCCCATGAGCAGCGTGCGCGCCTACCGCCAGATCCTTCGCCGCAAGTCCCGCCAGATCCGGGTGGGCAACGTGCTCGTCGGCGGCGACGCGCCGATCTCGGTTCAGACGATGACCAACACGCCGACCGCCGACGTGGCGGCCACGGTGGCGCAGATCCAGGCGGCGGAGCGGGTGGGCGCCGACATCGTGCGCGTCTCCTGCCCCGACCAGGAATCGGCGCTGGCGCTGAAGCAGATCGTGCCGCAGGTCTCGGTGCCGATCGTCGCGGACATCCATTTCCACTACAAGCGCGCCATCGAGGCGGCGCAGAGCGGGGCGGCCTGTCTGCGCATCAACCCCGGCAACATCGGCTCGGCGGAGCGGGTGCGTGAGGTCGTGAAGGCGGCCAAGGACTACGGCTGCTCCATGCGCATCGGCGTCAACGCCGGCTCGCTGGAGCAGGACCTGCTGGAGAAGTACGGCGAGCCCTGCCCGGAGGCGCTGGTCGAGAGCGCCCTTAACCACGCCAGGATCCTGGAGGACCATGACTTCACCGAGTTCAAGATCTCGGTGAAGGCGTCCGACGTGTTCCTCGCCGTCGCCGCCTACCAGGGGCTGGCCGAGGCCTGCGACTACCCGCTGCACATCGGCATCACCGAGGCCGGCGGCCTGCGCGCCGGGACGGTGAAATCGTCCATCGGGCTCGGCATGCTGCTGTGGTCGGGCATTGGCGACACCATCCGCGTGTCTCTGTCGGCCGAGCCGGCCGAGGAGGTCCAGGTCGGCTATGAGATGCTGAAGTCGCTGGGCCTGCGGCGGCGCGGCGTCACGGTCATTTCCTGCCCGAGCTGCGCGCGGCAGAACTTCAACGTCATCAAGACGGTGGAGACGCTGGAGGCGCGGCTGGCCCACATCACCACGCCGCTGACCCTGTCGGTCATCGGCTGCGTGGTCAACGGCCCCGGCGAGGCGCGGGAGACCGACATCGGCCTGACCGGCGGCGGCAACAACACCCACCAAGTCTATCTGTCCGGCGTCACCGATCACCGGCTGAAGGACCAGAACATCGTTGACCACCTCGTCGGGCTGGTCGAGAAGAAGGCCGCCGAGATCGAGGCCGCCAAGGCGGCGGAAAAGGCGGCGGAAAAGGCCGCCGAGTGACGGAGCGGCGCGGGCGGACAATTTGAACTAGGGACGCTCCGTGCCATCCGTGCTTAAATCCGCGGCAACCGTACCATCCTTGTCGGCCGTGCCGCGGCCTGGGCCAGAGTCAGAGTGACCGCTTCCTACTTCGTCATCGGCGCCAGCCACCGGTCCTGCTCCGGCGCGATCCGCGACCGTCTGACGACGGAGGAGGCGGAGGTGCCGGCGATGCTGGAGCGGCTGAGCGCCGCCGGCATCGCCCAGGCGATGTGGCTCAGCACCTGCGACCGGGTCGAGGTCCAGGCGGTGCACGAGCGTCCGAACGAGGCGGCGCTGGCCATCGCCGGGATCATGGCGGAGCGGGTGGGTCTGATCGAGACCGACCTTGCCGGGCAGCTCTACACCCTGACCGGCCCGGCGGCGGTGCGCCACGTCTTCGCCGTCGCCTGCTCGCTCGACAGCCAGATCGTCGGTGAACCGCACATCCTGGGGCAGGTCAAGGCCGCCCACCGCCACGCCGCCGCCGCCGGCCTGTCCGGGCCGGAACTGGAGGGGCTTCTCCAGGCCGCCTATGGCGCCGCCAAGCGGGTGCGCCGCGAGACGCCGATCGCCGAGGGCGCCACCTCGCTGGTCGCCGCGGCGGTCCAGGTGGCGCGCGACCTGCACGGCGACCTGAGGCGCTGCACCGGCCTGCTGATGGGGCTGGGCGACATGGGCGCCCTGGTGCTGGAGGGGCTGCGCGAGGCGGGACTGGGCCGGCTGATCGTCGCCGCCCCGGTGGACCGCCGGGCCGAAGCGGCGGCGCGGCGGATGGACAGCCACTTCGCGCCCTGGGCCGATCTCGATTCGGCGCTGACCAGCGCGGATATCGTGGTGACCGCGGCGGGTCTGGGGCGCTATATCCTTTCCGCGCCGCAGTTGGGGGCGGCGTTGAAGCGCCGCCGCCGGCGACCGGTGTTCGTGGTGGACGCGGCGATCCCCGCCGACGTCGATCCGGACGTCGCCGGGCTGGACGAGGCCTTCGTCTACGACCTCGCCGATCTGGAGCGCGTGGCGCTGCAGGGACGGGTGGGGCGCGAGGCGGCGACCCAGGCGGCCTGGACCATCGTGGACGACGCCCTGGCGGCCTTCGCCCGCCACCGGGCCGAGCGCGCCGCGGTGCCCGCCGTGGCGGCGCTGCGGACGCATTTCGAGACGGAGCGGCGGCGCCTGCTGGACGAACAGCGGGGGCTGGACGCGGCGTCGGCGACTCGGCTGCTGGTCAACCGGCTGCTGCACGGTCCGTCGGAGGCGCTGCGCGCCATGGCGGCGGACCCGGACGGGGCCGGGATGGCGGAGCGGGCGGCGGCGGAACGGCTGCTGTTCCGGTTGTTCCGGCTGGCCGAGGACGAGCCTGCCGGCACCGGATTAAGCGCCGGAGGCGATTTGGATAAGGACGAGCGACGTGAGCCTGGACGAGAAGTTCAATAGGGTCGTGGCCCGCCATGACGAGCTGCGGGACGCGATGGCGGCGGGGACGGTGGACCCGGCGGACTTCGCCCGGCTGTCGAAGGAATACGCCGACCTGACCCCGGTGGCCGAGGCTATCGCGGAGCTGAAGAAGGCCAAGGCGGAGGCCGCCGACCTCGCCGGCATGATCGCCGACCCGGCGGGCGACGCCGACATGAAGGCGCTGGCCGAGGAGGAGTTCGCCGATCTCACCCGCCGCATCCCCGCCCTGGAGCGCCGGGTGCAGATTTCCCTGCTGCCCAAGGACGAGGCGGACGAGAAGAACGCCATCCTGGAGGTGCGCGCCGGCACCGGCGGCGACGAGGCGGCCCTGTTCGCCGCCGAGCTGTTCGAGATGTACCGCCGCTACGCCGGGCTCCAGGGCTGGCGCTTCGAGACGATGGAGGTCAGCGAGACCGGCATCGGCGGCTACAAGGAGGCCATCGCCAACATCACCGGCCGCAATGTCTTCGCCCGGCTGAAGTTCGAATCGGGCGTCCACCGCGTGCAGCGCGTCCCGGCGACCGAGACGCAGGGGCGCATCCACACCTCCGCGGCGACCGTCGCGGTTCTGCCCGAGGCGGAGGAGGTGGACATCCACATCGACGAGAAGGACCTGCGCATCGACGTGTTCCGCTCCAGCGGTCCCGGCGGCCAGTCGGTGAACACGACGGACAGCGCGGTGCGCATCACCCACCTGCCGACCGGCCTCGTCGTCAGCCAGCAGGACGAGAAGAGCCAGCACAAAAACAAGGCCAAGGCCCTGAAGGTGCTGCGCGCCCGCCTCTACGAGCGGGAGCGCGCCGAGAAGGACAAGGTCCGCGCCGCCGACCGCAAGAGCCAGGTGGGCTCCGGCGACCGCTCGGAGCGCATCCGCACCTACAACTTCCCGCAAGGGCGGGTGACCGACCACCGCATCAACCTGACGCTCTACAAGATCGAGAAGGTGATGGCGGGGGAGGCGCTGGATGAACTGATCGACGCGCTGACGGCGGAAGACGAGGCGGCGCGGCTGTCGGAACTGCAATAGGGCGGTTTCGTCAATCTCCTTGTGGGAGTTTCGGCCCGCCGATGGCGGCGAGGATCGTCGCCGCCACGCCCTCCGGGTTGTTCAGCACGTCGTTGTTCCAGAGGCGCAGGATTCGCCAGCCATGGTGCCGCAAATGCTCGTCCCGGGCGGAGTCGTAAGCGGAGTCGGCGTGCTGACCGCCATCGACTTCGACAACCAGCTTGGCTTGGATGCAGGCGAAATCGGCGATGTAGGGGGGAATGGGGTGCTGACGGCGAAATTTCCATCCGCTGAGCTGTTCGCTGCGCAATTGGCGCCAGAGCGTCCGTTCGGCGTCGGTGGGCTGAGTGCGCAGGTCACGAGCGCGGTATTTCAGCTTGGAGTTTCGCATAGGCGCTCGTGTGGCAACACGGGCCCCCACCCTAACCCCCCCCCGCTGCGCAGGGGAGGGAACAGGACGTCGCACCGATCGCCCTCCCCTGCGCAGCGGGGGAGGGAGGGGACCCATGCAGAGCATGGGGAGGGTGGGGGCAATTCATGACCATCACGCTTCACCAACTCCGCCGCACCGCCGAGGCCCGCCTGCGCGAGGCCGGGGTGGACACGCCCGACCTCGACGCGCGCCTGCTCGTCGAGCATGCGCTGGGCCTCACCCGCCACGACCTGTTCACCCGGGCCAACGATCCCGTTCCCGAACCCGACGCGGCTCACCTCCTCGCCCTGGTCGAGCGGCGGGCGGCGCGGGAGCCGGTGGGGCGCATCCTCGGCCATCGCGAGTTCTGGACGATCGACCTCGCCCTCAACCCCGACACCCTCGAACCCCGGCCGGATACCGAGACGCTGGTCGAGGCGGTGCTGAAGGCCCTGCCGGACCGCAATGCCCCGCTGCGGCTGCTCGACCTCGGCACCGGGACCGGCTGCATCCTGCTGGCCCTGCTGGCGGAACTGCCCAACGCCAGCGGCCTCGGCGTCGATCTCAGCCCCGGCGCGGTGGCCGCCGCCACCGAGAACGCGGTGCGCAATGGCTTGGCGGAGCGGGTGCGCTTCCAGACCGGCAACTGGGGCGCCGGGCTGGACGAGCGGTTCGACGTCGTCGTCTCCAACCCGCCCTATATCCCCAGCGCCGACATCGCCGCGCTCGATCCGGAGGTGCGGGAGCACGACCCGCTGCGCGCGCTGGACGGCGGCGCCGACGGACTGGACGCCTACCGGATCATCGTCGCGCAGACGCCGGACCTGCTCCAGCCGGGCGGCTTGGCCGGGCTGGAGGTCGGGCAGGGGCAGGCGGCGGACGTGACGGGGCTGCTGGCCGCCGCCGGGCTGGAACCGGCGGGCGTCTTCCGGGATCTGGGCGGCGTGGAACGCTGCGTCCTGGGGCGGAAGCGCGCGTGATTTCGCCCCATCCCCCCAAAAAAAAGGTTGGATTGACGCGCGGTCCCCAGTAGGGTGCAAGGACGACGATGGCCCGGGGACGATCATCCCAGGGCGTACCCATGGCCTCCGGAAACCCCGCGCGGTTGGGCGGACGTCCGAGAAGGCAGACCGGTTGATCGGCTGGGCGCGTCGATTTGATCCCTGCGACCCACCCGCGGTTGGTTCCGCGGCGGGCCCGGCGACCGGATGGTCAGCCAGGGCGTTCGCGGGATTGCACTTCTCTTACATGGGGCCATAAGAGCCAAATGAGACAAGGACCGAACTCCAGGCGCTCGCGCGGTCGTAGCAACGGCGGCGGTGGTGGCGGAGGTGGCGGCGGCGGCGGCGGTGGCAACCGCCGGCAGAACGTTCCGCTGCGTCACCAGACCTTCGACAGCAATGGTCCGGACGTGCGCATCCGCGGCAACGCGTGGCAGGTCCATGAAAAGTATCTGGCGCTGGCCCGCGACGCCTCCTCGTCCGGCGACCGCGTCCAGGCGGAAAATTATCTTCAGCATGCGGAGCACTATTTCCGCATCATCAACCAGATCCAGGAATCCGAGAATCGCCAGCGCGGCAACGCCGGCACCGCGGGCCTCGGCCCGCAGCCCAGCATGGGCGGTTTGACGGAGGATGAGGATGGCGGCGAGATGGGCGACGAGTCCGAGGCCGCCGCCGACGAACGCACTCCGATGAGCGCCTGATACGGAATGGCCGACGCCTGTCAGTCCTGAGGCCGGGGAGTTCCGGTCTCAGGGCCGGCGGGTTTCAGATTTGGCCGGCTTCAGGTTTGGCGAGTTCGTCAGGACGGCAGGTCGTCGGCCAGCGCCACCGGATCGCCCACCGCGATCCGGCCCCCATGCACCACCCGGGCATAGACGCCGCACTGCGTATGGTCGTACCCGCGCTCCAGAATGGGGAGCGTGTTGAGGTCACGCGCGCCGGTCGCCGGATTGACCTCACTGGAGGGCCGGCAGTCCTTGTGGTCGCAGATGCGCAGGGTGACCTCGCCGATGGTCAGCAGCGCGCCGATCCACTGGCGTTCCACCCACGGCTCCAGCCCGTCGATCATCAGATTGGCGCGGAAGCGCCGCGGATCGACCGGCTGCTTGGCCACCCGCTCCTCCAGATCGCGCACGCTGGCGAGATTGAGGATGGAGACCGCGGCCTCTTCCCGGTCGGTGAAGGAAAAGCCGCCGCCCTGCGCCGGGTTCCTGGCCTCGGCCAGCTTGGGCAGGCCGGGGGCCGCCCCCGCCAGATAGGCGGCGAAGAACTGCTCCACCAGCATCCGGCCCATCGGCTGGTCCAGACGCCCGCGCGACACCTGCTTGCCGCCGCGCCGGATGATCAGCGACTGGGTGGCCTCGTCGAACTCGGAATCGAGCAGCGCCAGCTTCTCGTTCCGGTCGAGCGTGAAGAAATCCTCGTTCGGGCGCCAGCCCTCGATATCCGGGGTCAGGGCGGCCGGGCCGTGCAGCAGGCCGAAGCGCCGGTCAAAGGGGATGGGTTGGCCGGTGACGAGGTCAACGGCGGGAAGATCCTGGCCGCTCAGCCCCTTCACGGGGTAGCGGCGTATGGTGGCGACGGTCGCGGGCATTGCATCGCACAATGGTGGGACCGGTTTGCTTCTGTCAACCGTCGCAATCGAAAACCGTCACCAGCGCTCGGCCAAAGGCTCCCGACCCTGGAACTCGGCGATTCGCCGCCGCGTGGCGGGGGAGGTGTCCTCCGGCAACCGGTCCAGCGGGAAGAATCGCGCCTCCAGGATCTCCACGCCGTCGGCCCGGAGCGTTCCCGACCAGCCGCGCGCGACGAAGACCGCCACATGGTCGCTCGCGCCGTGCCGGAAGCGGGCGTAGACGCCGAAGGGCTGCGGGCCGCTCTCCACCGTCAACCCGACCTCCTCCCGCACCTCGCGGCGCATGGCCTCCACCAGGGACTCCCCTTTTCCGACTCCGCCGCCCGGAAAATGCCAGCCGCCGACGTAGCTGTGGCGGATCAGCAGGACCGAGGCCGCGCCGCCCCCTTCGGCGCCCGAGTCGTCCAGGATGATCCCCCGCACCCCCATGGTCAGCGGACGCGCCACCCAGTGCCACATGTTGCGGCCGTGCCAGGCCAGCCGCATCAGGGGGGTGGTCAGGGCGGGCCGCAGAGCCTTGGGCGAAGGGTCGCGCGGGGTGCTGGTGGGCGTGGCCGTCATGAAGGCGGGAGTCCGTGGCTTTGGACGAAAACCCTAGCCTTTTCCGGCGGGCCGCGGAAAGCCACCCTTTCGGCGCGGGTCCGACAAAAGCAATAACCACGCGTACCGGGGGGTCTTGCATACGGATGGGCCTCTCCCACATCTACGGCGACGCATGCATCCTTGCGGATCGCACTGGTAACGTGGATCGGACTGACCGGGCTGCCTCGCGGACGGTCGGCGATGAAGGGAGCACATCATGGACTTCGAAAAATACACCGAGCGCAGCCGTGGCTTCGTGCAGGCGGCGCAGACCCTGGCCCTGCGGCGCGGCCACCAGCGGCTGACGCCGGAACATCTGCTGAAGACCCTTCTGGACGACAAGGAAGGCCTGGCCGCCAACCTGATCCGTGCGGCCGGCGGCGATCCCGCCCTGGCGCTGTCGGGCGTGGACGCCGAGCTGGACAAGCAGCCCAAGGTGGAGGGCGCCGGGGCCGGGCAGGTGTATCTGACGCCGGAACTGTCCCGCGTGTTCGAGCAGGCCGAGACGGTTGCCAAGAAGGCCGGCGACAGCTACGTCACGGCGGAGCGCATCCTGCTGGCGCTCGCCATGGCCGACGGCACGCCGTCCGCCGCGGTTCTGAAGCGCGCGGGCGTCACCCCGCAGGCGCTGAACACCGCGATCAACGAGGTGCGCAAGGGCCGCACCGCCGACACCGCCAGCGCCGAGCAGGGCTACGACGCGCTGAAGAAATACGCCCGCGACCTGACCGAGTCGGCGCGCGAGGGCAAGCTCGACCCGGTCATCGGGCGCGACGAGGAGATCCGCCGCACCATCCAGGTGCTGGCGCGGCGCACCAAGAACAACCCCGTCCTGATCGGCGAGCCGGGCGTCGGCAAGACCGCCATCGTCGAGGGCCTCGCCCAGCGCATCGTCAAGGGCGACGTGCCGGAAGGGCTGAAGAACAAGAAGCTGCTGTCGCTCGACCTCGCCGGCATGGTGGCCGGCGCCAAATACCGCGGCGAGTTCGAAGAGCGGCTGAAGGCCGTGCTCCAGGAGATCCAGGCGGCGGCGGGCGAGATCATCGTCTTCATCGACGAGCTGCACACGCTGGTCGGCGCCGGCAAGGCGGACGGCGCGATGGACGCCTCCAACATGCTGAAGCCGGCGCTGGCGCGCGGCGAGCTGCATTGCGTCGGCGCCACCACGCTGGACGAATACCGCAAGCACATCGAGAAGGACGCGGCGCTGGCCCGGCGCTTCCAGCCCGTCTTCGTGCCGGAGCCGACGGTGGAGGACACCATCTCCATCCTGCGTGGCCTGAAGGAGCGCTACGAGGTGCACCACGGCGTGCGCATCACCGACGCGGCCATCGTGTCGGCGGCGACCCTGTCGAACCGCTACATCACCGACCGCTTCCTGCCCGACAAGGCCATCGACCTGATCGACGAGGCGGCGAGCCGCCTGCGTATGGCGGTGGACAGCAAGCCGGAGAACATCGACGAACTGGATCGCCGCATCATCCAGCTCAAGATCGAGCGGGAGGCGCTGAAGCGCGAATCCGACGACGCCTCGCGCGCCCGGCTCGCCAATCTGGAAGGCGAGCTGGCCGACCTGGAGCAGGAATCCGCCGAGCTGACCGCCAAGTGGCAGGCCGAGAAGGACCAGCTCCAGGGCGCCCAGAAGATCAAGGAGGACCTGGAGAAGGCCCGCACCGAGCTGGAGCAGGCCCAGCGCGACGGCAACTGGGGCCGGGCCGGCGAGCTGGCCTACGGCGTCATCCCCGATCTGGAGAAGCGTCTGAAGGAGGCGGAGGCCCACGCCGCCAACCGCATGCTGAACGAGGAGGTGCGCGACAGCGACATCGCCGCCGTGGTCAGCCGCTGGACCGGCGTGCCGGTGGACAAGATGCTGGCCGGCGAGCGGGAGAAGCTGCTGGCGATGGAAACCCGCCTGAAGACCCGCGTGATCGGTCAGGACGAGGCCATCGTGGCGGTCTCCAACGCCGTGCGCCGCGCCCGTGCCGGCCTGCAGGACCCCAACCGGCCGATCGGCTCCTTCCTGTTCCTCGGCCCGACCGGCGTCGGCAAGACCGAGCTGACCAAGGCGCTGGCCGAATTCCTGTTCGACGACGAGACGGCCATGGTCCGGCTCGACATGTCGGAATACATGGAGAAGCACTCGGTCGCCCGCATGATCGGCGCCCCTCCGGGCTATGTCGGCTATGAGGAGGGCGGGGCGCTGACCGAGGCGGTGCGCCGCCGGCCCTATCAGGTCGTGCTGTTCGACGAGGTGGAGAAGGCCCATCCCGACGTCTTCAACGTGCTGCTCCAGGTGCTCGACGACGGGCGCCTGACCGATGGGCAGGGGCGGACGGTGGACTTCCGCAATGTGGTCATCATCATGACCTCGAACCTCGGCTCCGAGGTGCTGGCGGCCCAGCCGGAAGGCCAGGACAGCGGCGCCGTGCGCGACGAGGTGATGGAGGTGGTGCGCGCCCACTTCCGGCCGGAGTTCCTGAACCGGCTGGATGAGATCCTGCTGTTCCACCGCCTGGACCGCAGCCACATGGGCGGGATCGTGACGATCCAGCTCGGCCGGCTGGTCCGCATGCTGGCCGACCGCGACATCACGCTGGAGGTGGACGGGGCGGCGACGCAGTGGCTGGCCGAGGCCGGCTACGACCCGGTCTACGGCGCGCGTCCGCTGAAGCGGGTGATCCAGCGGGAGCTTCAGAACCCGCTGGCCACCATGATCCTGGAAGGCCGCGTTGCCGACGGCCAGACGGTCAAGGTGGGGGCGGAAGGCGGTGAGCTGACCATCAACGGCCTGCCCGTCTCCGCCCAGGTGCGCAGCGCGGCGACCCAGCCGGTGACGACGGTTCACTAATGGCGGTGCATTGTTGATGCGGGGATGATGCGGGCGAGGGGCCTTTCGCGAGGCCCCTCGCCGGTCAGGTCACCACGAATTCCCGCGCGACCGCGGCGAAGTGGCAGGCGGCCGCCACGATGACCAGCGCGTGCCAGACCGGGATGTTGTAGGGCAGGCGGTCGAGCGTGTGGATGAAGGCGCCGACCGTGTAGACAATCCCGCCCACCGCCAGCAGAAGCAGCGTCACCGGGGACAGCGACCGCCACAGCGGTTCGGCCACCGACAGGATGGCCCAGCCGAGCCCGAGATAAAGCACGAAGCCAAGCCGTTCGTACCGCCACGAGGCGAACAGCTTCAGCGCCACCCCGCCCAGCGCCACCACCCACACCCCGATCCCCAGCGCGAGCCCGGCGGCGCCGTCCAGCCGGTTCAGGGTGAAGGGGGTGTAGCTGCCGGCGATCATCACATAGATCATCGCGTGGTCAAGCCGCCGCAGCACGGCCTTGCGCCGGCCCGGCGGGGACATGTTGTAGGCGGCCGACGCGCTCAGCATGCCGACCAGCCCGGCGCCGTAGGCCGCCAGCGACACCATCTCGGTCGCGGAGGCGTGGCCCGCCGTCACGGCCAACAGCCAGGACGCGCCGATCAGGCCGGCGATCACGCCGATGGCGTGGATGACCGCGTCCGCCGCACGCTCCCCCGCCGTGTGGACGGGAAACTCGAAGCAGGAATCGGGTTTCATGGGACCAGCCTGCCGGAAAGGCGGGCGGATGGAAAGCTCTCCCCCGGCACTCCACCCCATCGGAATCGTTAACCCCGCAGGGTTGGGTGGGGCGAATGGACTTGTCTCCCGGACAATAAAAGGCGGGCAGGCCGGGCGTCGCAGCGCTATGGTCCGCAGCCCGACGCGGTTCCACGGACCGGTTCGACAACACGTTTCAGAACGATCATGACCAGACGATCCAGCTTCGCCGCCGGCGCCCGCGATACCCTGCCGATGGTCATCGGCGCGGCACCCTTCGGGGTGATCTTCGGCACGCTGGTGGCCGCCGGGCCGCTGGCGGCGTGGCAGGGGCAGCTCATGTCCCTGTCGGTCTATGCGGGGTCCAGCCAGTTCATCGCGCTGGGTCTGGTGGCCGGGCACGCCGGGCTGGCGGTGATCTGGCTGACCACCCTGATCGTGAACCTGCGCCATGCCCTCTACGCCGCCACGCTGCTGCCGCACGTCGCCCATCTGCCGGCGCGCTGGCGCTGGACGCTGGGCTTCTTCCTGACGGACGAGACCTTCGCGGTGATGGCCGGCTATTACGCCCGGCACCCGCGGGCGCCGCTCGGGCACTGGTACTTCCTGGGCTCCTGCCTGTCGATGTACGCGAACTGGCAGGTCTGGACCCTGGTCGGCCTGCTGTTCGGAGCGGCCTTCCCGCAGCTCCAGTCGCTGGGGCTCGACTTCGCGATGGTCGCCACCTTCATCGCCATCGTCGTGCCGCAGCTCGCCAACCTGCCCAACTTTGCGGCGGCGGTGGCGGCGGGTGCCGTGGCCTATCTGGGGCAGGATGTGCCCTACAAGCTGGGGCTGATGGCCGCCGTGGTGGCCGGCGTCGCCGTCGGGATGGCCCTGCAGCGCTGGCGCTCCGGCGGGCTGGAGGCCGGACGGCGGGGGGAGGAAGCGGCATGACCGGGACCGTCCTGACCAACACCATCATGATCCTGGGCATGGCGGCGGTGACCGTCTTCGTGAAGGCGGCGCTGTTCGTGCTGGGCGACCGGGTGGTCTTCCCGCCGCTGCTGAAGCAGGCGCTGGGCTTCGTCCCGGTCACGGTGCTGACCGCCATCATCGTGCCGATGATCCTGTCGCCGAACGGCGAGGGGCTGGAGCTCACCTGGAGGAACCCGCAGCTCGTCGGCGCGCTGGCCGCCGTGCTGGTCTGCGTGGTGACGGGCAAGCAGCTTCTCACCATCGCCGTGGCGCTGGGCGTCTTCTTCGCTTGGCAGTTGGGCGTTCTCGCCTAGGAGTTTGGCGTAAGGGCCGGCGCCACTTTCCTGCCACAAACAGTGCATAGCCGTTCTGCCGCGGCGCGGTGGCGCGGGTGGGGGCGCATCCTGTATGGTCGCCCGATCGAAAGGGCTACCCAACCGAGTCCGTGATGACCAGACGCCTGCGCCTCGTTCCCGTCTCCCTCGCCGTGGCCTGCGCGGTGATGCTGACCGCCTGCCAGACGGGCGAGCGGACCAACCGCGCCCCCGTGGTGCAAGGGACCGCCAGCGTGTCCCCGGCCGGGCTCGACACCGTCTCCGGCGAGTGGGAAACCGACAAGACCACCGCACTGCGCTCGCAGCCGAGCAACGGCGCGCCCATCGTCGCCACCTTCCCGCCCGGCCAGCCTCTGAAGGTTCTGGGCCGCGCCCGCGGCACCGACTGGGTGGCGGTGCAGGCGGTCGGGTCCACCGCCTATGTGCGGATGCATCTGCTTCGCCTGCGCGGCAGCGCGCCCATCCAGGCCGCCCGCGGCACGACGACCACCGTCGCCAAGCCGGAGGACAACACCGGTCCCTCGATCAAGGCCGCGCCGCGCCGCAAGATCGAGGCGACGCCGATTTCGAACTGAGACGGGGGGCTTGCCCCCACCCCGGCCCTCCCCCGCTGTCGCAGGGGAGGGAGATTTCTGCGAAGCGGCGGCAGTCCCCTCCCCTGCGACAGCGGGGGAGGGTTAGGGTGGGGGCAAGGCCGCCCCACCTCTCAAAATTCCTTCCAGTCGTCGTCCTCGCTGACGTTGCGCCTGAGCGCGGCGCCCGACACCGCGCGAGCCGACGGCTTGGCCGCGGCGCGGGTCGGACGCACCACCGGCGCCACATGCCGCGGAGCCGCAGCGGTGGTCGCAACCGCGACCGGCACGGCGACCGGCATGGCGCGGGGGTCCAGCTTGAAGAAGCCGATCAGCCCCTTCAGGTCGTTGGCCTGACCGGCCATGGCCTGCGCCGCGGCGGTGGTTTCCTCGACGAGCGCGGCGTTCTTCTGGGTCATCTCGTCCATCTGCGAGACGGTGGCGTTGATCTCGTCGAGCGCCGCCGCCTGCTCGCTCGACGCCGAGGCCATCTCGGCGATCAGCCCGGCGACCTGCTGGACGCCCGACACGATGCCCTCCAGCGCGTCGCCGGCCTTCTTGACCAGTTCCACCCCGTCCTTCACCTGGGCGTTGCTGTCCAGAATCAGGCCCTTGATCTCCTTGGACGCCTGGGCGGAGCGCTGGGCAAGGTTGCGCACCTCCTGGGCCACCACCGCGAAGCCGCGCCCGGCGTCGCCGGCCCGCGCCGCTTCGACCGCCGCGTTCAGCGCCAGCAGGTTGGTCTGGAAGGCGATCTCGTCGATCACCCCGATGATGTCGGTGATCTTGCGGCTCGACGCCTCGATGCGCTTCATCGCGTCGATGGCCGAGTCCGCCACCGTCCCGCCGGACTCCGCGGCGGTGCGGGCGTCGGCGGCCATGCCGTTGGCGCGCTGGGCGTTGTCGGCGTTGGAGCGCACGGTCGCCCCCAGCTCCTCCATGCTCGCCGCCGTCTCCTCCAGCGAGGAGGCCTGCTGCTCCGTCCGCTCCGCGAGGTCGGAGGAACCGATGGAGACCTCGCCGGCCGCCGAGGCGATGGTGTCCGCCGACTGGGTGATCTGGCCGACGATCTCCGACAGCTTGGCGGAGGTGGCGTTGACGTCGGTCTTCAGCGTCTGGAAAGCGCCTTCATAGTCACGCTCCACCCGCTTGTTGAGGTCGCCCTGGGCGAGCGCGCTGAGCACCGCGCCGAGGTCGGCGATGACTGCCTCGACCGTGTCGGTCAGGCGGTTGATGCCCGCCGACATGGTCTTGTAGAAGCCGTCCTTGCCGGTTAGGTCGAGGCGGCGCGACAGGTCGCCCTTCGACACGCCGTCGATCAGCGCGGCGATCTCCTCGCCGATCGCCGTCTCGCGGGCGCGCTGCGCCTCGTCGGCGCGGCGCTCGGCCTCCAGGCGCTCGCGCTCGGCTTCGTCCATCGCCTTCTTCTGGATGGCGTTGTCCTTGAACACCTGAACCGCCTGGGCCATCTGCCCGATCTCGTCGCCGCGGTCGAGGCCGGGAACGGCGACGTCCAGCTTGTCGGCGGCGAGGTCGTGCATGGTCGCGCTCATCGCCCGCACCGCGCCCATCTGGCGGCGGACCAGGAAGAAGCTGACCAGGCCGAAGGCCAGCGTGACCAGCGGCGCCACCACCAGGATGGTGCGCTCCACCTCGTCCACCACCCTCAGCACGTCGGCCCGCTTCAGCCCCACGAACAGCACGCCGACCACCGAGCCGGAGGCGTCGAGCAGCGGGTCGTAGGAGGTGAAGTAACGCTCGCCCAGGATGTCGGCCTCGCCGCGGTAGGGCTTGCGCTGCGTGATGACGCTGTCGAAGACCGGCCCGGCGCCCAGCTTCGTGCCGTTGGCCCGGCTGCCGTCGGGGTTCTGCACGGTGGTGGCGACGCGGGTGTCGCCGCGGAACACCGTGGCCGCCCCGCCGGTCAGCTCGCGGATCTGGTCGACCATGCGGGTGTCGCCGTCGATCCGCACCGATCCGACGTAAAGCGCGCCGTCGCGCAGGCTGTAGTCGGCGCCGTTCTGCTTCAGCAGCATGTGGGCCAGCGCCATGCTGCGCTCCCGCTGCTCCCGCGCGGAGGCGGCGCTGCGGTCGCTCAGCACTTGGCTGGAGGCCAGCGTCAGCACGATGGCCAGGATGAACAGCCCCAGCACGTTCAGCAGGGACAGTTTGGCGGTCAGGGAGAGGTTTTTCAGCACGTTCGGCCCTATGCGGCAATCGCTCCGCAGCCCTCGCCGTCGGAGATAGACAATAAGTCTAATACGGTTTTATCCATTCGTCCGCGTGCAATTTTTCGGAGATCGATTCCCGTAATCCGTGTGGAAACGTCCCGGCTGGGCGCCATGCAGCCGGCGCACGGCCCGTCTTCCTTGGTTGGCGTCGCATGTGGCCCTAGGTTAGGGCAGCCGCTTTTGGCAACCGACCCCTTTCCCGGACCTGTCCATGCGCCGCCGCACCAGCAACCCCAGCCCGGCCCCGTCCTATGCGGAGGCCGCGTCCAGCACCGGCGACATGGCGGCGCTGCGCTCGCTCGTCCCCTATCTGTGGCCGCATGATTCATTCGAGACGAAGCTGCGCGTGGTGGTGGCGCTGATTCTGCTGGTCGGCGCCAAGGTGGCGAACGTCTGGGTGCCGCTCTTCTACAAGCGGGCGGTGGACGCCCTGTCGCCGGGCGACGCCGGGGCGCTGGTGACGATCCCGCTGGGGCTGATCGTCGCCTACGGTCTGGCGCGCGTGATGTCACTGGTCTTCGCCGAGCTGCGCGACGCGGTGTTCGCCAACGTCGCCCAGCGCACCATCCGCAAGGTCGCCCTGTCGGTCTTCCAGCATCTGCACGCCCTGTCGCTGCGCTTCCATCTGGAGCGGCAGACCGGCGGCCTGACCCGCTCGCTGGAGCGCGGCACCCGCGCCATCGAGACGCTGCTGCGCTACGCCCTGTTCTCCATCGTGCCGACGCTGGTCGAGATCACGTTGGTTTGCGTGATTCTGTGGCGGATGTTCGACGGCTGGTTCGCGCTGGCGACCTTCGTCACGGTGGGCAGCTACATCGCCTACACCTTCTTCGTGTCGGAATGGCGCATCCAGTTCCGCCGCGCCATGAACGAGACCGACAACAAGGCCAACACCAAGGCGGTGGACAGCCTGCTGAACTACGAGACCGTCAAGTATTTCGGCAACGAGGGGCACGAGGCCCGGCGCTACGACCAGGCGCTGGCCTCCTACGAGCAGGCGGCGGTGAAGAGCCAGCGCAGCCTGTCGCTGCTGAACATCGGCCAGTCGGCGATCATCTCGCTGGGGCTGGCGGTGGTCATGGGCATGGCGGCGCGCGGCATCGTCAACGGCACGATGACGCTGGGCGACTTCGTGCTGGTGAACACCTACCTGCTGCAGCTCTACCAGCCGCTGAACTTCTTCGGGGTGGTCTACCGCGAGATCAAGCAGGCCCTGATCGACGTGGAGTCGATGGTGACGCTGCTGTCGGTGGACCGCGAGGTCGCCGACCGGCCGGGCGCTCCCCCGCTGGCCATCACCGGGGGCGAGCTGCGCTTCGACGGGGTGGAGTTCGGCTACGACCCGCGGCGGCCGATCCTCAAGGGGGTGAGCTTCACCGTGCCCGCCGGGCGGACGGTGGCCATCGTCGGCCCGTCCGGGGCGGGCAAGTCGACCATTGGCCGGCTGCTGTTCCGCTTCTACGACGTGTCGGGCGGGGGCATCCTGATCGACGGGCAGGACATCCGGGAGGTGACCCAGCAATCGCTGCGCGGCGCCATCGGCATCGTCCCGCAGGATACGGTGCTGTTCAACGACACGGTATACTACAACATCGCCTACGGCCGCCCCGGCGCCAGCCCGGCGGAGGTCGAGCAGGCGGCGCGCCTGGCCCACATCCACAACTTCATCATGGCGCTGCCCGACGGCTACGAGACCACGGTGGGGGAGCGCGGGCTGAAGCTGTCCGGCGGCGAGAAGCAGCGTGTCGCCATCGCCCGCACCATCCTGAAGAACCCGGCGATCCTGCTGTTCGACGAGGCGACCTCGGCGCTCGACACCCACACCGAGCGGGAGATCCAGGCCAACCTGCGCGAGGTCAGCCGCGGCCGCACCACGCTGGTCATCGCGCACCGCCTGTCCACCGTGATCGACGCCGACGAGATCCTGGTGATGGAGGCCGGGCGTGTGATCGAACGGGGACGCCACATGGAACTGCTGTCGCGTGGCGGCGCCTATGCCGCATTGTGGGCGCGGCAGCAGGAATCCTCCCAGGGGCCGGAACCGGTTCCGGAAGTCCTCGCCCCCACTTAACCTCATCATCACGACGGAGCATCCCTTTGGGACCGGTACGGCAGGCGCTGCGCGAGGCGACCCGCGACATTCATGAACGTCTGGACCGCGCGGCGGTCCTGCGCCCGCTGACCAGCCCGTCCATCACGGCGGACGAGTACCGCGACGCCCTGATCGCCCTGCACGGCTTCAACGCCCCCATCGAACGGGCGCTGGGCGAGGGGGCCGAGCGGCTGGACCTGCTGCGCGCCGATCTGGCCGATCTGGGGGTGGACGCGGACTCATTGCCGGTGGCCGGGTCGCTGCCGGCGCTGGACGGCTTGCCGGCGCGGCTGGCGGCGCGCTACGTGCTCGACGGCTCCGCCCATGGCGGGCGGGCGATGCTGCCCAACGTCACCCGCGCGCTGGGCTTCGACGCCACGCGGGGGGCGCGCTTCCTGGCGTCGGCCGGGATCGACATGGCCGGCCGGTGGAAGGCGCTGCTCGCCCGGCTGGAAAGCGATCTGGACACGCCCGAGTCGGCGCAGGCCGCCTGCGCCACGGCGGTCGCCCTGTTTGCCGCGCTGGAGGTCTGGCTGGACGGGCTGGCCGCGAAGGGGGCGTAACGCTTATAGGGGCCGGCGGATCGACGCAGCGGATCGACGCAGTGGATCAACGTGGGGCTTCACCGCGCCCGCCGCGCCCGCTAGGGTCCTGCCATGACGACCGCTCCCGCCCCCGCCCTCACCACCCCCGCTGCGCTCGCCGACGCGGTGCTGCGGGGTGACCGCCGCGCGCTCGCCCGCGCCATCACCCTGATCGAATCGACCCGGCGCGACCACCGCGCCCAGGCCGACGCCCTGCTGGAGACGCTGCTGCCCCACACCGGCAACTCGGTGCGGGTGGGCATTTCCGGCGTGCCGGGGGTGGGCAAGTCCACCTTCATCGAGGCGTTTGGGCAGCACGTCATCGCGCGCGGGCACAAGGTGGCGGTTCTGGCCATCGACCCGTCGTCGCAGCGCACCGGCGGTTCCATCCTGGGCGACAAGACCCGCATGGTGGACCTGTCGCGCGAACCGAACGCCTTTATCCGCCCGTCGCCCGCCGGCGCCACGCTGGGCGGCGTGGCCCGCCGCACGCGTGAGGCCATGCTGATCTGCGAGGCCGCGGGCTTCGACGTGATCGTGGTGGAGACGGTGGGCGTCGGCCAGTCGGAGACGGCGGTGGCCGACATGGTCGACCTGTTCATGCTGCTGCTGCTGCCCGCCGGGGGCGACGAGCTTCAAGGCATCAAGAAGGGCATCGTGGAGCTGGCCGACCTCGTGGTCGTCAACAAGGCGGATGGCGACCTCGCCAACACGGCGCGGCATACCGTCGCGGACTACCGCCATGCCCTGACCCTGTTGCGCCACGGCGACTGGCGCGTGCCGGTGCTGAGCTGCTCGGCCATCACCAGGGCCGGCATCGATTCGGTGTGGGACACCATCGGGGAGCACAAGGCGATCACCGAGGCGTCCGGAGTCCGCGCCACGCGCCGCGCCGAGCAGGCCCGCGCCTGGCTGTGGAGCGAGATCCGCGAGACGCTGGTGGACGCCTTCAAGGCGCATCCGGCCGTGCGCGCCGACCTGTCGGCGCTGGAGTCCCGCGTGACCGGCGGCGCCATCACCCCCACCGCCGCTGCACGCGTTTTGCTTGAAAAGTTCCTCGGGCGCGCGGTGGAGTAGGTCCTTTCGGGTATGCTGCACCGCAACATTTCCGTTGCGCGGCGATTCTCCCGTGCATAAGGTGGCCTGGGCGGGAAAGGAGCGCCTCCGTGGCGCTTGGGCGAGAGGTTTGCCCGCAGTCTCCTGGGGTATGAGCCGGAGTTGACTTGTCCGACACCGCCTCCGCGTCGAGTCGTCAACGGGAGACCTTAAGGACATGGCCGCCAACTTTCTGGATCTTTTCGAGCGCTTCAATCCCCTGACCAATGGGCCTCTCGCCCTGTCCCCGCTGGGCAAGGCGAACGCCGAGACCTACGCCGCCCGCGGCACGCGCGTCGCCGGCGTGATGCAGGACGGCTGCCGTCGCCTGCTCGACGGCGTCACCGCCGGCATCGGCGAGTCGACCCACCTCGCCGGCGAATTCGCCAAGGTGCGCAGCCCGGCGGACCTCGTCGCCGTGCAGCGCGAATGGGCGACCGTCGCCCAGGCCCGCGTCGTCAACCAGATGCAGACCGTCCTGGACGTCTCCTCCAAGATCGCCGCCGAGCTGGGCGTCAGCCCGGTGGCCCTGACTCCGGCCGCCCCGGCTCCGAAGGCTGCTCCGGTCGCCGTGCCGGCTCCCGCTCCGAAGGCTGAGGCCCCGAAGGTCGAAGCGCCCAAGGCTGAAGAGAAGAAGGCCGAGGTGAAGGTGGAGCCGGCTCCCACCCCTGCGCCGAAGAAGGCTCCGGCGGCCCGCAAGGCCGCTCCGGCCAAGGCCGCCGCTCCGAAGGTCGAGGCGCCCAAGGCTGAAGAGAAGAAGGCCGAGGCGCCCGCTGCGAAGGCGGAGCCGGTGAAGGCCGAAACGCCGAAGGTCGAGGCGGCTCCCGCCCCGGCGCCCAAGGCGGAAGCCCCGAAGGCCGAGGTGAAGGCGGACGTGAAGGCTGCCCCGAAGGTCGAGGAAAAGAAGGCGGACGTGAAGGTCGAAGCCCCCAAGGCCGAGGCCGCCAAGGCGGACGCGCCGAAGCCGGAAGCGCCCAAGGCCGCCCCGAAGGCTGAGGAGAAGAAGGCCGCCGCTCCCGCGGCCGAGTGATTCCACCGGATCGCGGTCCCCGCCGGCCCGGGGACCGTCGATCGGCGCGCGCCCGTCTCTTCCTTCCTTGACGGGCGCGCGCTTGTTCGACTATAACGCCGCCTCCTTCGGGCGGTATGCTGCCCGGGACCGGGTTTCATTTGCTAAAATAAAGGATCACTCCGATGGCACGTCGGTGCTCCGTGACCGGCAAGGGCACGCAGTTTGGCAACAACGTCAGCCACGCCAACAACAAGACCCGCCGCCGTTTCCAGCCGAACCTGCAGGAAACCGCGCTGCTGAGCGACGCTCTGGGTCAGATGGTGCGCCTGCGTATCTCCACCAACGCGATCCGTTCGATCGAGCACAAGGGCGGCCTCGACGCCTTCCTGCTCGACGCGAAGGACGACGTCCTCAGCCTGGAAGCGCGCCGCCTGAAGCGCCGCATCGCCAAGGCCCAGGACAAGCAGCAGGCCGTCGCGGCCTGAGGCTGACCGCCTGGAGGCGCCGGAGCGCGTCCAGGCGATTCTGGTGATGTCACCGCGGGGCGGCAAACTCCGCGGCTGGACGCTGAGCCCCACACCAGGACGACTCCGACTCTCGGTTGCACCGAACCCCGGTTGAGAGTGCCGCGCGCATCGCCGAAAGGCTTTGCGCGCGTTTTGTCGTTTCCGGACAACGAGTCTAGAACGACCGCTGCACGCCCAGCAGCAAGCGGTAGCGCGGCGAATCGGGGCCGAACCCGACGCCGACACCGGCACCCACGGCGAGGTCTTCGCCGACGAGATGCCGGACGCCGGCCTCCACGAAATTGTCGGCCTTGCCGCGTTCCTGCGATTGCTCGCGCACCACGTCGAAGGCCACGGCGGTGGCGGGGCCGACCGGGGCGTTCATTCCGGCGGCCATGATGAAGCGGTTGTCGCGCTCGCCCGGCTCCGGATCGAACAGATGCCGCCAGGACAGGTTGGCGTGCAGGCGCGGCGCGCCGGCGGCGGTGCCGAGCGGCTGGGTCAGGCGCCCGGTGATCCCGGCCTCGGTCGTCTTGCTCCCCGACCCGTAGGGGATGGTGACCAGCGGCTCCACCGACAGGCCCAGCCGTCCCTGCGACGGTTCGCGGATGTTGTATTCGGCGGACAGCGCGACGTTGCCCTGCTGCGCGTCGTCGGCGTTGCCGACGCGGTAGCCGGGGTTGACCTTCAGCGCCAGCCCGTCGGCGACTCCGACTTGGAGTTCCGGGTCGAAGGACAGGCGGTTGCGCCCGCCGTCCCCCTTCAGCCGCTCGAAGAAGGCGCGGACCTTCACGTCGACGCTGCCCTTCTCGATGGCGGCGGCGTCCTCGACGGTGATCGGCAGCTCCGACGACAGCGCCATGCGCTTGTCGTCCTGCGCGCGGGCGGCCCCGACGGCAAAAAATCCGGCGGCGAGCAGCCCGGCGGCGAGGGTGAGGCCCGCGAGGGCGGCGTGGCGCATGTCTGCTTTCCCGAACCGGTGGCGTTTGCCGAACAACAGCCGGGCGGGACGAACGGGCCGCGGCGGGGAGGGGGTTACTCCACCGAGTCGGGGTCTTCGGCGTCCACCACCCGCCGGGCGATGTCGTAGGCGAAGCCGGCGCGGCCCAGCGCCGCCAGATCCTTGTCGCGGAACTCCGCGCGCTTGTCGGGCAGGCGGTAGGGGCCGAGCCGGCGGCGGCGGGCCAGCGCCAGGGCGGCGGTCAGGTTCAGGTCGCCCTCCACCTCCTCGTCCAGCGACTCCAGCGCGCGGTCGGCCTCGTCGCGGCCGATGCCCTTGGCGGACAGCTTCTCGCGGATGGCGCGGGTCGAGGTGCCGCGGCGGTGCAGGCTGGCCGCCCGCATCTCCGCGTAGGCCGTGTCGTTGAGCAGGCCGCTGCGCAGGTAGCGGGCGATCAGGTCCTCGACCCAGCGCGCGCCCTCCGCCGGGTCGGTGCCGTGGGCCTGGGCGGAGCGGTCGACCTTGCGCATCAGCACGCGGCGCAGGCTGGCCGAGGAGCTGGCGAAGCGCTGGAGATAGTGCAGGGCCGCGTTCTCCAGATACTGGGCGGTGACGCGGCGCGGCGGCTTGCGGGCCGGCGGCTGGTCGCGGGTCATGGCTGTCTCCCGTCCGGGGGCGGTTGCCGGAACGGGCGGCGCGCCCTAAAGTCCGGTCCAATCCTGTGAATCGTGGTGCGATGACTCATCCTCTCCCTCCCATGCCCCGCCAGGTCGGCGCCGTCAACTGGGTCGGCCTGTGGACCCTCTACGCGCGCGAGGTGCGCCGGTTCCTGAAGGTGCACCAGCAGACCGTTTGGGCGCCCGTGGTCACCACCCTGCTGTTCTACGCCGTCTTCGCGCTGGCGCTGGGCGGTGCGGTGCGGATGATCGGGACGGTGCCCTATCTGGAGTTCCTGGCGCCCGGCCTGATCATGATGGCGATGGCCCAGAACGCCTTCGCCAACACCTCCTCCTCCGTGGTGATCGCGAAGGTCCAAGGCAACATCGTCGACATCCTGATGCCGCCAATGGCCCCACTGGAGCTGGCCTTCGGCTTCGTCATGGGCGGCGTGACGCGCGGCCTGCTGGTCGGGCTGGTGACCGGTCTGGCGATCTGGGCCTTCGTCCCGGTGCGCATCGCCCATCCGGAGTTCGTGATCTTCCACGCCCTGATGGCCTCGATGCTGCTGTCGCTGCTCGGGCTGGTCGGCGGCATCTGGTCGGAGAAGTTCGACAACATCGCGGCGGTCACCAACTTCGTGGTGACGCCGCTGTCCTTCCTGTCCGGCACCTTCTATTCGGTGGAGACGCTGCCGCCGGTGTTCTGGTGGATCGCCCACTTCGACCCGTTCTTCTACATGATCGACGGCTTCCGCTACGGCTTCATCGGGCGGTCGGACGGCACGCTGGGGATCGGGATTCTCGTGATGCTGGCGGTCAACGGCGGCCTGTGGTGGCTGGCCTGGCGCATGCTGAAGACGGGCTACAAGCTGAAGGCGTAAATCCGCCGGAATTCGGCCGAATTCAGCCGGTCGGCGTAGCCAATCCGTTGACAGGCTGAAGTGACATCTTGATATTCGACGGTTCCCGGCGGGCGAGGGTGTCCGCCGGGCTTTCCTCATTCGGAGGTTTTCGCTGTGATTCCGGTCGTCATGCCCACATATGCCCGCGCCGACATCGTGTTCGAGCGGGGCGAAGGTCCGTATCTGTACGCGACCGACGGGCGACGATTCCTCGACTTCGCCGCCGGTGTGGCGGTGAACGTCCTCGGCCACGCGAATCCCTATCTGGTCGAGGCGCTGACCGCCCAGGCGCACAAGCTCTGGCACACCTCCAACCTGTTCCGGGTCGCCGGGCAGGAGAGCCTCGCCAAGCGGCTGACCGAGGCCACCTTCGCCGACACCGTGTTCTTCACGAACTCGGGCGCCGAGGCGTGGGAGTGCGGCGCCAAGCTGATCCGCAAATACCATTACGAGAAGGGCGACAAGGCCCGCACCCGCATCATCACCTTCGAGCAGGCCTTCCACGGCCGCACGCTGGCCGCGGTGTCGGCGGCGCAGCAGGAGAAGCTGATTAAGGGCTTCGGTCCTCTGCTCGACGGCTTCGACCTCGTGCCCTTCGGCGATCTGGAGGCGGTGCGCGCCGCCATCACCGACCGCACCGCGGCCATCTGCCTGGAGCCGATCCAGGGCGAGGGCGGCATCCGCGCCGGCTCGGTCGAGTTCCTGCGCGGCCTGCGCGACCTGTGCGACCAGCATGGGATGCTGCTGTTCCTGGACGAGATCCAGTGCGGCATGGGCCGCACCGGCAAGCTGTTCGCCCATGAATGGGCCGGCATCACGCCGGACGTCATGGCGGTGGCCAAGGGCATCGGCGGCGGCTTCCCGCTGGGCGCCTGCCTCGCCACCGAGAAAGCCGCGTCGGGCATGACCGCGGGCACCCACGGCTCGACCTACGGCGGCAACCCGCTGGCTACCGCGGTCGGCAACGCCGTGCTGGACAAGGTGCTGGAGCCCGGCTTCCTCGACCATGTGCAGCGCATCGGTGGCCTGCTCCAGGACCGTCTGGCCGGGCTGGTGGCCGAGAACCCGTCGGTCTTCAAGGGCGTGCGCGGCAAGGGGCTGATGCTCGGCCTCGCCTGCGGCCCGGCGGTCGGCGATGTGGTGGTGGCGCTGCGCGCCAACGGCCTGCTGTCCGTTCCGGCGGGCGACAACGTGGTCCGGCTGCTGCCGCCGCTGAACATCGGCGAGGCCGAGGTCGAGGAGGCCGTGGCCATCCTCGCCAAGACCGCCAAGGAGCTGGTGTGATGTCCGCCGTTCGTCATTTCCTCGACATCGACCGGCTGGACAAGGCGACCCTGCGCCAGATCCTTGCCATGGCCGCGACCATCAAGAAGGACATCCCGGCCTACCGCTCGCTGTTCGCGGGCCGCACGCTGGCGATGATCTTCGAGAAGCCGTCGACCCGCACCCGCGTCTCCTTCGAGGTCGGCATGCGCCAGCTCGGCGGCGACGTGGTGGTGCTGAAGCCCGACGACATGCAGCTCGGCCGCGGCGAGACCATCGGCGACACCGCCCGCGTGCTGTCCCGCTATGTGGACGCGGTGATGGTCCGCACCATGGGCGAGGAGCGCGTGCAGGAGCTGGCCGAGTTCGCCTCGGTGCCGATCATCAACGGCCTGACCGACCAGTCGCACCCCTGCCAGATCATGGCCGACGTGATGACCTTCGAGGAGCATCGCGGCCCCATCGAAGGGCGCACGGTGGCCTGGATCGGCGACGTGAACAACGTGGCGGTGAGCTGGGTCCATGTGGCGGTGCGCCTCGGCGTGGAAATCCGCCTCGGCTGCCCGGAGATCTACGGCCCGGCGCCGGAGCTGCTCGACTGGGTGAAGCGCGAGGGCGGGCGGATCACCGTCACCACCTCGCCGGAGGAGGCCGTGCGCGGCGCCGACTGCGTGGTCACCGACGCCTGGGCCTCGATGCACAACACCGACGTGGATGAGCGGGCGGCGGTCCTCGGTCCCTATCAGGTCAACGAGGCGCTGATGGATCTCGCCGCCCCCGACGCCCTGTTCATGCACTGCCTGCCCGCCCACCGCGGGGAGGAAGTGACCGACGGGGTGATCGACGGCCGGCACTCGGTCGTCTGGGACGAGGCGGAAAATCGCCTGCACGCCCAGAAGGCCATACTGGCATGGTGCCTCGGCGCCACTATTTAAGAGCACTTGGGGCTGAGGCCACTTGGGGCTGAGAGCCCTTGGAATTGGAGTCATGGCCCGGCGCCGCCCCCCGCGATGAGCGGGATGGCGGCGCCGGGCCATGGCCTGTCGTAACTTCGAGGACATCATGGACGATCCTTCCGTCCAACCGATCACCGACGATCTCGTTCTGCCTTTCCAGATCGAGGCGTCGCGCCTGCGCGGCCGCATGGTGAAGCTCGGCCCCGCGCTGGACGAAATCCTGACCCGCCACGCCTACCCGGAGCCGGTCGCCCGCTTCCTGGCCGAGACGATGACGCTCGCCATGCTGCTGTCCAGCATGCTGAAGTACGACGGCATCTTCACGCTCCAGACCAAGGGCGACGGGCCGGTCCGGCTGATGGTGGCGGACATCACCTCGGTCGGCGACATCCGCGCCTACGCCCAGTTCGACGAAGAGGCGCTGGCCAAGGCCGCCGACGACGTGGCCATCGCCCCGGCACCGGCCCTGCTCGGCAAGGGCCACATCGCCTTCACCGTGGACCAGGGGCCGAACACCGAGCGCTACCAGGGCATCGTCGAGCTGTACGGCAAGACGCTGGCCGACTGCGTGCAGCACTATTTCCGGCAGTCGGAGCAGATCGACACCGGGCTGACCGTGTCGGTGGACCAGGAGACCCTGCCGGACGGCAGCAAGGGCGCCTGGCGGGCCGGCGGCATCATGATCCAGCGCCTGCCGCAGGACGCCACGGAAAAGGTGCTCGGCTCCGGCGACGAGGACGCGTGGCGCCGCGCCATGGTCCTGCTGTCCAGCACCACCGGCGACGAGCTTCTGGACCCGGAACTGGCGGCCAGCGCCCTGCTGTTCCGCCTGTTCCACGAAGACGGCGTGCGGGTGTGGCAGCCCAAGGCCCTGCGCTTCGGCTGCCGCTGCTCGCGCGAGCGGGTGTCGGACATGCTGTCCAGCCTGCCGCGCGAGGAGGTGCAGGATCTGAAGATCGACGACGGGCGCGTCGAGGTGGTCTGCCAGTTCTGCTCCACCGCCTACCACTTCGACGACGCGGATCTCGACCGGGTCTACGGGACGGCGAAGTAAGGGGCTCCAGGTTCCGGATGCGCTTGGGAAACGGCGCGGCTATAGTGCCGCGCCGTTTTTCGTTCTATCGACGTCCTGTCCAACCGGAGCGATCATGCCCACCCGCCGTTTCGTTCTCGCCGCCGCTCTCGCCACCGTGGCCCTGACGGCCTGCCAGAGCACGCCGCCGCGTCCGGCGGCCCGGCCCATCGACTATTCCAACTTCGGCCCGATCGTCCTGAACGCGGGCGGCGTCGACGTGGTGGACGCCCACCGGCCGGCCGGCACCGCCGTCGACCAGCGCATCCCCCTGCCGCCCGCCGAGGCGGTGCGCCGCTGGGCCAACGAACGGCTCCAGGCCGCGGGCGGGCCGGGCCGCGTCCGCGTCACCATCCGCGACGCCAGCATCGTAGAGGTCCAGCTTCCCAAGACCGGCGGGGTGAAGGGCTACTTCACCAACGACCAGGCCCAGCGCTACGACGGCCGGATCGAGGTCGAGATCGGCGGCGAGTTGCCCGGCGAAACGACCTTCCGCGGCATGACCAAGGCGACGGTGACCCAGTCCACCACGGTGCCGGAGAACATCTCGGTGGCCGACCGCGAGGCGACCTTGCAGGACCTCGTCCGCCGCATGATGGATGATTTGAACGCCCGGCTGGACGCAGGCATCCGCAAGGATCTGGCGCCGATGGTGCGGCGGTAGGGTTCTGCGGGAGGGACCTGTTGCCCCCTCCCTAGCCCTCCCCCGCTCTCGGCGGACCAAAGGTCCGCCTGCCGCGTCAGCGCAAACCTCTGGTTTGCGCGAGAGCTTCGCAGGGGAGGGGACTTTACTCCCTCTCCTGCGTCAGCGGGGGAGGGAAGGGGCCCGCGGCGAAGCCGTGGGAAGGGTGGGGGCAACCACCACCAGCACCCCAAACGCAAAAAGGGCCGCCCCATTGGGCGGCCCTTTCCGTTCCGATCCGTCCGGAACCGCTTAGTAGCGGTAGTGGTCCGGCTTGAACGGGCCTTCGACCTTCACGCCGATGTACTCGGCCTGCTTGGCCGACAGCGTGGTCAGTTTGGCGCCGATCTTGTCCAGATGCAGGCGGGCGACCTTCTCGTCCAGGTGCTTCGGTAGGACGTAGACCTTGTTCTCGTAGCTGGCGGCGTTGGTCCACAGCTCGATCTGGGCCAGCACCTGGTTGGTGAAGCTGGCGCTCATCACGAAGCTCGGGTGGCCGGTGGCGCAGCCCAGGTTCACCAGGCGGCCCTGGGCCAGGACGATCAGGCGCTTGCCGTCGGGGAAGACGACCTCGTCGACCTGCGGCTTGACCTCTTCCCACTTGTAGTTGCGCAGAGCCTCGATCTGGATCTCGCTGTCGAAGTGGCCGATGTTGCAGACGATGGCGCGGTCCTTCATCTGGCGCATGTGGTCCAGCGTGATGACGTCCACGTTGCCGGTCGCGGTGACGAAGATGTCGCCCTGCGGGGCGGCCTCGTCCATGGTGACGACCTGATAGCCTTCCATGGCGGCCTGGAGCGCGGTGATCGGGTCGATCTCCGTCACCAGGACGCGCGCGCCCTGCGAGCGCAGCGAGGCGGCCGAGCCCTTGCCCACGTCGCCGTAGCCGGCGACCACGGCGACCTTGCCGGCCACCATCACGTCGGTGGCGCGCTTGATGCCGTCGACCAGCGACTCGCGGCAGCCGTAGAGGTTGTCGAACTTCGACTTGGTGACGCTGTCGTTCACGTTGATGGCCGGAACCTTCAGCGTGCCCTTCTTCATCATCTCATAGAGACGGTGGACGCCGGTGGTGGTCTCCTCCGACAGGCCGCGGACCTCGGCCAGCATCTCCGGATACTTGTCGTGCATGATCTGGGTGACGTCGCCGCCGTCGTCCAGGATCATGTTCGGCACCCAGCCGTCCGGGCCGCGCAGGGTCTGCTCGATGCACCACCAGAACTCCTCCTCCGTCTCGCCCTTCCAGGCGAAGACCGGGATGCCGGCGGCGGCGATGGCGGCGGCGGCCTGGTCCTGGGTCGAGAAGATGTTGCAGGACGACCAGCGGACGGTCGCGCCGAGAGCGGTCAGCGTCTCGATCAGCACGGCGGTCTGGATGGTCATGTGCAGGCAGCCGACGATGCGGGCGCCGGCCAGCGGCTTCGTCTCGCCGAACTCCGCGCGCAGCGCCATCAGGCCGGGCATCTCGGTCTCGGCGATGGTGATTTCCTTGCGGCCCCACTCGGCGAGGCTGATGTCCTTGACCTTGAAGTCGGTGAAGTTGGCGGGCGCGGCCATCGGGGGGTCTCCTGCGCGGCTGTTTGCGGTACAGCAATGAAAAGGGGCGGGCGCACCGGCCCGCTGTGGCGTTGGTGTAGCAGCGCATTCGGAACCCCGCAAGCATAAAGATATCTTTATGTTTATGGTGTGACCGCTTGGTCGTACCCGTTCCGGTCCGGCGGACCTTTTCCCCGGAGGCCGGCGTTCCCATAACCGGTCTGCGACGGACGGGAGGCATGGGGCGGGCGATGGCGCTGGCAGGATTGAGGACACCCGGCTTCTGGACGAGGCTCGGCCGGCACGAATTGAGGCTTCTCGTCGGCATGGCGGTCAGCGCCGGGCTGATCCTGGCCTTCGCCCTGCTGGCGGGCGAAGTGATCGAGGGCGAGACGGCGGCCTTCGACCGTGCTGTGCTGATGGCGTTGCGGGTGGCCGGCGATCCAACGACGCCGTTGGGGCCGCCCTGGCTTCACAACGCGGCCCGCGACATCACGGCGCTGGGCAGCATCACCGTGCTGTCGCTGATCACCGCGGTGACGGTGGGCTTCCTGCTGCTTCGGGGAAAGCGCGGGGCGTCGCTCCTGGTGCTGCTGTCGGTCGGCGGCGGCATGGCGATCAGCGGCCTGTTGAAGAACCAGATCGGGCGGGAGCGTCCGGACATCGTCCCCCACGGTGACATCGTCTTCACCGCCAGTTTCCCAAGCGGCCATTCGCTGCTGTCGGCGGTCGTTTTCCTGACGTTGGGCGCGATGCTGGCGCGCTTTGTCGAGGGGAGGCGGCAGAAGGCTTATGTGCTCGTCGTGGCGATGGCGGTGACCCTGCTGGTCGGGTTCAGCCGCATTTATCTGGGCGTCCATTGGCCGACCGACGTCCTGGCCGGCTGGTGCGTCGGGGCGGGCTGGGCGACGCTGTGCTGGCTCGTCGCCCTGTGGCTGCAAAGACGCGGTGCCGTCGAACCGGAGGGTGAAGCCGGACCGGTGCCGGATCGCACTTGACCCCGCCCGGCCTCAGCCGATATTTCGGGTGATCCCGCCGTTCAACCCACAGCATGTCGATGTCCGAAGGCGCACTAGACCGTGAAACCCTGCAAGCCGTCGGCGTGCTGAAGCGCGCCGTGGACGAGGCACGGGTGCCGGGTGTGCTGGAGTTCCGGCTGCTCTCCAGCGCGCTGGACCGCACGCTGGAAACGGAAGACCTGCATGAACTGAACGAGGCCAAGCGCGTTTACGAAACGCTGGACGGCGAATGCCGGACGATGGTCGTGGAGCGCGCCACCAGCCTCGCCCATGCCGAGGCCGCCGAACGGCGGGCGCCGCATGAGGAGGTGGAGGTCGACATGGTTCCCGTCGCCGCAGCGAAGCCGCAACCCCCGGCGTTGCCGCCCTTGGCGCCGTCAGCGGGCCCGCCGCCCGGCTTGCGCGGCGGCAGGACGATGCGTCCGGCCACCGGTTTCCTGGCGGCGTTGAACGGCGTGCGCTCCGCCGCGCGGAGCCAGCCGCCGGGCCAGAGGACGGAGGACGGGACGTTCGACAGCCGCGCCACCGCGAAGTCGCGGCTGATGGCGGCGGTGGAGGAGCGGCGCGAGAGCGACCAGGGCGCGCGGTTCCGTTCCGGAGGTCCGGTGTCGGACAGCGACTGACCGAGATGAGGAAGATCACAGAATGACAGCGTTCAGGGTCGGGGATCAGGTGACGATCCACAACAGCCAGACCGGCCCGGAGAGGATCGCCACGGTCGATGCCTTCACCGAGGGCAACCGCTGCATGGTGCTGTCCGACGGCACAAAATGGCGGGCGGACGGCCAGCGCCAGTGGCGTGTCGGCAGCGGCTACTACAAGGGGCCGGTGGTCGAGCGGACGCGGCCGGGTGACATCGAGATCGTGACCCGGCGCCGCGCCATCGGCGTGATCCGCAAGTTTGCCCAGGACCTGAACATGGACAGTTCCCTGGACGCGGCGGCGCTGACCCGCATCGTCGAGCGGATCCAGGCGGAGCAGGCCGCCGCCCCCAATCCCGCAGCGTCCGAAGACTGAGTTTCCATAGCCCCCCGGCCCTTCTTCCGAGAGGGCTGGGGGAAGGCTAGGCGTGTTGCGTTTGCATGCGAATGCGTATCATTATCATGGTATGCAGCCGTGAACCGGCCAAGCAACCGCATTCGGGCTGAATTCACATGATGGGCAAGAGGAAGGACGCGGCGCCTTGTCCAGCGTCGGTGCCGGTGCCGAAACCGGAGGCGTCCGGTCAGGTCAAGGCCGTTCCCCGCGACCAGGAGAACCGGCTGCCGCGCGGACGGTTGATCGTCGCGCTGGACGCGCTGCTGTCGAAACGCAACGTCACGCTTGCCGCCCGCGACCTTGGGCTTCAGACCTCGGCGCTCAGCCGGCTCCTGGCGCAGATGCGCGAGGAGTTCGGCGATCCCCTGTTCATCCGCTCTGGCCGCGGCCTGGTGCCCACGCCCTTCGCCGAAGCGTTGCGCCCGCGGGTCCAGATGCTGGCCCGTGGGATCGACGCTTTGTTCGAGCCGTCGGCGGAGCGCCCGGCGCTTGACGAAACCTTCGATCCGCGCTGGAACGTGCCGACCGGCATCGACGCCCCGCCGCTTCAGGTGCGGCCCGCCGGCCTGCTGGAGGGGCAGCCCTCGCCGGCGCAGATCGACGCGAAACTGGAGAGGATCGCGCCGGACGCGACCGCGCAGGACCGTCTGGCCCGCCACATCGGTGTGCTGGGCATCGCCGGCGGCGGCCACGGACGCCCGCTGACCGCCGAGGAGGCGGAGGAGGCGATGACCATCATCCTGGCGGGCGAGGCCGATCCGGTCCAGGTCGGCGCGCTTCTCGGCATGATGCGGATGCGCGGCTCCACCGCGCCGGAACTGGCCGGACTGGTGCGGGCGATGCGGGCGCATGTCGCCGCCGGGCTGGGCCGGACGATCCAGGCGGACATCGACTGGCCCTGCTTCACCTCGCCCAACTACCACAACCCGCCCTGGTTCTTTCACGCGGCGCGGCTGGTCGCGCAGGCCGGCCATCGGGTGTTGCTGCACGGCGGCACGGGCTGCAGCACGGTCTCCGGCCGTTACGAGTTCATCGCGCCCACCGTGGGCATCCCGGTCTGCACCAACACGCGGGAGATCGCGGCGGCGCTGGCGGCGCAGCGGATCGCCTACGCCCCGCTCGCCGCCTTGTCCCCGCAGATCTACCGGCTGATCGGGCTGCACCGGCTGACCCAGACCCGCTCCGCCGTGTTCGAGGCCGTGCATCTGCTGAAGCCGTCCAAGGCCAAGACCTCCCTGCTGGGCGCGGCCAAGCCGACCTATCGGGAACTGCACCGCGACGCCGCCCGCATCCTCGGCTGGAAGCACATGGCCGTGCTGGGCAGCGTGCGCGACGTCGCCCAGTTCACACCCTTCCGCCCCTCCTCCATCCACCGGCTGGTCAACGGCGAGGCGGAGGATCTCATCCTGCCCGCCTGCATGGAGGAGCCGCCGCCCACACCGCGCCCACGCGGCACCAGCCTGGAATATTGGCAGGGTGTGTGGACCGGTGCCGTGCGTGACACGCGGGCCGAGCGGATCATCATCGGGACTGCGGCCTTCGCCCTGTTCGCCCTTCCCGGCGCCACCGGGCCGGCCTTCGCCGACGCCCTGCGGCTGGCCGAGCAGCTCTGGAAGGCCCGTCTCGGCCAGACGGCGCTGGCCGTGCGGATTCCGGGCTGACGTATAAAAGACGTTCGAGCCGCGGCCGCTCAGCATATTGAGAATAATTCTTATTATCGATGTTGCCGCGCCGCAACAGTCGAGTCCCTCCCATCCCCGCCGAGGGCTGTGCAAGCCCATGAACAGGCGTTTTAAATTACTGAAAAACAATAGGAAAGTGCTCCCCGGCGGGTCGCTATGCGAACCGCCGGTGGGCCCGCCATGAGCCTCCGACAAACAGCATATCCCTGCATGCACTGGGGCTGAATGATGGTGATTTTGCAATTTAGAATTATTCTGAATGATCGCCGTTGAAGGGGGCGCCTCCCCGCTTGGTAGATACCCGCCGCTGATCGGCGCATCCGCCACGACGACTTTTCGGGAGAGCCTCATGTTGCAATCGAATGTCCCCGACCGCCTCCGACCCATCATCGCCGGCGCCGCCGCGACGGCGGGGCTGGCGATGTCCTTCTCCACCCTGGCGACGGTGGCCGAGGCTCAGACGGCTGGAATGGGGGCCGGGTCTGGCGCGGGGACCGCGCCGGGCACCGCGGCCGGCGCCGCCACTGTCCTCGACCCGGTGCGGGTGGGCGCCGACCGCCCGGCCGACAGCGGCAACGTGAACGCCAAGCCCACCGGCATCTCCCGTCTGCCCGACACGGTCAAGGACACGCCCCGCGTCGTCAACGTCGTTCCGGAAGAGATCATCGAGCAGCAGCGCGCCACGACGCTGGAGCAGGTTCTGCGCAACGTCCCCGGCATCACCATCTCGACCGGTGAGGGCAACGGCGGCCAGAACGGCGACCAGTTCCGCATCCGCGGCCTGACCGCCCGCGGCGACATCTACACCGACGGCCTGAAGGACTTCGGCGTCTACACCCACGACGTCTTCAACACCGAGACGGTGCAGGTCTTCAAGGGGCCGTCGGGCAACGGCTTCGGCGTCGGCAACTCCGGCGGCGTCATCAACCAGGGCACCAAGAAGGCCGGGCTGGACAAGCGCTACAAGGTCGAGCAGTCGGTCGGCTCCGGCCCCACCTACCGCACCACGGTGGACGTGAACCAGCCGATCAACGAGACGACGGCGCTGCGCATCAACGGCCTGTACCACGACCAGGACGTCGCCGACCGCGACAAGGTCGAGGCCAAGCGCAAGGGCATCGCCGCCGATCTGGGCGTGGGGCTGGGCACCCCGACGACCTGGCACCTGAACTACTCGTACCTCGACGGCGACAAGATTCCGGACATGGGCGTGCCGATGATCCGCGGCCGCGACGGCACGTTCCGTCCGGCGCCCGAGTTCGGGCTCGACCGGTCCACGTCCTACGTCCGCAACCAGGACCGCGACGACACCGACAACCACGTCGTGACCTCGACCCTGGCGCATGAGGTCAGCAAGACCCTGTCCTTCTACAACGACAGCCGCTACAGCCATTACGAGCGCGATTTCGTCTCCACCACCCCGACCGCGCTGACCGCGGCCAACAGCACGCTCTTCCTGAACGGCGGCAACCCGGTGATCGCCTACGGCGCCGGCGGCGGCCTTGCCTTCAAGCAGAAGGGCTGGGGCGTCCAGAACGTCGCGGGCGCGAAGGCGGAGGGCACCTTCCTCGGCCTCTACCACAAGGTCAACGGCGGCCTGGACCTCAGCTACCAGAAGGACGAGCGTCGCGGCGGCAGCTGGGTCAACCGCACCAACACCCAGACCATCCGCAACCCCAGCCACAACTACCCGGCCAACGCCTTCCTCACCTACCCGGCGACCGGCGTGCGTGAATCGAGCGTCGCCAACACCGGCCTGTTCATCACCGACCGCGTGTGGCTGTTCGAGCAGCTGTCGGTGCAGGGCGGCCTGCGCTGGGATTACTTCCGCAGCACCTTCCGCGCCTCCGACCCGGCGGTGGCGGGCGGCAGCGCCAGCACCCGGACGCTCAGCCCGTCGGCCAGCCTGATCTACGAGCCGACCAAGGACGCGTCGCTGTATGTCTCCTACGCGCGCTCCAACAAGCCGATCGGCGTGGACATCGCCGCGCAGCTCACCAACGGCACGGCGGAGACCCCGCGCAACGGGCGTGACTTCGATCCGGAGAAGACCGACCTCTACGAGATCGGCGGCAAGGCCGACTTCCTCGGCGGGCGGCTGGGTCTGAACGGCGCCCTGTTCCAGATCGAGAAGAGCAACACCTACTCGGTCGATCCGGCCACCGGCACGGTCACCGACGGCTTCTCCGAGGCCGGTCTCGGCACCCGCATCCGCGGCTTCGAGGCCGGGGTGAGCGGCAAGGTGGTCGAGGGCTGGAGCGTCTACGCCAGCTACGCCTACCTCGACGGCGAGATCAAGGAGTCGCGGACCAACGCGGCGGTCGTCGGCAACGAGGCTCCGAACGTGCCGAAGCACAACGCCAGCCTGTGGTCGACCTACGAGTTCGCCCCCGGCGTCGTGCCCGGCAAGGTCATGGTCGGCGGCGGCATCCAGTACGCCTCGGAATATTGGGCCGACAGCGCCAACACCGGCCGCGTGCCGGAGACGGTCTCGCTGGACAGCGTGGTGTCCTATGAGATCAACAACCTGTCCCTGGCGCTCAACGCCTACAACCTGACCGACCACCGCAACTACGCCTCGGCCTTCAACGCCTCGCGCGCGGTGCCGGCCTCGGGCCGCACCTTCATGCTGACCGCCGGCGCCACCTTCTGATCCCGGCCAGGCCGGACCGCGTTCCCGGACCATCCTCCGGAGGCCGGTCCGGCCTTCTTCTGCAAAAGGATTCCTCCCCGTGCTTCTGCAAATCCCCGACGTTCTGACCGCCGACGAGGTCGCCCACTGCCGCGCCGTGCTGGAGGCGTCGCCCTGGGTCGATGGGCGCGTCACCGCGGGCTCCCAGGCGGTGCTGGCCAAGAACAACCTGCAGATCCCGGAGGAGAGCGACACCGCCCGCGAGTTGGGCGTGGTCATCCTGAAGGCGTTGGGGCGCAACCCGGCCTTCAATTCCGCGGCCCTGCCGCTGCGCGTCCTGCCGCCCATGTTCAACCGCTACGACCTGGACATGACCTACGGCAACCATGTGGACAACGCCATCCGGGCCATTCCGGGCACCGGCGGCCTGCGGATGCGGGCCGACGTCTCCACCACGATCTTCCTCAGCGATCCCGGCGAGTATGACGGTGGCAATCTGGTCGTCGAGGACACCTACGGCACCAAGGGCGTGAAGCTGCCGGCGGGGCACGCGGTGGTTTATCCGTCCAGCAGCCTGCACCGGGTGACCCCGGTGACGCGCGGCTCGCGCTGGGCCTCCTTCTTCTTCACGCAGTCGCTGGTCAAGGACGATGGGCTGCGGGCGATGCTTTACGACCTCGACGTCGCGATCATCGACCTGCGCCGGGAACTGGGCGACCAGCACCTGTCCGTGCTGGCCCTGGTCAACCACTACCACAACCTGCTGCGGCGCTGGGCGGAGGTGTGATGAGCGGTGTTGCGGCGGCCCTTCCCGCGGAGGGTCCGGACATCATCGACGTGCAGCTCGCCCTGGGGCAGCAGTGCCTCGACCGTGGCGGGGCCGAGCGGGCGCAGGCGGTGGAGTGGTTCCGCATCGCCGCCCGCAGCGGCGACGCCCGCGCCGTCAACATGCTGGGACGCTGCCACGAGCACGGCTGGGGCGTGCCCGCCGATCCCGTCCTGGCCGCCGCCCATTACCGCCGGGCGGCCGAGCTGGGCGATGCGTGGGCGTTGTTCAATCTGGCCGACCTGCATTGCCGCGGCCTGGGCGTTCCGGCGGACGACACCGAAGCCTACCGGCTCTACGCCGCCGCGGCGCGCGGAGGCAACGTGAAGGCGCTGAACATGCTGGGCCTGTTCCACGAGGCCGGGCGCGCGGTGGCCGAGGACGGGGCGGGCGCCCGCCAGCTCTTCCAGGCCGCCGCCGAGGGCGGGGACTGCTGGGGCCGCTTCAACCACGCCCGGCTGCTGCTCCAGGACGGGCGGACGGAGGAGGCGCTGGCGTGGTTCGCGCGGGCGCTGGAGACCGGCTTCCCCGACTTTTACCGCGGCATGGCCGCCGCCCTGGCCGACCAGCCCGACCCGCGCCTGCGCGCGTTGGCGCGACGGGCAAGCGAGTTGGCTGAGGGCTGTTCTTAATAACCCTCTCCCCTCTGGGGAGAGGGTGGCCCGGAGGGCCGGTGAGGGGGATGCGCTTGTGCCGGACGTCTCGCCACGCGCAACCCCCTCACCCTAACCCTCTCCCCGGAGGGGAGAGGGGACAATCTTTGAGGACACCCGCGATGAGCGTTCCCGCCGACACCGTCTCGCTCTACGACTACGAGCGCCACTTCACCGCCCGCGTCGATGCGGCGACCCGCGCCTACATCGCGGGGACCGGGGCGGACGGCATCACCCGGCAGGCCAACCGCGACGCCTACGACCGGATGCGCCTGATGCCGCGGGCGTTGCGCGACCTGTCGGGGGCCAGCGCGGCGACGAGCCTGTTCGGGCAGGCCATGCCCTATCCCATCCTGATCGCGCCGATGGCCTTCCACCGGCTGGTCCATCGCGACGGGGAGCGGGCCACCGCCCAGGCGGCTGGCCTCACCGGCACCTGGATGACCGTCAGCACCCAGTCCAGCGTGACGCTGGAGGAGGTCGCGGCGGTCGCCGGCGGGCCGCTGTGGTTCCAACTCTACACCCAGCCGCGGCCGGAGGACACGCTGGCCCTGGTGCGGCGGGCGGAAGCCGCTGGCTACCGCGCGCTGGTGCTGACGGTGGACGCGCCGGTCAGCGGCCTGCGCAACATCGAGCAGCGCGCCGGCTTCCGCCTGCCGGACGGCATCGCCCCGGTCAATCTGGCCGGTCTGGCGCCGGACAGCTTCACCCCGCCGCGGCCCGGCAGCCCGGTCTTCCAGGGCATGCTGCACGCCGCCGCCACCTGGGACACGGTGCGCTGGCTGTGCGCCGAGACGCGGCTGCCGGTGCTGCTGAAGGGGATCATGAACCCCGACGACGTCGACCCCGCCATCGAGGCGGGGGCGGCGGGCATCATCGTGTCGAACCATGGCGGGCGGACGCTCGACACGCTGCCCGCGGTGGCGGAGGTGCTGCCGCTGGTCGCCGCCCGCGCGGCGGGCCGCCTGCCCATCCTGGCCGACGGCGGCATCCGGCGCGGCACCGACATCCTGAAGGCGCTGGCGCTGGGCGCCGACGCGGTGCTGGTGGGCCAGCCGGTGCTGCACGCCCTGGCGGTCGGCGGCATGGCGGGGGTGGCCCACATGCTGACCATTCTTCAGACCGAGTTGGAGGTCGCCATGGCGCTGAGCGGGCGGGCGCGGCTGGCCGACATCGACCGTTCGGTGATCTTCGACCCGCCGCGCATTTGAAAAGAACTTACTGGTAATACAGCGCGATGCGCTGGCCGGCGTTCTCCATCACCTGGGCCTCGACGCCGTAGACGTCGCGGATCACCTCGGGCGTGATGATGACCTCCGGCGGCCCCTGGTGCACCACCCGGCCCTCGCGCATCGCGACGATGCGGTCGGAGTAGCAGGAGGCGAAGTTGATGTCGTGCAGCACCAGCACGATGGTCTTGCCGAATTCGTCGGCGGTGCGGCGGAACAGCTTCATCATCGCCACGGCGTGCTTGACGTCGAGGTTGTTCAACGGCTCGTCGAGCAGGATGTATTCGGTGTCCTGGCACAGCACCATGGCGATGAAGGCGCGCTGGCGCTGGCCGCCCGACAGCTCGTCCAGGAAGCGGCCGGCCAGAGGCTCCAGGTCCAGATAGCGCAGCGCGTTGCGGATGTGCTTGCGGTCGGCGTCGGTCAGGCGGCCCTTGCTGTGCGGGTAGCGGCCGAAGGCGACGAGGTCCTCCACCGTCAGGCGGGACATGATCTGGTTGTCCTGGCGCAGGATGGACAGGCGGCGGGCCAGCACCTCGCCCGGCGTGGTGGTCACGTCCAGCCCGTCGACCGCGACCGTGCCCGAGGACATCGGCAGCAGGCGGCTGATGATCGACAGCAGCGTCGACTTGCCGGCCCCGTTCGCCCCGATCAGCGAGATCACCCCGCCCGCCGGCAGGGACAGGGACACCCCGTCCACGACGACGGTGCCGTTGTAGCGCTTCGTGATGTTCTTGACGTCGATCATCGGGCCGAACCCCGCACCAGGATGAACAGGAAGGCGAGACCGCCCACGAACTCGATGACGATGCTGAGCGCGGCGTTGTAGCCGAACACCCGCTCCAGCACGAGCTGGCCGGCGACCAGAGTCAGCACGGCGAGCAGCACCGCGGCCGGCAGGATCAGCGCGTGCCGGTGCGAGCGGACCACCAGATAGGCGAGGTTGGCGACCAGCAGCCCGAAGAAGGTGATCGGCCCGACCAGCGCCGTGGACACCGACACCAGGATGGACACCATCACCAGCACCGCCATCACCGCGCGCCGGTGCTCCACGCCGAGGTTGATCGCGGCGTCGCGCCCCAGCGCCAGCACGTCGAAGGTGCGCCGCCACCGCCAGCCGGCCAGCGACACCGCCAGCACCACCAGCGCCGACACCGTCAGCAGCTCGACGTCCACCCGGTTGAAGTTGGCGAACAGCCGGTCCTGCACCGTCAGGAACTCGTTGGGGTCGATGATGCGCTGAAGAAAGCTGGTCAGGCTGCGGAACAGCACGCCGAACACGATGCCGACGAGGAGCAGCAGATGCAGGCTGCGCCGGTTGTCGCCGCGCCCGGCCCCGTTGAACAGCCACCAGTAGAGCAGGCCGGAGAAGACGACCATTGACGCCACCTCCACCCCGAAGCGCAGCCGCGGATCGAGCGACGCCACCAGCCCGCTGCCGAACTGGAAGACCAGCACCGTCTGGATCATCCGGTAGAGATGGTCGAAGCCCATCACTGACGGGGTGAGGATGCGGTTGTTGGTGATCGTCTGGAACAGGACGGTCGACACGGCGACGGCGTAGCCGACCAGCACCATCGCAGCGACCTTGGTGCCGCGGAAGGCCAGGATGAAGTCCCACTTGCCGCGCGCGCCCAGCGTCATGAACAGCGCGATCGACAGCAGGGTCAGCGCCGACAGGCCGCCCAGGACGACCGTCGGCGAGAGGATGCGGCGGTCAGCCGGCATGGCCGTTCCTCCGCAGCAGCAGGTAGAGGAACAGGGCGCTGCCGATGACCCCCATCATCGTCCCGATCGGGATCTCGTAGGGATGGATCACCAGCCGCCCGGCGATGTCGCAGGCCAGCACCAGCCCGGCCCCCATCAGCGCGACCCAGGGCAGGGACCCGCGCATGTTGTCGCCGCGCACGAGGCTGACGACGTTGGGAACGATCAGCCCCAGGAAGGGGATCATGCCGCAGGTGGCGATCACCGCCGCGGTGGTCATCGACACGATGACCAGCCCCAGCGCCATCACCTTGCGGTGGTCGATGCCCAGGTTGGTGGCGACGTCCCGCCCCATCCCGGCGACGGTGAAGCGGTCCGCCGCCAGATAGGCGACGCCGGTCAGGGCGGCGCTCAGCCACAGCAGCTCGTAGCGGCCGAGCAGGATGGCGGAGAAGTCTCCGGTCTCCCAGCCGCGCACCGACTGGATCAGGTCCTGGCGGTAGGCGATGAACTCGGTCATCGCCGTGATGACCCCGCCCAGCATGATGCCGACCAGCGGCACCACCAGCGGCGAGCGCAGCGGCACCTGCCGCAGGATCGCCAGGAACAGACCCGTCCCGGCCAGCGCGCACAGGCTGGCGACGGCCATGCGCCCGAACACCGGCATCTCCGGCGCCAGCAGCGAGACCATCATCATGCCGAAGATGGCCGATTCCGCGGTCCCGGTGGTCGAGGGCTCGACGAAGCGGTTGCGCACCAGCATCTGGAGGAGCAGGCCCGACACCGCCATGGCGGCGCCGGCCAGGATCAGGGCCAGCGTCCGGGGCAGCCGGCTGACCAGCAGCACCTGGGTGGCTTGGTCCGGGGCGCCGCCGAACAGGGTCGCGAGGCTCACGTCGCTGACGCCGACGAACAGGCTCCACACGGCCAGCAGGCCGATGCCCACGGTCGCCAGCGGGAGCGTGGCGATTGGCAGGGTCTTCACGGATCAGGACTTCTTGGACAGCGCCGCCAGGAGATCGTCCACATCCTGCTGGAGCGCCGACAGCCCGCCGCCGACGATGTACCAGTTGCCGCCGTTCAGATAGACGACCTGGTTCTTCTGCCAGGCGGTGGTGCGGCGGACGATGTCGTTGTCGAGGAACTGCCGGGCCGGCTTGCCGTCCTGCCCGATGGCGGCGTCGCGGTCGATCACGAACAGCCAGTCGGGGTTGGTCTCCAGGATGAATTCGAAGGAGATGGCCTGCCCATGGTTGGCGACCTTCAGGCCGGGGGCGGCCGGCTGGATGCCGAACTCCGTGTGCAGAATGCCGAAGCGCGACCCCGGCCCGTAGGCGCTCATCTTGCCGCCGGTGGTCAGGACCAGCAGGCCCTTACCGGCGTTGCCCGCCACCGCCTTCAGCTCGGCGATGGAGGCGCGCAGCCGGTCCAGCTTCTGCTTGACCTCGGCGGTCTTGCCGAAGATGCGGCCCAGCGTCTCAGCGTTGGCGATGGCGCTGTTCAGGAAGTCGGTCTGGTCGGTCGTCATGTCGAGCGTCGGCGCGATGCGCGACAGCTCGGCGTATTTTGGGGCCGACCGGCCGCCGGCGATGATCAGGCCGGGCTCGGCGGCGTTCACCGCCTCGTAGTCCGGTTCGAACAGCGTGCCGATCTTCGCGTAGGACGGCCCGTCATACTTGGCGAGGTGCGGCGGCTTCAGCCCCGTGGGCACCCCGGCGATCGCCACGCCCAGCGCGTCCAGCGTGTCCAGCGCGGTCATGTCGAAGACCAGGACGGGGTCGAGCTTGGCGGGAAGCCGGGTCTCGCCCTGCGCGTGCCGCACCGTCATGTCCTGAGCGTAACCCGGGATGGGAGCCAGGGCGGCGAGGCCGACCACGGCGGCGGTCATGGCGAGGGCGTGGCGTCGGGTCAGCTTCATCCTTGACTCTCCTTCAACTTTGCCGGGACGGCCTATGCCGGATGGGCGGGCGCACTGTGGTCCCGAACGCGGCGGATCGTCAATGCGAATTGCTCGCATTCGCAGTATGCTTGACGGGCGTGGCTGAGGATTCCCGCTTTCCCTCCCCCAGGTTGGGAGAGGGGAAAAGACCGTGTGAGGGCTTGTGTTTCGACATGTTGCGATATATCTTGAACATATCGAAACACAGGAGAACACCCGTCATGAAGTTTTTCCCGAATCCCTGGTGCGGCCGGATGCGCCGCCATCATCCAGGTCCGCACGGCGACGGTCCCCATAGCGGCGGTCCCCGTCATGGCGGTGGGCGCCACGCCGTGGGGGACGGCTGGAGCCATGAGCGTCACGAGCGGCGGGGTGGCCGCGGCGGCCGGCGCGGCGTCTTCGAGGCGCCGGAGCTGCGGCTGGTCCTGCTGCGGCTGATCGCCGACGAGCCGCGGCACGGCTACGACCTGATCCGCGCCGTCGAGGAGCTGACCGGTGGCGGCTATGTGCCGAGCCCCGGCGTGATCTACCCGACGCTGTCGCTTCTGGAGGAGATGGGTCACATCGCCAAGGCGGATGCCGACGGCGCGCGCAAGCCCTTCGCCGTGACCCAGGACGGCACCGCCCAGCTCGCCCAGGACGCGGCCACCGTCGAGGCGCTGTTCGCCCGCCTTGCCGCCCTGGCGACCCGGCGGGCCCACACCGACGGCGCCCCGATCCGCCGCGCCATGGAGAATTTGAAGGCCGTGTTGATGCACCGGCTGGGGCGCGAGGGCGTCGACGCCGATACGGTGCACGCTGCCGTCTCAATCCTCGACGAGGCGGCCCAGCGCATTGAACGTCTTCCTTGAACACACCGTCACCGCAGCGAAGGATCATCATGAGACACGCCAGCAGCGTCCGCGTCCCGACCCCGAACGGCAGCCGCTACCTCCAACAGCTTTGCAAGCATTGGGCGCACAATCTGACGGTGGCGTACACGCCGGAGGCGGGGAGTGTCGTCTTCCCGCACAACGCCCGCGGCGCCGACTGGCCGGGCGACGCCACCCTGACGCTCCAGGCCCGGCCGGACGCGCTGGAGTGCCGGCTGGTCGCCAGCTCCGCCGAGCATCTGTCAGCCCTCAAGGGCGCGCTGGAGCGCCACCTCGACCGTTTCGCCTTCCGCGAGGTTCCGCTGGCCTATCCCTGGCAGGACGAGGCGGCCTGATCCGCTTGTTCCCTTTGTCCTTGTTCCGGCAGGGGATTTTGTCACCGGAATGTTCCCGGGCATGCATGGATATGCCTTGAACTCCCCCGCCCGAATACGGGAAGAACCATCCTGAAGGAACAGGGATGGCAGAAGGGGGTAACCATGCCGAAGCGCGGCAATGGGGAGACGGGGCGTTTTTCCGGCTGGCGTGCCGTCATGGCCGCCTGCACCGTCGCGGCGCTCGGCGCCATCGCGCCGGCCGCGTCGGCGGCGGAGCTGTCGATCGTCTTCACCTCGACGATGGCCGATATCGAGCCGGTGGAAGGCGAGGGCGGTCTCGCCAACCTCGCCACTCTGCTGCGCACCAAGCGGGCGGAGGGCGGCACCCTGTTCCTGCACGGCGGTGCGTCGCTGGCCGCGGGTGTTCTGTCCACCTTTGACCGGGGCGCCCACATGATCGACCTGCTGAACGAGCTTCAGCCCGACATGATGGCGGTGACCAAGCGCGATCTCGGCTTTGGCAAGGATGAGCTGACGCTGCGCAGCTACGAGGCGCGCTTCCCCTTCGTCAGCGCCAACACCATCGACCGCAACACCGGCAAGGTGATGGAGGGGCTGGAACCGTCGGCGCTGCTCGATACGCCCGTGGGCAAGATCGGGGTGGTCTCGGCGATCTCGCCGGAACTGACGGTCCAGTACATCGTGCCGGACATTGAGGTGCGCCCGCCCGCCACGATCGCCGCCGAGGCCCGCGCCCTGCGCGCGCAGGGGGCCGTTTATGTGGTCGCCATCCTGGACAACGCCCCGGAGGCGGTGGAGGCGCTGCGCGGCGAGCCCGCCATCGATGCGCTGCTCCAACTCTCCGCCAGCGGCAAGGACGTGCTGGAGGACGGCAATGGAAAAGTCTTCGGCGTCCATGTCAACGTGAAGGGATCGGCCTTCGTCCTGCGGCTGGACGGCGACGGCAAGGCGCCGCCCGCGCTGACCGGCGCCGACATCGTGCCGCTCGCCGGGCTGCCGCCGGATCCGGCGATGGAAAAGCGGGTCGGCGTCTATCTGACCCGCCTGTCGGAACTGCTGGACATCACCATCGGGACGACGGCGACCCCGCTCGACACCCGCCGCGCCGCGATGCGCACCGGCGAGAACGCCTTCGCCTCGCTGATCGCCGACGCCATGCGCGGCCATTTCAACACTGACCTGGCCTTCATCAACGGCGGCAACATCCGCGGCAACCGCCAGTATGAGGCGGGGACCGTGCTCACCCGCCGCGACATCCAGCGCGAACTGCCCTTCCGCGACTCCATCATCGCCGTCCCGCTGACCGGCAAGGCCCTGCGCGAGGCGCTGGAGGTCAGCGCCGCCGGGGTGAACAACCAGAAGGGCAGTTTCCTCCACCCGTCCAACATGGCGGTGGTCTACGACCTGAAGCAGCCGGCGGGCAGCCGCGTCGTCTCCGTCACGGTGGGCGGCAAGCCGCTCGACCCGAACGCAACCTATTCGGTGGCCCTGCCCACCTATCTGGCCCAGGGCGGCGACGGCTACAGCATGCTGAAGTCGCCCGGCGTTTCCTCCCCCTCCGCCTCCTCCTCTTCTGGGGCCGGCGGCAAGCTGCTGTGGGAGATCATGGCCCAGCACCTGACCGACCGGGGGACGGTGTCGCCCCGCATCGACGGCCGCATCACCGAGCGTTGAAGACGATGGAGCCAGCCTCCACCGCACCGGTCCCGCGCGCCCCCTTCCGGGGCGGCGTCGGGCGGCGCGTCGGGCTGGGCCTGCTGGTCATGGTGGGGGTGCTGCTGGGCGTGTCGGGTGCGGCGCTCTACGACCTCGCGCAGTTCCGGCACGCCCTGTCGGACCTGTCCAACGGGGCGCTGCCGCGCATCACCACCGGGGCGGTGCTGAACGGCGGCCTGCAGCAGGTGCTGTCGCAGGCGACCCGGCTGGGCGGTGCGACGAGCCACCCCGAACGGCGGGTCACCCTGGCCGAGCTGACGGCCAACCTGACGGCGGTCACCCGGTCGGCCCAGGCACTGTCCGACATCGAGGGCGGCGCCACGCTGGCCGGCGTCCTGGGGACCCTCGTCCCGACGCTGGCGGACCTCGACCGGCTGGTCGCCGAGCGCATCGATGCGGCGGCGCGCACCGACGACGCGCTGGACGAGACCCGCCGCCTGTCGGCGGAGGCCGGCGCGCTGGTCGCCGCCGTGCTGCCGACCCTGCCGGCGGACCGGCTGGGGCCGCTGACCGCCTGGACCAACACCGTCAACCGCGTGTTGAACGAGAGCACCCACGCCGGCAACAGCCGTTTCCAGCGCGAGATTGTGCGCGCCCAGCGCGACGCCGCGGCGGCGCTGTCGGCCCTGCCGGCGCTCCACGCCGGGCTGCCGCCGGAGCAGGCGGAACGCTTCGCTGCCCTGCACGGGCGGCTGGAGACGGCGCTGCTCGGCCCCACCGGCCTGCTGCCCAGCTTGATGGAGCGGCAGGCGGCCATCGCCCGCAGCAAGGCGCTGACCAACCAGGTGCTGGTGATGGTCGAGGAGGTCGTGAAGATCGCCCACGCGCTGTTCGAACGGATCAACGCGGCGGCGGCGGGCGAGGCGGACGGCCTGTCCGAAATGGCCGCGACGCAGAACCGCATCCTGGTCGGGCTGGGGGCGTTGGGCTTCCTGGTGGCGCTCGGCGTGTATCTGTACCTGCGACGCTTCCTGACCCTGCGTCTGGTCCGGCTGAACGACGCGGTGCTCGACCGGGTGGAGGGGCGGGAGACGCCGCTGCCCGACGGCGGCACCGACGAGATCGCCACCATCTCCCGCTCGATCCGCCACTTCCTCGACGAGATCGCGCGCCGCCAGCAGCAGGTGGAGGAGGCCCGCCGCCGCGCCGAGGAGGCGTCGCGCGCCAAGGGTGATTTCCTGGCGAACATGAGCCACGAGATCCGCACGCCGATGAACGCCATCCTCGGCCTCAGCCACCTCGCCCTGCGCGCCGGGCCGCCGCCGCGCCAGCGCGGCTACCTGACGCGGATCCGCGCCTCGGCCACGGCGCTGCTCGGCATCATCAACGACATCCTCGACGTCTCGAAGATCGAGGCGGGCATGCTGACGCTGGAGCGCGTGCCCTTCGACCTGTCCGCCGTGCTCGACATGGTGGCCGGCACCGCCGCCCTCTCCGCCGAGGAGAAGGGGCTGGCATTGCGGTTGGAGGTCGCTCCGGACGTGCCCACGGCCCTGCTGGGCGACCCGCTGCGGCTGGGGCAGGTGCTCCTCAACCTCGTCAACAACGCGGTGAAGTTCACCGAGAGCGGCAGCGTGGTTCTCGGCGTGGCCGCCGCGCCGCGCGGGCCGGAGGACACGGAGACCGAACTGCGCTTCGCCGTGCGCGACACCGGCATCGGCATGACGGCGGAGCAGGTGGCCCGCCTGTTCCAGCCCTTCGCCCAGGCCGACAGCTCGACCACCCGCCGCTATGGCGGGACCGGGCTGGGGCTGGCGATCAGCCGGCGGCTGGCTGTCATGATGGGCGGCGGCATCGCCGTGGACAGCGCCCCCGGCCTGGGCAGCACCTTCCGCTTCATGGTCGCGGTCGGCGTGCAGGACGACGCCGCGACGGCGCTGCCCGCCCTGGCCGATCCAGGGCTTGCGGGCTTGCAGGTGGACGAGCCGCTGCGTGGCCTGCGCGTGCTGGTCGCCGACGACAACGCCGTAAACCGCTTGGTCGCCCGTGAACTGCTGGAGGACGCCGGGTTGGCCGTCACCGCCGTGGCCAGCGGTGGGGAGGCGGTGCGGCTGGCGCTGGAGCCGGGGGCGGGCTACGCCGCGCTGCTGACCGACGTCCAAATGCCGGACATGGACGGCTTCGCGGTCGCGCGGGCGATCCGCCGCCAGTGCGGCCCCGACCGTCTGCCGATCATCGCGATGACCGCCCACGCCTTGGAGGAGGAGCGGCGGCGTTGTCTGGATGCGGGGATGGACGACCACATCGCCAAACCGGTGGAGCCGCACCGCCTCGTCGCCGTGCTGAACCGCTGGCTGAAGCCGTTCGGTCGGCGGAAGGCTTCGCCGATTGCCAAGGGCGTGGAGATGGATGCCGTGCTTCCTGACGGCTTGGAGGGGTTCGACCTCGCCCCGGCGCTGGCGCGGATGAACGGGCGGGCGGGCACGCTGCGCCGGGCGATCCTGGACTTTCTCGACCGCTACGGCGACGCGCCGGTCCGGCTGGAGCATCTGCGCAGCGCGGGAGACGGGCCGGCGCTGGAGCGTTACGCTCATGGACTGCGCGGCAGCGCCGGGACGGTCGGGGCGATGGCGGCCAGCGCCGCCGCCGCGGCGCTGGAACTGGCGGCGCGCGAGAAGCGGTGGGATGCGGTGCCGGGGCTCGTGGCCGACCTGTCCGCCGCCCTCGGTCCCGCGCTGGCCTCGGCGGAAACGCTGCGCGCCGTGGAAGTGGCTGTGGAGATGGCCGTGGAGGCGGTGCCGGACGTTCCGGCGGTTCCTCTCAACCTCGATGGGCTGGAGGGGGCGTTGCGCGCGCTGGAGGAGGCGCTGCGCAGCGGCAGCCTGTCGGCGGCGGCCCGCTTCGACGCTCTGCGCGGCCTGCTGGCCGGACGCGGCCATGACGAGGCGGTGGACAAGGTGGGGCGGGCCGTGGAAGCGTTGGATTTCGCCGCGGCCCGCGCGGCGCTGGAACGGCTCGCCGCCGCATGGATCAGGGAACGGGACTGGGAGACGACGCCGTGAGCGGTGGTCACATACTGATCGTCGATGACGATACGGCCAACATCCGCGCGCTCGCCAGCGTGCTGGAGGACCGCCACGAGGTGCGTTTCGCGACCTCCGGCCGCCGCGCGCTGGAACTGGCCTCTGCCGATCCGCCGGAGCTGGTGCTGCTCGACGTGATGATGCCGGGGCTGGACGGCTACGCGGTGTGCCGGCTGCTGAAGACCGACCCGGCCACCGCCGACGTCCCGGTGATCTTCATCACCTCGCTGTCCAGCCCGGAGGAGGAGGCCTTCGGACTGGAGACCGGGGCCGTCGATTACGTGACGAAGCCCTTCAGCCCGGCCATCGTGCGCGCCCGCGTCGCCACCCACCTGTCGCTGCGCCGGGCCAACCGCAGCCTGAAGGACGAGAACGAGCATCTGGAGGCGCTGGTCCGCGAGCGCACGCGCAAGCTGGCCCAGGCCCAGCGCGAGAAGATGGCGGCGCTGCGCCAGATGGTCGCCGGCGTGGCCCACGAGATCAACACGCCCATCGGCGTGGCGCTGGGCAGCGCGTCCCACCTCGGCGACCGGGTGGCCGCGATGACCGAGCGGCTGACCGCCAACCAGCTCCGCCGGGCCGAGCTGGAGCGTTTCCTGGCGAGCGCCGGGGAACTGGCGGCCCTGCTGTCCAGCACCATCGCCCGCGCCGGGGAGATCGTGCGCTGCTTCAAGGGGGTGGCGGCGGACCATGGCGGGCTGCGCCAGACCATCGCGTTGCGGCCTTTCCTGGAACAGGTGACGGAGAGCCTGCGCCCGCAGTGGGAGCCGCTGGGGCACCGCATGGCCGTGGACTGCCCCGCCGACCTGCGGATGGTCAGCAACCCGGCGATCCTGTCGGCGGTCCTGGAGCAGCTCGTCCGCAACGCGCTGGAGCACGCCTTTCCGGCGGGGCGGCACGGGCTGGTGACGGTGGGGGCCGCGGGGTCGGGGCCGGACACCGTCCTGCTGTCCGTCGCCGACGACGGCGCCGGCATCGCGGAGGGCACCGCCGGGCGCATCCTGGAGCCCTTCTTCACCACCCGCCGCGGCACCGGGTCGGTCGGGCTCGGCCTGAACATCGTGGACAATCTGGCGTCGGACCGGCTGGGCGGCACCTTCACCATCGCCTCGCGCTCCGGCGGCGGCACGCTGGCGACGTTGCATCTGCCGGTCCGCACCCCGCCGGATCTGTAGGCGAATTCCACCCCTTCCCCCGTTCCTGCACTTCTTGGGTGAGGACGCGGTTTTTCCGCAACGCCGCCTTGCGTCCGGCGCCTGCGCGCAACGCCGCGGAAATGTTTCACCATTGTGAAATTATGGATATCCTGCGCAACCATGAAGGCCCTTGACCGCGTGGGCGGATCGCGGCTGACGCAGGAGAACGGGCAATGACCGGACGAACCTCCCCCATCGCATCGGCGGTGCCTGGACGCATCCGCGTGCGCCACCCGCTGCTGCGCCGGACGGACCGGTTCCAGGAAGCGCTGGGGCGTTTGGAGGCGTTGGATGCCGTCCGGGTGACCGAGAGCAACCCGGCGGTGGGCAGCGTCCTGCTGAGCTACGACCCCGCTGTGTTGACGCCGGATGACGCCCGGTCCCAGGTGGAGGCGCTGCTGTCGGCGGTCCTGCACCCCGCGGAGGCCGCACCGTCGCCGGACGCCCCCGCCCCCGTCGCGGACAGCAAGCCGGCCGTGCCCGAGTTGAAATGGCGGATCAACCGCGCGGCCAAGATCGGAATGATGGGCAGCATGGCGGCGACCCTGGCGGCGCTGGGGGTGGGCAAGCGCGTCCATGCCGGCTTCGGCACGCTGTTCGTCGCCTTCATGCTCGTCCACATGACCGTTCAGCGCAAACGCCTCTTCCAATGACCGACCACCTTCAATGATCGACCACGCCCCGAACATGCCCGACGACTTTCTCAGCCGGTTGGCCGCCGCCCTGACCATCGCGCACCACATTCCGGGTCGGGTGCGGCTGAAGCTCGACGGCGCCGCGGAGCGCGCCCTGGCGTCGCTGGCCGACGACGCCAGGGCGCTGCACCGGGCGCTCACCGGTGCGGAGGGCATCCGCTCCGTCGCGCTGAACCCGCTCGCCCGGTCCTGCACCATCGAATACGACCCCGCAGTGATTCCGCCCTCGGCGTGGCCGGATCTGCTGAGCGGGGAAGCCAGCGCGGCGGCCGCGACGCTGCTGCGCATCGCCACCGCCGGCTTTGCGGGCGGCGCGCTCGAAAGGAGACCATGATGCTGCCGCTTCTGACATTCGCGTCCGGCGTGATCGCCGGGGCCATCGGCGTCCGGATGGTGAAAAACGCCAAGGCCAAGGCCGATCCCAAGATCGCCGACCTCAAGTCCATCGATGTGAAGGCCGCCGCCCGCGAGGGCGCCGGCAAGGCCCAGACCGCGGTGCGCGAGGCCGCGGTCACCGGCCTGCTCGCCATCGAGCGGACCTCCGCCGGTCTGCGCTCCCATCTCGCCACGCCGGTGGAGGAAGCCCCCGTCGAGGCGGCGCCCGCCGAGGCGGAGCCGGCAAAGGAAGATGTGGCGGAGCCGGCAAAGTCTGAGCCGGCGCCGTCCGCCGCACCGGGGGCCGCGTGAAACGCGCGAAACGGCGCGGCAAGGCGCGGGGCTCCGGCACGCTCGCCGCCAACATCACGCGCGACTTCACGCGCGGCATGGTGGCGACCGGCCTGCTGACCGCTGTCCAGGACCGCTGGGTGACGGGGGCTGAGCCCCCCGCGCCGCGCACCGTCCTGCGCCACGGCCTGCAGGGTGGTGCGGCGCTGGCCGCCGCCAGCGTCGCCGCCGACGCCCTGCGCAACCGCGACTACGCGCGCCTCGCGTTGGCGGTCGCCGCCGGGGCGGCGGGCGTGGTCATGATCGAACATCTGCTGAATCCGGCGGAAGAGCCGCCGCAAGAACGGCCGAAACACGAGGACCCCCATGGCTAAGAAGACCAAGAAGGCGTTGAAGAAGCTGAAGAAGCAGCAACGCCAGTACGAAGCCGCCATGGCCGCCGGCGGTACGCCGATGGGCGCCAATGCGGCGCGGGGGCAGGGGCTTCTCGGCGGGCTGAGCGGTCTTCTCCCGTCGCGCCGGTCCGAGCAGTTTCTGATCGGGCTGCTGGTCGGGGCGGCGGCGGCCTATGTGCTGTCCGACGAGGAACTGCGCGGCAAGATCGTGAAGTCCGGCCTGAAGCTCTACGGCAACCTCGCCGGCGGCCTCGCCGAGATGAAGGAGCAGATGGCCGACCTCCAGGCCGAGCTGGAGGCGGAACAGGCCGGAGCGTTATGAGCGGCCTGCCCTGGTTCCTGCGGCTGGAGCCGGTCCATCGGGTTCCGGGGCGCGTCCGGCTGCGCTACGCCTGCCGTCCCGGCGCCCCCGACGACACGACGACCCTGCACCGGGTGGTGGAGGCGGTCGCCGGGGTGACGTCGGTTCGGGTGAGCCGCGCTGCGCGGTCACTGGCCGTCCGCTACGATCCCGCGGTGACGGACGCCACGGCGCTGTGCCTTGCGCTGGCCGCCCTGCCGATTCCCGAACCGCCACCGCCCGCCCCGGCGGCGGAGGGCGGGGAAAATCACGGCGCGACGCTGGTCCGCAGCCTCGCCACGCTGGTCGGCGGTTTCCTTCTGCCCATGCCGCTGCGCCTGCCGCTGTCGCTGGCCGTCGCGATGCCGATGCTGCGCGAGGGCGTGGCCATCTACGGGCGGGAGGGTGTCAACTCCCATGTTCTGGAAGCGGCGGCGGTGGCGATCTCCCTGGCGCGACGGGATTTCACCGCGGCCAACACCACCGTCTTCATGCTGGCGCTCGGCGAATACATGGAGGAGTCCATCGCCCGCCGGTCGGACGCGCTGCTGAAGCGGCTGCTCCGCCCGTCGAGCGATCAGGTGTGGCTGCTGCGCGACGGCGTGGAGATCCAGTTGCCCGCCGACACCGTCCTGGTCGGCGACAGCGTGGTCATCGGCGCCGGGACGGTGATCCCGGTGGACGGCACGGTGCTGAGCGGGGAGGCGACCGTCAACGAGGCCGCCATGACCGGCGAGAGCGCCCCGGTGGTCAAGCAGCGCGGTTCCGCCGTCCTGTCCGGCACGCTGATGGAGGAGGGGCGGCTGGTCGTCTACGCCGAGCATGTCGGCAGCCACACCGCCGCGGCCCGCATCGCCGATTACGTCGAACAGTCGCTGACCGCCAAGAGCGAGGCGCAGCTCGACGCGGCGCGGTTGGCCGACCGGCTGGTTCCCACGGTGCTGAAGCTGGCCGGCGGCTCCTTCCTGATGACCGGCGACTGGCGCAGCGCCGCGTCGGTGCTCCAGGCCGACTATTCCTGCGCGCTGAAGCTGGCGACCCCGGTGGCCTTCAAGTCGGCCATGTACGGGGCGGGGCAGGCGGGCATCCTGATCAAGGGCGCCAACGCGTTGGAACGGCTGGCCCAGGCCGACACGGTCATCTTCGACAAGACCGGCACGCTGACCACCGGCGACCTTCAGGTGACCGATTCCATCGCCTTCGACCCGACCTTCAGCCCCGATGACCTGATCTGCCTCGCCGCCTCGGTGGAGGAGCATTACTTCCACCCGCTGGCGATGGCCGTGGTCAACGCCGCCAAGGAAACGCACAACCGCCACTTCGACCATCAGGAGGTCAAGTTCATCGTCGCCCACGGGGTGGCCAGCGTCATCGACGGCAAGCGCATCGTCGTCGGCTCCCGCCACTTCATCGAGGACGACGAGGGCATCGATACCACCGCCCACCGCGGGGCCATCGACGCGCTGCACCGCGACGGCAAGACGCTGCTGTTCATCGGCTTCGGCGGGGTGCTGGCCGGCGTGCTGGCGTTGAAGGACAGCGTGCGCGCGGCCAGCGCGGCGACCATCGCGCGGCTGCGGCGGGCCGGGGTGAAGCGGGTGCTGATGCTGACCGGCGACCACCAGGACCGCGCCGCCGAGCTGGCCGCGGAGCTGCATCTCGACGGCTTCCACGCCGACCTGCTGCCCACCGACAAGGCCCGCATCATCGAGGATCTCAGCCGCGAAGGCGCGCGCATCGCCTTCGTTGGCGACGGCATCAACGACGCCCCGGCGCTGGCCGGCGCCCATGTCGGCATCGCCATGCAGAAAGGGGCGGACATCGCCCGGCTGACCGCCGATGTGGCGCTTCTGGAGGATCGGATCGAGCGGGTGGCCGACGCCAAGGAGACGGCGAACGCCGCCATGGCGCTGATCGCCCGCAACTATCGGCTGACGGTCGGACTGAACAGCGCGATCCTCGGCGCCGCCGCGCTGGGCCTGCTGTCCCCGGTGGGCACCGCCGTGCTGCACAACGGGACCACGATCGGGATTCTGCTCAACGCGCTGCGCCGCGCGCCGGCGGCGTCGGTGCCCCCTCCCCAACCCTCCCCCGCTTCGCGGGAGAGGGGGGCTTGAGCGAAGCGGCGGCAGTCCCCTCCACCTCGTAGCGGGGGAGGGTCAGGGTGGGGGCAGGACCTCAGTGCCCCAACCCCTCCCACGCGGCGAAGGACTCCGCGGGCGGCGACAGGTACAGGCTGGGCACCCAGCCGTCCGGAATCGGCACGGTCGCCGCGTGGGTCCGGTTGTGGGCCAACAGCTTCGGCAGGACATGGGTGTGCGGACCCTCCGGGCTGCGGCCGTCGGGCGGCGGGATCGGCTGGCTGACCTCGATCCGGCCGAAGGGGCCGATGAAGACGCGGTCGGGGCTGAGCGCCGGCAGGTCGGGCGGCAGCGGGTTGCCCGGCGCCAGCAGCTCCGTCCCGGCGACCGCGCGCAGGCGGGCGATGGTGACGGGGTCGGAGCTGCGGACGCAGACGTCGGTCTGGAAGACGCCCAGCCCGAGGTCGAACAGCAGGGCGTCGCGGTCCGCTTCGGCGATGGCCTCGCGGTCGGGACCCAGCTCGGTCACCACGCCGCGCCGGTTCATCGCGCCGACGTGACGGGGCAGGCAGAGGGCCACGGCGAGGCTGCCGCTGCGCGTCCGGTAGGGCACCGCGCGGATCGCCGGCGTGGGGCGGAGGCGCAGCCCGCCGCGGGCGGTCCGCGCCTCCAGCTCCGGGCCGTCGTCGCGCAGGGTGGCGGGTTCGTCCGGGTCGCGGATGAACTCCGCGATGGCACCGAAGGCGCCGAGGCTCCAGCCGGTGGCCGGGTCGTTCAGCGCGTTGCGCAGCAGGGAAGTCAGGTCGCTCATCAAGGCGTCTCCGGTTGGCAAGTCGGGGAAGGCAGGGCGTGCCAGGGAAGCAGGAAGGGTTCGCCGCCGGCCTCGCCCCGGTGGACGGCGATGCCGTAGGAGGCGCGCAGATGGGCGTCGGTCAGCACCCGTTCGGGCGGCCCGTCGGCCAGCACGCCGCCGCCCGCCAGCAGGATCAGCCGGTCGCAGAAGCGGGCGGCCAGGGTCAGGTCGTGCAGCACCGCCACCACGCCGCTGCCCCGGCGGGCGGCGTCGCGCAGCAGCGCCATGCAGGCCAGTTGATGGCCGGGATCGAGGGCGGCGACCGGCTCGTCGGCCAGCAGGACGGGCGCCTCGGTCGCCAGCGCGCGGGCGAGCAGGACGCGCATCCGCTCGCCCCCTGACAGGGTGCCGACGATCCGGTCGCGCAGATGCGCGGCGTCGGTGGTGGCGAGCGCCCGCTCGACCGCCGCGCGGTCCGCCGCGGCGATCCCGCCCAGCGCGCCGCGGTGGGGCAGGCGGCCCAGCAGGACCAGCGCCTCGGCGCGCAGCGGCCAATGCACCGGGCCGCTCTGCGGCAGATAGGCGATGGCGCGGGCGAGCGCCCGGCGTCCGGTCTGCGCGGCGGTCCGTCCGTCGAAGGTGACGCGGCCCGCCGCCGGCTCGGCGAGACCGGCGAGTAGGCGCAGCAGGGTGGTCTTGCCGGCGCCGTTCGGGCCGATCAACCCGGTGAAGGCGCCGGGCTCGATGGCGAGATTCACGTCCGTCAGGATGGTGCGTTCGCCGGCGGTGGCGGACAGGGCGTGGGTTTCGATGCGCATCACGCCTCCTCCCGCCGCAGCCGGGCGATCAGGACGATCAGGAAGGGCGCCCCGATCAGGGCGGTGACCACGCCCAGCTTCAGTTCCGGCCGCGTCGGCAGCAGCCGGACGGCGATGTCCGCGGCCAGGGTCAGGCACGCTCCGGCGAGGCCCGCCAGCAGCAGCAGCCGTCCGGGCCGCGCCCCGGCCAGAGGGCGCATCAGGTGCGGCGCCACCAGACCGACGAAGCCCACGGCGCCGGTGACCGACACCGCGCTGCCCACCGCCAGCGCCGCCCCGGCGATCAGCCGGACGCGCAGCCCGGTCAGGTCGAAGCCAAGGCTGCGCGCCGCGTCCTCCCCCAGGGTCAGCGCGTCGAGCGCGCGGGCGCCGGACAGGCAGAGCGCCCAGCCCGCCAGCATCGGCGGCAGGACGAGCCAGAGCTGGTCGGTGCCGCGGTCGGCCAGCGACCCCATCAGCCAGAACACGATCTCCAGCGCCGCGTAGGGGTTGGGGGCGAGGTTGAGGGCCAGCGCGGTCAGCGACCCGGCGAGGCTGTTGATGGCGATGCCGCCGATGACCAGCGCCGTCGTTCCGGCACCCCGCGCCGCCATCAGGTTCAGCAGCACCGCGGCGGTGGCTGCTCCGGCCATGCCGCCGAGCGGCAGGGCCAGCGACAGCGCGGCGGACAGGCCGCTGTAGAAGACGATGACCGCGCCCAGCGCCGCGGCGCTCGACACGCCGACCAGTCCCGGCTCGGCCAGCGGGTTGCGCAGCCAGCCCTGCATCGCCGCCCCGGTCAGCCCCAGGCTGAAGCCGACCAGCAAGCCGAGCAGGGCGCGCGGCAGGCGCAATTCGGCCAGCACCAGCGCGCCCAGGGTGGGGCGCCCGGCGAGCCAGTCGGACAAAGCGGTGCCCAGGTCGAACGGCACATAGCCGACCGCCGCCGACACCGCGCAGAGCATCAGCGCGAGGAGCGTCAGCCCGGCGACCAGGGCGGGGTAGGGGATGCGCGAGTCCCAACTCATGGCCCAGCTCATGGCGGCGCCTCCCGCACGGCGGCCAGCCGTTCCGCGGCCTCGGCGATCTGCGGGCCGGGGCAGGTCCACAGGCGGGAGGGCAGCGACAGCGTGCGAACCTGACGCTTCAAAGCTTTCAGGGCCGGGTGGTGCAGCAGGGCGCCGGCCAGCGATGGCGGCGCGTCGGGCGCGGCGTCGACGATCAGCACGTCCGCGCCGCCCAGAATGATGGCCTCCAGCGGCAGGGCGCCCTGGCTGCCCAGCGGCAGGCGGTCGGCCATGTTCTCCAAACCGGCGCGGCTCAGGAGTTCGTCGACCAGCGACCCGGACCCGGCGACGAAACCGTTGGGGCGCAGCACCACCGCGGTCGGGCGCGGTCCCGGCGCCGCGGGGGGCAGGGCGTCCAGGCGGGAGCGCATTGCGGCGACCAGCTCCTCCCCCCGCTCCGGCTCGCCGACGGCGCGGGCGAGGCCGCGGATCTGCTCCGCCACCCCGGCCACGCTCTGGGGGACGTCCAGCTCCAGGAGCGGGGCGTCCAGCCGGGTCAACAGCCCGACCGCGACCCGCGTGGTGTAGCGTCCGGCGACGATCAGGTCGGGGTCGAGCGGCAGGATCTCTTCCGCCAGCCCATGGTTGATCGGCACCCGCGCCGCCAGCGGCGCCACGGTGGAGGCGCGGGGATCGCGCGCCAGCCACGTCACCGCGGCGAGGCGCTCCGGCCCGACGAGCCGCAACAGCAGCTCGTCGGCGCAGAGATTCAGGGAGACGATGCGCTGCGGTTTGCCGGGGGGCGTGGCGGGCGGCGCCTCCCATGCCGCCGCCGGCCCTCCCGCAATCAGCAGGAGGGCGGCGGCCAGCCCGAGACGAATGGGCCTCACAGCGACAGCCGCAGCCCGAGATACCCGGCCCGTCCCGGCGCGCCGTAGGTCCAGACCTCCTGATACCGGCGGTCGAACAGGTTCTCCACGCGCCCGAAGAGTTCGACCCCCTCGGACAGCGCGTAGGACCCGGCCATGTTGACCAGCGTGTAGGGGGCGAGGTTTACGACCTGCCGGTTGTAGAAGGGATCGTAGGCCCAGTCGCTGGACCGACCGTTGTAGACGACGCCGAGGTTTACGTTCGCGCGGTCCTCCAGGAAGCGGTGGTTGACGGTCAGGCTGGCGAGCTGCTTGGGCCGGCGCACCAGCTCCGCCCCCGTGGAATCCTCGCCGTCGGTCCAGGTGTAGGAGCCGCGGACGGTCAGCCGGTCGATCGGCTCCACCGACAGGCCAAGCTCGAAGCCGCGGATGTGGGACTCGCCCGGCATGTTGACGGAGGTCCGCCCGGTGCCGGTGATGAGGTCGCGGATGCGCTGGTCGAACCATGTGCCATCCACCGACGCCCGCGTGCCCCACAGTGCCTGATCGAAGCCGGCGTCCCAGCCGCGCGCCCGTTCCGGCTTCAGGTTCGGGTTGCCGGCGTAGGTGGCGGTGTAGCCGTACAGCTCGAACAGGGTGGGATTCTTGACGCCGGTGCCGTAGGAGGCGCGCAGCTTGGTCCCGCTGTCTTCGATCAGATAGGCCGCCGTGGTGCGCCATGTGGTGGCGTCGCGGAACAGGTCGTTCGCGTCGTGGCGGACGCTGCCGGTCAGGGTCAGCCGATCGAACAGGCCCAGCTTGTACTGGCCCACCAGCCCGGTGGAGCCGATGGAACGGTCGAAGCTGGAGAAGCTGCTGCGGCTGATCGCCTTGTCTTCCTCATGCTCCACGGCGGCGGTCAGCACATGGTCGGCGGGGCCGCTGTTCAGGGTCAGGTTGGTCTGGTAGTCGGCCTTGGTCTTGCGCCCGTCGTAGCGGCTGGTCACCGTCTTGGAGTCGTCGCGGTAGTCGCGCTGCTGGCGGCCATGGGTCAGGCCGACGATGTGCTCCCACTTTCCGTCGAGAAGGGCGATCTTGCCCTGGATGCGCCCGAAATACTGCTCCCCGGCGGTGCTGGTCCCGTCGTCGACGGCGCCGCGCCCGCCGACGAAGCCGTCGGTGTCGGTGCGGAAGCGGGTGTAGCGGCCGGTCACCGCGATCTCGCTGCGCTCGGTCGGGCGGACGGCGGCGTTTCCGGTCAGCGTGCCGTTGCGGTAGCCGTCCTTCTCCGGGTTGCCGAGCCGCTTGTCGGCGACCGACACGCCGTCGCTGGTGACGCCCTGGCCGCTGAGGAACAGGTCGTAGCGGTCGGTCCCCGTGCCGAAGGAGGCTCGCCCGGCGGCGGTGCCGAAGGACCCACCCTCCATGGCGGCGCGGAACCGGGGGGCGCCGGTGCCGCGGCGGGTCACGATGTTGACGACGCCGCCGACCGCGTCGGAGCCGTAGAGCGCGCTCTGCGGACCGCGCAGCACCTCGACGCGCTCGACATCACCGGCCAGCAGGTTGGCGAAATCATATTCGGAACCGGCGGCGGGATCGTTCACCTCGATCCCGTCGATCAGGACGAGCGTCTGGTTGCCCTCCGACCCGCGGATGCGGAGCTGGGTCAGGGTGCCCATCGGGCCGGTGCGGTTGACGGCGACGCCGGGCACCGTGCGCAGCGCGTCGGACAGCAGCTGGGTCTGGCGCTGCTCCAACTCCTCGCGGGTGATGACGGTCAGGGCGCTGCCGGTTTCCTCGGCGGCGGTGGGAACGCGGTTGGCGGTCACCGAGACCGGCGGAAGCGTCGTGATGGTGGGGGAATCGGCGAAGGCCGACGTGGGGATGGCCGACACGGGAAGGGCAAGGCTTCCCAGAAGGGCGGCGAAGGACGCCGTCCAGTGAAGGCGGGGAACGCGGACACTCATTGAGACCTCGGGCGGGACGCCGGTGGCACGTCACCGCGAACGAAGCCCCACCGGACGTTCCGCGAACGGACCCCCGGTTCGACGACCTTCGGTGCACCCCGCCCGAACGTGTTCGCGTGTGACCACGACTGACGGCAGGTCTCCTGGCTCGCGGGTTATCGTCGGCCCATCGCCTTCCCAGGATCGCGATCCCAGTGGCATTCCGATGGACGACTCGCCGCTTACAGTTGCGGGGGCAGCCCCGGCGTAGAACCCTCGCACGGCCAATCGCCGCGGGGTCCGCACCGTGTTCCCATTTTCAGCCCTTTCGGGCAACCGTCGGGTGCGAAGCTACGCGGGCGGAACGGCTCCGGTCAAGCCGCAATCCGCCCGCCCTCGTCCGACCGGTGTCAGAGCGTGGTTCTCGGCCCGACCGCGGACCCATCCGGTATAGGGGGATTCATCTCCTTGCAATTGCCGACGCAATAGGTCTGCGCCTCGATCCGGCCGCCGCAGGATTTGTAGCAATCGTTGTAATCGGAGGAGCAGGTGAGGTTGCTGTAGCAGCTGGGGTTCCGGTCGAAATCGCTGAACGTCTTGATCTTCTTCTTGTCCGCATCCTTGGGCAAGGATCGGAGATAGGCCTGATATTCGCCCTGGGCGCGGGTCGTCGCTTCGGCCCGGCAGGTCTGAACGGCCAGTTCTCTTGCGGATTGGCAGATCGTCTGTGCCTGCTTGCACTGGGCGACACAGAGCTTTCCCGCCTCGCTGACGGGTGGAAAATAGCTTGCGACCGTCTCGAAACGCGGACCGCAACCGGCCAATCCGGCCGCCAACAGGCAGCCGAGCAAAATGGAACGCCGCATCATTGTGGGTGTCCTGCCGTGAATTACCGTCAATCGCTATGAACAACCCACCGGTGCGGAATCATCCATCGGCGATGCAGAATTCGCAAAGTCGGCTTCCGGCCGGAAATCCGGCAACCCATGGGCGATCAACCGGACGGTACCGTTGCCTGCGGCTATCGCACCGATCACGGCCCGTAAAGAGCGCGCCCCCCTCTTGTCGCCGGGAGGGGGCCTGACTACATGACGGGTGAGGTCCGGGCCCCTCTGGCAGCGTCGCCCGGCGCTGTGATGTCGGACTTCCCATTGAGCCGTCGCCTTGGCGCGGCCTTGCGGAAGCTGGCCCTGTTCTTCCCCCTGGGTCCCGCCCCCCACAAGGTCCACCGCCGGACGACGGCACCCGACGGGCCTTTGGGAGACATCGACATGGACCGCACCGAACCAACATCCTGACCGACCGCCACGTCTCCACGGCGAACGATGGAGACGGGTGACCTGACGCGCCGTGGCCGAGCCGTTGCGCGCGCTTTCTCATTGGCCGCAGACCTTGCGGCCGAGATTCCAGTCCGGGCCCCTCTGGCCGATGCGTCCCGCCGTGGCGCATCGGTGATGTCGGACTGCTCATGTGACGATCGAAGTCTCCGCTTGCGGGAGCGGAGTGCATGAAGCAAGGGACAGTTCCATGGACCAGATCGTTTTAATGTGGGCCGGCTTCGCCGTTTTCGTTGGCGTGCTTTTGGCCTTTGATCTTGGTGTATTTTCCAAGAAATCCCATGTGATCTCCGGCCGCGAGGCGCTGATGCGCTGCGCGGCCTATTCCACGCTGGCGATGATTTTCGCGGCCGGCGTCTTTCATTTCCAGGGCTCCGAGAAGGGGCTGGAGTTCCTGACCGGCTACCTGATCGAATACAGCCTGAGCGTCGACAACATCTTCGTCATCGCGCTGATCTTCACGCATTTCGCGGTGCCGCCGCAATACCAGCACCGGGTGCTGTTCTGGGGCATCCTGGGCGCGCTGGTGATGCGCGGCGTGCTGATCGTGGCGGGCACGGCGCTGATTCAGGAATTCCACTGGATCATCTACATCTTCGGCGCCTTCCTGATCTTCAGCGGCATCAAGATGCTGATGTCGGTGGACGACGAGCCGGACATGGAGAACAACCGGATTGTCAAGTTCGTCCGCTCCCGCTTCCGCATGACCAACGGCTATGAGGGGCAGAAGTTCTTCGTGATGCGCGACGGCGTGCGGATGATGACGCCGCTGTTCCTCGTTCTGATCCTGATCGAATTCACCGATCTGGTCTTCGCCGTGGACTCCATCCCGGCGGTCTTCTCGGTGACCACCGACCCGTTCATCGTCTGGACCTCCAACGTCTTCGCGATCCTCGGCCTGCGCGCCCTCTACTTCGCGCTGGCCTCGATCATCCACCGCTTCCATTACCTGAAGTACGGCCTGTCGCTGGTTCTGGTGGTGGTCGGCGCCAAGATGATGTTGGTCGACATCTACAAGATGCCGACGGCGGTGGCGCTGGGCATCACCGCCTTCCTGGTCGGCGGTTCCATCGTCTTCTCGATGCTGAAGACCCGCGCGGATGCGGCTCCTGACGCCGCGGACGGCGAGGCCCGACGCTGGTGGGTGCCCGGCAGCCCGGCCAAGGGTGCCGGCGGTTCGACCCCGGCCTCCTCCAGCGATGCGGCCGCGGTGTCCTCGGACGGCAAGGGCCAGTAAGACGCCCGCTCCACGGGCAGGCGAAAAAGGCGGGGCGTCCGGTCCGGTGGGTCGGGCGCCCCGTGCGTTTCCGGGGAAAGGCATTCGCAAAAGTAGTAATGCCGGCTTGGCAGCGACGATGATGTGGATGTGCGGGGCGGGTCGCGCCCCGCTTGGTGGCTGACGCCAATCCTTTCCAACCCAAGGAAGAGACATCCATGTTTACCGGCACGCAGTTTACCGGCACGCAACCGGCCTCCATCGCCCTGTCCGCTCTCCCGGTTCCGTCAGGACCCCTGTCCGGCTTGCTCCAGGCCGCCCGCGACGAACTCGTCGACTTGGCGGCTGTCCGCGGGGTCGCGCTCTCCGTCGTGTTCGACATGCCGGCGCTGGTGCGCGTGAACGAGGCGGCGGTGGCCGCGGGCTCCTGGGAGCCGATGCTTCCGGCGGCCCATCCGGCCTGCCGTTCCCTGACGCCGGCCAACGCCTTCTGGATCTGCGGGAGAGCATCCTCCGGTGATGTGGTCACCGCCCAGGCCGGGCTGCTCTACGATTGCACGACGCAGTCCATCGGCGACCGCTTCAACGCCATGACGGTGTTCTACGACGATCCCGCCGTGCAGGCTCCGGAGGGCGAATGGTGCACCTGCACGTCCGACACCGCCAACGGCACGCGGGGGCAGGTGGTGTGGACGAACGCAGGATGGACGCGCCCCGATTTCCAGGGCCGTGGCCTGTTCCCGATTTGCCAACGGGTGAACAAGCTGGCGGCGTGGCTGCTGTGGTCGCCGACCTGGTTCATTTCGGTCGTCGACCCGGACATCGTCCCGGTCTGGGCGGAGCGCAAGATGGGGCCGCGCCACATCGACGACGAGCCGGCCATCACCTACAACCAGATCGGCCTGAAGACGCTGCCGATGCATCTCGTGCGCTTCAGCCGCGCGCAGTTCCTGGGCGATCTGGCGCAGCTCGCCGCGGACCTCGCCCAGGCGGCTTGACGGAGAATCCCGTCCGTCTCAGGAATCGATCAGCGCCAGCAGGGCCTGACGGCGATGGCCCAGTGACCAGCCGAACAGGAGGTGCCGGTAATTGACGGGCGGTCGGGGAAGTCCGGTGATCACCAGATGGTTGTAAACCGGCTCCCCGCCCTCCACCGCCTCGCGGTACTGCGCGTCGATGGCCTGGGCATAGGCGCTGTGCACATCCTCGAGATGAGGCTTGCCGATGTTCTGATCGGCCCAGCGGTCGCCGAAGACCCGTCGGGTCGGCTCCCCGATGTAGCGGAAGCACAGCGGCCCGCCGTCCCGCGCCGTCAGGATGACACAGCGCGGCAGCAGACCCGTGCTTCTCAGGTCGCCGTGCAGGCCCGGACCGAAGGTGGGATTCCGTTTCCACACGGCAATCATGTCCTGATGCCAGTCCAGCGCTGTGCGCAAGGGCTGACGGTGGATATCGACATGGGTTTCCGCCGGTTGTTGGGGCGGCGGGTCGCCGCGGTGGCCGTGCAGGATGCTCACCAAGCCACGGGCAAGCGTCCAAAACCCGTGCTCTTTGCCGGCGCGATCCTTGAAGGAAGCGGTCAGTGACGGTGTGATGGGCATGACGTCCGTCACTCGCCGACCCCCTTCCTTGGCGACAGAAATTCCGACGCCATCGCCTGATAGATCCGCCGTGCCGCGTCCAGAGCCACACTCCCCGCCTTGGCCCCGGCGGCGAGCATCCGCTCGGTCGGCTTGCTCGGCAGGGCTTTCGGCATCGCCGCCTCGAAGGCGTCGGCCGCGCTGTCGAAGCGGGCGACGGCTTCCCGCAGCGCCATACGCTCCAGGACCGCCACGGCATCGTTCAGCAGGGGGGCCACCCCATCGACGCGGTTCCCCTGGTCGGCCATCGCGGTGCGGCACGCCCGCAATTTGGCGAGAACACCCTCCAAGCCTTGCGCAGGGGTCGCCGCCATGGCGTCCAGGGTTCGATGAAGGTCCGCATCCCGCGCGCCGGGCCGGGCCTGCGCCATCGCTTGCACATGCCGCTCCAGGCGGATCAACGCGTGATCGCGGTCAGTCGCGGGGGGCGCGGCTGGATTGATGCCCGCATGATCGGCGGCGGATTGAAGCCGGTCGAGGAACAACGCCACGCCCTCCCCGAGGGCCAAGGCCTTGGTGTCCTCGACGATTCCCTCCTGGCAGAGGGCGTGGGCAAGGCGCGCCTCCCTCGCCGTCGTCAAGGGCAGTTGCCGGATCATCAGGCTCGACAATTCGCGGATGCCGCCGTTCAGGAGGTCGAAGGCGTAGGGACCGCTCGGCGGGTTGGCGACGATGTCGGACATCTGCTCCGCGGCTCGGGTGAACAGCGTGTCGCGCCGATCGAAAGCCGTGTTCAGATCAAGAGCGGCGTCCGGCCCGCGGCCGCCGTTCGGTCGTCCAGAGCGCATCCTGCCTGCCTTTCCGTGGTCCTGAAGACGATGGCCCGCCAATTCTGGTCTGTCCGTCCGAGGGCGCGCCTCAACGGATGAGCGCCCCAGTATTTCACAATGGTGGGTTGTCAACAACCCGTGCGACCAATTGTTCAAGGCGGGTGCGCTGATCGAATGCACATCAAAGCTGCGGCCGGGGTCGTCGAGGCCGATGCGTCAGTCCGATGTGTCGGTCCGTTGCGTCGGGCTGTGAACCATTCGCCATCATGACGAGGCTCGGCCCCTTGATCGGTGCGCCGTTGTGTCCATATACCATCCACGTGGATGGTGAAAGGATGGTGTGAGGATGTCTGGGCACGCCCGCGATCAGAAGCCGAAGGCCGGAGACAGTGAGAAAATCACGATCAATCTCGGCTATGTCGACCTCGGTCACATCGATCTGCTGGTGCAGGAGGGGTTTTATGCGAACCGCACCGACCTCATCCGCACCGCCATCCGCAACCAGATCGACCGCCATGGCGACGCCTTGCGGCAGGCGGTGACGCGCAAACGCGTCGATCTCGGCCTGCGCCATTACAGCCGCGGCGATCTGGAGGCGGCACGGGATGCCGGGGAGATGCTCGACATCCGTGTCCTCGGGCTGGCCACGATCGCCCAGGACGTCACCCCGGACCTCGCCCGCGCCACCATCGCCTCGATCGCAGTGCTGGGCGCGCTGCACGCCAGCAGCGCCGTCAGGGCGGCACTTGCGGACCGTATGCGCTGAGGGCGCAAGGCCGCTTTTCCGAAAGACGACGGGCGGGGCTGCCCCGCACGCCCCTGTCCGAGCACAGAAAGCACCCGACATGACCGACCGCGTCCCTGCCGGAATGGCCGAGGCGTTGCGCCTCACCCGGGCCGGCGACCTCACCGGGGCAACCGCCCTCATTCAACGCCTGCTGCGTGGGACGTCCGATGCGCCTCCCGGTGCCGGCCCGACCGTCATCGACGTCGAGCCGCTGCGGGTGGACACTTCACCGGACCTCGCTGACGCGCCGCCGCGCCGCGCCGCGGCCTTCAAGCCCGCCAGCGCCTTCGCCGGCCGGCTCCATCCCGGACCACGGGCTGGCCTGGGCGAGACCCTGCGCGGCCTCGCCGCCCGCGCCATGCCGGCGGGACTCGACCTTGGGATGGGCGGCGTCGCCCGACCGGCCGCCGACCCGCTGCCGGACGGCGCCTCCTTCACCACGGCGTCCTATGGCAACGCGGCCGGGACACGCTCCTACAAGCTTTACGTCCCGGCCAACCGCCGCGACGGGCAACCGCTTCCGCTGGTGGTGATGCTGCATGGCTGCACCCAGTCGCCGGACGACTTCGCCGCGGGCACCGGTATGAACCGGCTGGCGGAGGAGCATGGCTGTCTGGTCGTCTATCCGGAGCAGCCGTCCTCGGCCAACGCCCAACGGTGCTGGAACTGGTTCAACCCTGCCGACCAACGGCGCGGCGACGGCGAGCCCTCGCTGATCGCGGGGATCACCAAGCGGGTCATGAGCGACCACGCCGTTGACGCCGACCGCGTGTTCGTCGCCGGGCTCTCGGCCGGCGGTGCGGCGGCGGCCATCATGGGAGCGGCGTATCCCGACCTTTATGCCGCCGTCGGGGTGCATTCCGGCCTTCCCCAGGGTGCCGCACATGACATTCCTTCCGCTTTTGCCGCTATGCGCCAGGGTGGTGGAGCGGCGGGACGGTCGTTCGCCCGGCCGGTGCCGACCATCGTCTTTCACGGCGACCGCGACAGCACGGTTCATCCGCGCAACGCCGACGACGTGATCGCGCAGTCCGGGGCGAGCGCGGCGGGCGCGCGAACGACGATGGAGCATGGCCGGGTGCCGGGCGGGCACGGCTACACCCGTCGCCTCCACATGGACGCCTCCGGCCATGCGCTGTGCGAGCAGTGGACGATCCAGGGCGCCGGGCACGCCTGGGCGGGAGGCAGCCCAGCCGGCTCCTACACCGATCCGCGGGGGCCGGACGCTTCACGGGAGATGCTGCGCTTCTTCCTCGAAAACCCGCGACGCCGGTCATCCGCGCCATAGTTCGGTCGTTCAGGGCGCTCGCCGGCCGTGCGTCCGGAAGAACCCATTGAGCGCGTCGAACGGTTCGGCCTCGCCGAGGGCGTCGAAGCGCCCGTGGTCGGCCAGCATGCGGGCCGCCCGCAGGAAGCCGCCCCAAGCGGCACGGTTGAGGCCGCTGCCCAGACTGATGCGCCGGACGCCCAAGGCAGCGATCTGCTCCACCGACAGGCCGATCGGGGACGAGACCAGCAGGTTGAGGGGCTTCGGATGGACGGCGTCGACCGCCGCCTTGATGACGTCCGGGGTCCGCAAGCCCGGCGCGTAGAGGACATCCGCTCCCGCCGCGGCGTAGGCCGGCAAGCGACGCAACGCCTCATCGACGGCCGCCGGGTGATCCACCAGCAGGGACTCGCAACGTGCGGTCAGGAGGACGCCGGTTCCCCGCAGCGCCTCCGCCGCCGCGGCCACGCGCTCGACGGCGTGATGGAACTCGTACAGCGGCTTTATCGGGTCGCCCGTGGCGTCCTCGATCGACAGGCCCGCCACGCCGGTGTCGGCGCAAAGGCGTATGTTGCGGGCCAGCCCCTCGCAGTCATGGGCGTAGCCGGACTCGAAATCGGCGTTCACCGGCAGGTCGGTTGCCGCCACCATCTCGGCGATGTGGGCCAGCATGTCGCTGCACGGCACGGCCCAATCGGCATCGGGAAGCCCACGCGCGAAGGCGAAGCCCGCCGAGGTCGTGGCCAACGCGCGGAACCCGAGCTGCTTCAGCATCACGGCGCTTCCGACATCCCACGGATTGGGAATGACGAAGCAGCCGGTCTGGTGAAGGTCGGCGAAAGCAGCACGGGCTCGGTCGTGGTCAGCCATCACAGGATCCCTCCAGGGCAACGGATCAACCTCAGCAGGCTGACGAGGGCAGGATACGCTTCCGCTCCAACGTCGTCCAATTGCGGGGCGAAACCGTCGCCTCGCTTCCCTTCCCTTTGGCTCCAGCGGCAACAGAATCCTTGATGGGCGGATTTTTGCGCCGCGAGAACCGCCTCCAACTCCTGTTGCAGGATGGTGGCCAAGCTATTCCAGCCATCGGCAGAACCATTATCCATCCCACCAGGAAGGCACTCATGTCGGAACAAGCACTGAAGGAACTTTTCATCAAGGAGTTGCAGGACACCTACAGCTCGGAAACGCAGATCATCGAGGCCCTGCCGGCCATGGTCGAGGCCGCCTCGTCGCCTCAGCTCAAGCAGGCTTTCGAAACCCATCTGCGCGAGACCGACGGTCAGGTCAAACGCCTGGAGCAGATTTTCCAGATCCTCCAGGCCGACCCGGGCGGGAACACCTGCGAAGCAACCCAGGGCCTGATCGAGGAAGCCGAGGAGATCATCGGGGAGGGCCTGCCGGCGGAAGTGCTCGATGTCGCGCTCATCATGGCGGCGCAAAAGGTCGAGCATTATGAGATCGCCAGCTACGGCTCGCTGAGGACATTGGCCGAAACCTGCGGGATGACCGATATCGCCCGTCTGCTCGAACAGACCCTCGAAGAGGAAAAGGCAACCGATCAGAAACTCAACCAACTCGCCGAGGGTGACATCAACATGCGTGCCTTCAGGGCAGCGTAGGGCGCGGCCGCAGTTCCCGGCTTGGAACTGCGGCACCCTCCCCGGACAACACGAGCGAACCGACCGCCAGACCGGTCTGTTGTCGCACTCCGCAGGAAGGGTGGGGCATGAGTGGCATTGCAGGCTTCGCTGGCTCGGTCCGGGCGGTTGTGATCGGGGCGAGCGGTGGCATCGGCGCCGCCGTGACGCATCGATTGCTCGCCGATCCCGGGGTGACGGAGGTGTTGGCCTTGTCCCGCCGCCCGGTCGCGCCGGCGGGCAAGCTGCGCACCGGCTTCCTCGACCTTGCCGATGAGTCCTCCATCATCGATGCGGCGGCTTTGGCCGAAGCGGTCGATCTCGTTTTCATCGCCAGCGGCCTGCTGCACCAGGATGCGGTGCAACCGGAGAAGAGCTGGCGCACGCTGGATCCGACCGCCATGGCGCGGCTGTTCCAGGTCAACGCCATCGGCCCGGCGCTGGTCGCCAAGCACTTCCTGCCACGGATGCCGCGGCACGGACGGACGGTCTTCGCCGCTCTATCCGCCAAGGTCGGCAGCATCGCGGACAACCGCCTTGGCGGCTGGTATGGCTACCGGGCGTCCAAGGCGGCACTCAATCAGATCATTCGCACCACGGCCATCGAACTGGCGCGTTCGCGACCGGATGCAATCTGCGTTGCGCTGCATCCGGGCACCGTCGATACCCCCCTGTCGCAACCGTTCCAAGCTGCCGTGGCCCAGGACCGGCTGTTTACTCCTGCGCTTGCCGCCGCGCACCTGCTCAGCATCCTTGGCGGGTTGACGCCAACGGACAGCGGCGGACTGTTCGCATGGGACGGTCAGCGGTTGCCCTATTGAACGGTCGCCATGGCGGCCGCCCACTATGACCAACCGGCTTGCCAACAGTTTTAACGCCGCTCCGGCGGGAGGCTGCTCCGCAGCTCCTGAACCATGCCCGGGAGTGAATCATGTCAGTTCGGAGGCGTCCTGCGCTTTCATCGATGGCAGGGTGAAGCAGACGATGGGGAAATGAACGCGGGGTGAATAAGTCCAAGCTCAAGCTGAGCCAGAAGAAGGCATATTTGTCGATGAGAAGACTTTCTTTTTAATGCGAAAGCATTTTTGCCCGACTACAGGCGGCCTGTTTATGTCACGGGAATCGCGGGCGTTAGTAAAATTTTTACCAAGATTCTTATTTTTCCGTTAAGCGAACCACCTCAACCTCTGGGCTAAGACGTTGGTCTAGAGTTCTATGAGGTCCGAGATGGCTGCCGAAACTACCGAACTGATGGACGTCACCTTCACGGTGAACGCCTGGGGCGCACCCGCAGGCGGAAAGTGGCCGCATTTCGTGCTGCGGCTGGATGGGGTTGAGATCGGACAGGCGACCGTCGCTTCGGCGTCGCTGGGCCGCTACACCTTCAACGCCCGCGTTCCGGCCGACAAGGCCCACAAGCTTCAGCTTCAGTACGACAACGACGGCTCCGTGAACGGGGAGGACCGCAACCTCTTCGTCAAGTCGTTCGAGGTGAACGGGAAACCGATCCTCAGCATCGACCCGCTGGTGACCTACGACACCGGCGACATTGACGGCAAGAACGTCATCGCCGGGCAGACCGAGATGTACTGGCGCGGCGCGCTGAACGTCGATCTGCCCAAGGCCATGTTCGCCAGCGCGCAAGAGCCGGAGCCCGAGGCGCCGGCCACCATGACGACCGAGATCGTCGTGAAGGCTTGGGGCGCCGCCGCCAACGGCACACCGCCGCATTTCAAGCTGCTGGTGGACGACAAGGTGGTCGGCGACGCCTGGGTCAGCGCGACCAGCCCGACCGGCTACACCTTCAAAGTCGATGTGGACCCCAACGAGGCCCACAAGATCCAGATCCACTACGACAACGACGCCACCGTCAACGGCCAGGACCGCAACCTGTTCGTCCAGGGCATCACCATCGACGGGCAGGAGATCAAGTCGACCTCCCCGATGGCCTCCTACGACAAGGGTCCGGTGGACGGCAAGTTCGTGGTCGCCGGCCAGGAAGGGCTGTTCTGGGGCGGCGCGCTCACCTTCGGCGTGCCGGAGGAGTATTTCGACGGCCCCTACGTCCCGCCGCCGCCGCCGCCGCCGCCGGTCAAGCTGACCCCGACGGACATCGTCGTCAACGCCTGGGGCCAGTCGGCCGGCGGGGTGGCGCCGCACTTCAAGCTGCTGGTGGACGGCAAGGTGGTCGGCGAGGGCCGCGCGACCTCCAGCGACCCGCAGCCTTTCCGCTTCACCGTCGATCTGGACGCCAAGGAAGCCCATAAGATCCAGATCCACTACGACAACGATTCCGTGGTCAACGGCCAGGACCGCAACCTGTACGTCAAGTCGGTCTCCATCAACGGCCACACCGTCGCGGCGACCGACTCCATCGTCACCTATGACAAGGGCGCGGTGGACGGAAAGGACGTGGTGAAGGGGCAGGAAGGGCTGTTCTGGGGCGGTGCTCTGAACGTGGACGCCCCGGCGTCGCTGTTCCAGCCCTCGGCCGAGCCGCCCCCCGCGCCGCCGACCGGCCCGGCCTTCTACGTCGCGGCCAACGGCAAGGACAGCTGGTCGGGCAAGCTGTCCGCGCCGAACGCCGACGGCACCGACGGTCCCTTCGCCTCGCTGGAGCGCGCCCGCGACGCCATGCGCGACAGCGACGTCGACACCACCTATGTGCGCGAGGGCACCTACCGCCTGACCAAGACGCTGGAGCTGACCGGCGCCGACAACGGCCACAGCTTCCGCAACTATCCCGGCGAGACGCCGGTGCTCAACGGGGCGGAGAAGGTCACGAACTTCGTCAGCGAGGGCAACGGGATCTATTCCGCGAAGCTGTCGCAGGCCACCGACCTCGACCTGACCATCGGCGGGGTGCGGCAGACGCTGGCCAGCAAGGGCATCGTCGACGCTGACAACCCCACCACCACCGGATGGTACTTCGCCGACGCGGCCAACGGTGGCCCCAGCGGCTGGTCGGTGCGCTACCACACCGGCGACATGTCGTCGGGCGACATCGTCGCCGGCATGAAGATCCAGCTGATGGACGCCGAACGGCTGTCCGACACGCTGACCGAGATCGCCGGCGTCAACGACGCCACCCGCACCATCACTCTGAAGAACGGCACCTCGCTGCCCTTCGCCGAGGGGACGACCTACAAGCTGCTGAACAACCCGTCCTTCGTCGATCAGGCGGGCGAGTTCGCGTGGCGGGCGTCGGACAAGGCGCTGGTGTTCAAGCCGGAAAACCCGGCCACCCTGGCGCAGGACGGCGTCGAGGTGGCGCGGCTGGGCACGCTGATCCGCCTGACCGGCAGCAGTGACGTGACCATCGAGGGGCTGGGCTTCACCAACACCACCACCTGGGGCTACGCGGTGGAGCTGAAGGGGGCGTCGGGCAACAGCATCGGCAACAACAGCTTCCTCAACGTCGGCACGGCGATCAAGCTGACCTCGGCCTCCTCCAACAACCTGGTGGGCGGCAACACGCTGGACCATCTGGCGGTCAACGGCATCGAATTGGACGGCCGCAGCAACGGCAACACCATCTACGCCAACGACATCTCCCATATCGGGGAGGTCCGGAAGGGGGTTGCCGGGATCATCGGCACCGGGGTGGACAACAACCTGATCGCCCACAACGACGTGGACTCCAGCGCGCGTTACGGGATCTCGCTGAAGAACTGGGACTCCAGCAACATCAACCGCAACAACGTCATCGAGTACAACCGCGTCACCAACACCAACCTGGAGACGGCGGACGGCGGCGGCATCGAGGTGCTGGGCCGGTCCAGCGTCGACACCGGCACGATCATCCGCGGCAACTGGGTGGAGCATGTCGGCGGGCTGGCGACCAGCAACACCGACCAGTGGCTGACCAACCACAAGGGCTTCGGCATCTATCTGGACGACATGGCCGGCGGCGTCACGGTGACCGGCAATTTCCTGAAGGACACCGGGCTGGCCGGGGTGCACATCCACGGCGGCGACAACAACCTCGTCACCAACAACTTCTCGATCATCGCCAGCAACGCGGAGGAGTTCATCCGCGTCGGCTGGGCGCCCAAGCACGGCGATCCGGGCCTGCCGCGCAACAACACCATCACCGGCAACGTCATCAGCGGGACCCTGCCGCTGGACGACTACATGGAGCTGCTGACCGCCGGGAACCCGGTGATCGACGGCAACCTCGTCCACAACGTGCCGCGCTACGGCGACAACGACGTGACGGGCAAGCCGCTGTTCAACAACCCCTATTGGGGCGACTACTCGCTCCAGCCGAACTCCCCGGCGCTGGCCATGGGCATCCATGACCTGGACTGGGCGATGATCGGCCACAGCGGCTACACGGCATCGGACGGCATGCCGCACTTCTGGGACGCCTGATCCCCGGTCCGGACCGGGCCTGAGCGGGATCAAAAGCGGGCGGAGGCTCGTTCTTCCGGGACAGGTCCCCGGGGAAGGAGGCTCCGCCCGTGCTCCCGCGTCCACACGCCTTGCGGCGGTCCGCCGCCGTCCTTCTGCTCATCGCGGCCGGGGGGCTGGCGGGGTGCGCCGACCCCCGGGCCGACGTCGCGCTGGCCGCCCAGAGCGCGCTGGTCGGCATGCCCAAGGGAACGCTGCTGTCCTGCGCCGGCGTGCCGCACCGGCAGGCGGCCAGCGGCGCCCTGGAGTTCTTCACCTACCGCGCGGGCTCCATCGATTACTATGCTCCACCGCCGCCGCCGGTGGGCTACGGATGGGGGTATCCGTGGGGCTATCCCGGCTGGCGTCATCGCGGGCTCGACTACGACCCGTGGGACTACTATCCTCCGCGGCCTGGTGACGTGGTGGACAACCGGTGCGAGGCGACCTTCACCTTGAGGAACGGAGCCGTCGAGCAGCTGGTCTACCGGGCGTCGTCGCTGGGCGCCTGTGCCGCGATCGTGCAAAACTGCATGGCGCTCGTGCCGCAGAGCCTTCCGCCAAGGCCCACCCCGTCCGGCTAGAGCCGGCAGAGGCATCCACCGTGAAACCATCGAGGAAAACGCCGGTGATGAAGGCACCGTTCCGCTCGGCTCTGCTGGCCCTGTGCGCCTTCGCGTGTCTGGCCGGTTCCCCCGCCGCGGCGCAGGACGCGCAGAGCGAGACCAAGCCGAAGTTCGGACCCGACGCCGTGCCGATGACCCAGGACCGCGACTATCTGCGCCGGGCCGGGGCGCCGGACTTCTGGGCGATGATGCCTTATTACACGGCCCAGCAGACGGGCAGCGCCTGTTCGGTCGCCAGCGTGGCGATGATGATCAACGCGCTGCGCGGCCTGCCGCCGCTCTCGTCCAACCGTCTGGTCACCCAGGCGCGGGTGCTGAACGAGGTGGACGACGACGGCTGGAAGGCGGCCACCGCGGAGAACGGGGACGGCGTGTCCTTCGCCGATTTCGCCGGGCTGGTCCAGAAGTCCGTGGACGCCTTCGGGCTGGACGCCACGGTGGAGGTCTTCCGGCCGAAGGACGCCTCGCCGGAAACGCTGGGCGAGCTGCGGCGCATCCTGGACGAGAACGAGCGCGACGACAGCGACATCATCCTGCTGGCCTACGATCAGGGCACGCTGACCGGCGATGCCACGGTGGGCCACATCGCGCCGCTCGGCGCCTACGACGCGGAGACCCACCGGGTGCTGGTCATGGACGTGGACCGGCTGTGGTACGTGCCCTACTGGTCGAGCGACGAGAAGCTGCTGGAGGCGATGGTCAAGCCCGACCGCTCCGACCCCACCGGCAGCGGCCTGATCCATGTCCGGCTGAAGGATGTCCGGCTGAAGGGGCGGACGGCGGGATAACAGCGTTGCCTCATGTTGCGTCGCAGCGCGACCCGTTGTCGCATTCCGCATCCGTGGATCAACCGGGATTGAGCTAATGATTAACCTACCGAAGGTTAACTTTGGAGGGTTTTGAGCGAATATTTCGTTATTTCGCCTTCAAAGAAATTTAATTTCGCTTTTTGCTGCCATGCACTCAAGGTATTGCTGCGATGCGCAATGCCTGGGTTCCAAGAAAAAAGCGATAAAAAACCATGTCCGACGAGATTTACGAGCGGGTGCTGTCCAACCCCAAGTTCGCCGCGATGACGGCGAGCCGCGCGCGCTTCAGCTGGCGGCTGGCGCTGATCGTTCTAGCGGTCTACTACGCCTTCGTGCTCGCTTCGGCGCTGGCGCCCGACCTGATGGCGCGCCCGCTGGCCGAGGGCATGACCTTCCCGGTCGGGCTGGCCGCCGGCATCGTCATCACCGTCTTCTGCTCGCTGATGACCGGTGTCTACGTGCTGCGCGCCAACAGCCGCTACGACGCGATGAACCGTGACCTGCTGAATGAGGTGGGCCGATGAACGCCGCGCGTCGTCTTGTTTCCGCCTGCGCCGCGCTGCTGCCGGCGCTGATCGTGGGGACCGCCCAGGCCGCCGCCATCGACGGCGCGGTGGAGCGCCAGCCAGTCAACGTGACGGCCATCGCCATGTTCCTGCTGTTCGTCGCGGGCACGCTGGGCATCACCTATTGGGCGTCCAAGCGCACCCGCTCGGCGTCGGACTTCTACACCGCGGGCGGCGGGATCAGCGGCTTCCAGAACGGGCTGGCCATCGCCGGCGACTACATGTCGGCGGCGGCCTTCCTCGGCCTGTCGGGCATGGTCTTCGCCAAGGGCTTCGACGGGGTGATCTACACCATCGGCTTCCTGGTCGGCTGGCCGCTCATGCTGTTCCTGATCGCCGAGCGGCTGCGCAACCTCGGCCGCTTCACCTTCGCCGACGTGGCGTCCTACCGGCTGGGCCAGACGCCGATCCGCTCGCTGGCGGCGGTGGGGTCGCTGACCGTGGTCTGCTTCTACCTGATTGCGCAGATGGTCGGGGCGGGCAAGCTGATCCAGCTTCTGTTCGGGCTGGACTACACCTATGCCGTGGTGATGGTCGGCGTGCTGATGATCCTGTACGTGACCTTCGGCGGCATGCTCGCCACGACCTGGGTGCAGATCATCAAGGCTGTGATGCTGCTCGGCGGCTGCACCGTGCTGGTCGGGCTGGCGCTGGCCCAGTTCGGCTTCAACCCGGAGCGGCTGCTCCAGCAGGCCGTCGCCGCCCACGCCGCGAACGCCGCCATCCTGCGCCCCAGCGCCGCCATGGCCGACCCCATCGCCGCGGTGTCGCTCAGCCTCGCGCTGATGTGCGGCCCGGCGGGGCTGCCGCACATCCTGATGCGCTTCTTCACGGTTCCCGACGCCAAGGAGGCGCGCAAGTCGGTCGTCTACGCCACCGGCTTCATCGGCTACTTCTTCATCCTGACGGTGACCATCGGCTTCCTCGCCATCGTGATCGTCGGCACCAACCCAGCCTATCTCGACACGGCGGGCAAGATCCTGGGCGGTGGCAACATGGCGGCCATCCATCTGTCCAAGGCCATCGGCGGCAATCTCTTCCTGGGCTTCATCTCGGCGGTCGCCTTCGCCACCATCCTGGCGGTGGTCGCCGGCCTGACGCTGGCCGGCGCGTCGGCGGTCAGCCACGACCTCTACGCCCGCGTCCTCAAGAAGGGCAACGCCACCGAGGCGTCGGAGATGCGTGTGTCGCGCTTCGCCACGTTGGCGCTGGGCGTCATTGCCATCACGCTGGGCCTGCTGTTCGAGAACCAGAACATCGCCTTCATGGTCGGTCTGGCCTTCGGTCTGGCGGCGTCGGTGAACTTCCCGGTGCTGATCCTGTCGATCTTCTGGAAAGGGCTGACCACGCGCGGCGCCTTCATCGGCGGCTTCGCCGGTCTGGTGAGCTGCGTCGCCTTCGTGGTGCTGGGGCCGACCGTGTGGGTCAGCGTCTTCAAGTTCCCGACGCCGATCTTCCCCTACGAGCATCCGGCGCTGTTCTCGATGGTCATCGCCTTCGCGACGACCTGGCTCTTCTCGGTGACCGACCGCAGCGCGCGGGCGGCGGCGGAGGCGAAGGCCTACGAGTACCAGTACATCCGCTCGGAAACCGGTCTGGGCGCGGCCGGCGCGGTTTCGCACTGACCTTGTGACGAAAACGGCCCCTCTCCTTCTCCAGGAAGGAAAGGGGCCGTGCCTCTTTCAGGGCCGTGCTTTCCTCAGCGGCGCTGCGCCGACTGGGAGTAGATGTAGGAGTCGAAGCTGTTCTCGGCGACGCGGAACCACAGCCGCTCCTCGTCGCGGAAGGGCTTCCACGCCTCGTAGACCTTCTTGAAGCGCGGGTTCTTCGCCGACAGCTCGTCATACAGCTCGTTGGCGATCTTCTCGCAGGCCATCATGACGTCGCGCGGGAAGGCGCGGAGCTGGGCGCCGCCGGCCACCAGACGCTTCAGCGCCGCGGCGTTGACGGCGTCGTACTTGGCGATCATCCAGGTGTTGGCCTCCCAGCAGGCCTGCTCGAGGATCGTCTTGTAGGACTCGGGAAGCTGCTCCCACGCGGTGATGTTGATCATCAGCGGGATCTGGGCGGAGCCTTCCCACCAGCCCGGCGAGTAGTAGTATTTGGCGACCTTGTGGAAGCCCAGCTTCTCGTCGTCGTAGGGGCCGACGAACTCCGCCGCGTCGATGGTGCCGCGCTCCAGGGCCGGGTAGATGTCGCCGCCGCCGATCTGCTGCGGGACGAGGCCCAGCTTGCCCATGATCTGCCCGGCCAGCCCGCCGACCCGCATCTTGAGGCCGCTCAGATCCTCCACCGTCTTGATTTCCTTGCGGAACCAGCCGCCCATCTGGGCCGTCGTGTTGCCGGCGGGGATGTTGTAAATGTTGTGCTCCCGGAACAGCTCCCGCATCAACTCCAGCCCGCCGCCGTGCATCATCCAGGAGATGTGCTGGCGCGTGTTCAGGCCGAAGGGCATGGCCGTGTCGAAGCAGAAGGTCGGGTCCTTGCCGATGTAGAAATAGGCGGCGGACTGGCCGCACTCGACCGTGCCGTTCTGCACCGCGTCCAGCACTTGGAGCGCCGGCACGATCTCGCCCGCTGCGAAGGTGCGGATCTGGAACTTGTTGTCGGTGGCCGCGGCGACCCGGCGGGCAATCAGCTCCGCCCCGCCGAAGATGGTGTCGAGGCTCTTGGGGTAGCTCGACGCCATGCGCCACTTGATCTCGGGCTGGCTCTGCGCGAGGGCCGGTGCGGCTACGACGGTGCTGGCGGCCAGACCGACCCCGGCGCTGGCGAGGAAGGAACGACGTTTCATGGCGGGGAAATCTCCCTTCCCATTCATTATGTTTATACCGCCGGTCTTAGCGGAAAACATCGGGGCGGGCCAGTGGTGCCGGCTGCGGAGCTGGGCTTCGCTTTGGGCATTGCCGGGATGGTGTTTGCGGTCCATCATCCGCCGGTCGCACAATAAAGAACCCGAACCGCGAAGAGGAAACGCACGGGCATGGATGCACAGGATCTGCGCGCGCTCCAGGCGCCGCTGAAGGACAAGTACAAGGACGCCCCGGACTCGGCGGTGGTCACGCTGAAGGCCCGCGGGGCGCTGGACGATTCCGGCATCGCCTGCAAGGTCGAGACGGGCCGCGCGCTGGTCGAAGCCGGCCTGCATCCGGCGACCGGCGGGCCGGGCACCCAGGCCTGCTCCGGCGACATGCTGCTGGAGGCGCTGGTGGCCTGCGCGGGGGTGACGCTGAAGGCGGTCGCCACGGCGCTGGAGTTCAAGCTGCGCGGCGGCACCGTGTCGGCGGAAGGGGACCTTGATTTCCGCGGCACGCTGGGCGTGGCGAAGGACGCGCCGGTCGGCTTCCGCGCCATCCGCCTGCGCTTCGACCTGGACACCGACGAGCCGGCGGAGCGCATCGCCACCCTGACCAAGCTGACCGAGCGCTATTGCGTCGTCTACCAGACGCTGGCCAACCCGCCGCCGATGGCGCTGTCCATCGAGACGGGAACCTGATGGAAGAATGGCCGGTCCGGCGGGTCCGGGTCGGCCATCCCAACCGGCCATTCCCCACCGTCAGTCGTTGAGGAAAGGATTGTAGAGGCGCTCCTCCCCGATGGTCGAGGTCGGGCCGTGGCCGGGGATAAAGGTCACGTCGTCGCCCAGCGGGAACAGCTTGCTGCGGATCGACTCGATCAGGTCGCCGTGGTTGCCCTTGGGGAAGTCGGTGCGGCCGATGGAGCCCTGGAACAGCACGTCGCCGACGATGGCGATCTTGCTCGGCTTGTGAACGAAGACCACATGGCCCGGCGTGTGGCCCGGGCAGTGGTGAACGTCCAGCGTCAGGTTGCCGACCGTCACCGTGTCGCCTTCGTCCAGCCAGCGGTCCGGCGTGAAGGAGCGGACCGGCGGGAAGCCGAACATCTGGCTCTGCATCGGCATGCCGTCGATCCAGAACTGGTCCTCGCGGTGCGGCCCCTCGATGGGCAGTTTCAGCTCGTCGGCGAGGTCGGCGACGGCGCCGGCATGGTCGATGTGGCCGTGGGTGACCAGGATCTTTTCCAGAGTCACGCCCTTCGACTGGGCGGCGCGCAGGACGCGCGGCAGATCGCCGCCGGGATCGACGGCGGCGCCCTTCATCGTCTCCGGACACCAGAGCACCGTGCAGTTCTGCTGGAACGGAGTGACGGGAACGATGATGGTCTGCATGCCGCGTCCTTCGCCGGTCTAAGATCAATGGTCAGGGAACGATTCGTTCACGACCTTACGCGCCACGGTTTTCCAGGGCAAGAACCGGTACCAATTCCTGGGCAACACGGCTATATGGAGGGCACTTTATCTTTATCCCATTCCGCCGCGGGGGGCGGTGCCGGACCGAATGCTGTCGCAAAAAGCCAAATACGCCCTGCGTGCGCTGATCATGCTGGCCGAACGGACGGATGACGAACTCGTCCTGATCGCCGAAATCGCCGAGCGGGAGAACATTCCGCGCAAGTTCCTGGAAGCCATCCTGGTGGAGCTGCGCAAACATGGCCTGCTGTTCGCCAAGCGCGGCAAGAGTGGCGGCTATCGTCTGGCGCGCCCGGCGGAGGAGATTTCCTTCGGCGAGGTGATTCGGCTGATCGACGGGCATCTGGCGCCGATTCCCTGCGCCAGCAAGAATTCCTTCCGTCCCTGCGAGGACTGCATCGACCCGCCGACCTGCTCGGTGCGCTGGCTGATGGTCCAGGTGCGCGACGCCACCGCCCAAGTGCTCGACAACCAGACCCTGTCCGATGCCCTGCGCCACCGTCAGGCGACCGGCGGCCTGCCCGTCAACTTCGACATCTGAACCGGTCCCGATCGTTTAAGGCACCAGATCGACGGCGATGAACACGCGGTCCAGCGCGCGGTTCGTCGCCTCGCGCAGGATTCCGGTATCCAGAAGTTCGTCGACCAGCAACTGGGCGCCGCGAAAGGTGCTGCCCAGCCGTTTCTGCACCCGCCGCACCGTCAGGGCGGGTTCCTCGAACAGAAGCTCCAGCAGGTCCGGGGTGCGGGAATTGCGGCGCTTGGCCCCCACCCGCTGGTGCCAGCCCTCCGCCATGCGGTCCAGCGACAGGGCGCGCTCCCGCTCCCGCCGCGCCGTTTCCGCCACCGTGTCGGCCAGCCACAGCCGCCACCCTTCCTCCCGCCCGCAGGCGGCGAGGCCGGCGGTCGTGCGGTCGGCGTGCAGCGAGACGGACATCGGCAGCCAGACGTTCGGCACCCGGCAGCAGCGCGCCAGCGCCAGCGCCCCCATCAGCCGGGCCGAGGGCACCGCCCAGCCGGGAATCCGCAGATCGGGCGCGGGGCGGAGCAGTTCTGCCAGCATCCCCACGCCGCCGAGCAACGCCGGCGAATCGCCGGCTTGGTCCAGCCGCTTGAGAAGGGTGGCCGCCTCCGCCTCCCGGTTCGCGGAGAAGGCCAGCCGTCCGGGATCGCGGCCGGACACCTCCGCCTGAAGGCAGCGCCACAGCGCCTCCGACCAGCCCAGGGTCCAGGCTGGGGGCGCGTCGTCCGCGACGGGCGCGGCGTCGTCATCTTCGTCATCGGGCGGGAAGGGGAGGCGGGCATCCGACCCGGCCTCCAACTCCGCCACCGCGCGCCAAGCGTCGGCGGCGGCCCCACGGGATGGCAGCGGCGCGCGGGCGTTTCCCACATGGCGGGTGGGGGCTGCGATAAGCCCTTGCGTGAACAGGGCGCCTTGCCACAGCGCACGGACCGATTGGGCCGCTCCCCGTCCGGCGGTGGGAACGAGGTCGGTGCCGATGGTCGCCACAAGGAAGTCCGCCGGGTCCACCGCCACACCGTCGAGCCGCGCCGCCGCGCAGGACTCCCGGCGCGCCGCGTCGGCCCATAACCGCCGCCGGCGCGCCGGGTCCTGGACCACTTCGGCCAGCCGGCCAAGCGCGCGTTCGGCTTCCAAAAGGGCGGCCAGAAGTGCGGGGGAGAGGGGCTGGGCTGTTTCGGGCATGGCCGTTCGGGACAGGAGACGGAGAGGGCGCGCATGATAGCGATCCCATGCAACGCTTCCAGCGCGATCCAAAGCCTCTGATTTCACAAATTTATGTGAAATTGTCTTTCTTTGGCGTGGGGAGTGACAAAAAACAGCCTTGCGGCCTTCGAGAAATCATGCAAACTCTAGGAGGCAAATGGATATTACATATACATTATAAAGAGTGTGAATATGGCCCGGTCGGTCCGGTGCCATGGCCGACTTTGTGAACAGCGGTGCGGCGCGTGGCCTTCAGGGCCGCTCTCCGTTCCCCAATGAACCATACCGAGGGAGTGTGCCATGTCGTTTCGCAATCGGCTCTCCGCGCTCCGCGCGAACCGGTTTCCCCTGGGCAGGCTTTCCATGGGCCGGCTGTCCGCACTGGCCGCGGGCGTCGCCCTCGCCATGCTGACCATCGCGCCCGCCAAGGCGCAGACTACCTTGCTGAACGTCTCCTACGACCCCACCCGTGAATTCTATGTGGAGTTCAACAAGGCGTTCGCCAAGAAATGGCAGGCGGAAAACGGCCAGACGGTGACCGTCAAGCAGTCGCACGGCGGGTCGGGCAAGCAGGCGCGTTCGGTCATCGACGGGCTCGACGCCGACGTGGTGACGCTGGCGCTGGCCTACGACATCGACGCCATCGCCGACTCCGGCGCCCTGCCGAAGACGTGGCAGACGCGCCTGCCGAACAACAGCTCCCCCTACACCTCGACGATCGTCTTCCTGGTCCGCAAGGGCAACCCGAAGCAGATCAAGGACTGGGACGACCTGCTGAAGCCGGGCGTCCAGGTCATCACCCCGAACCCGAAGACCTCGGGCGGTGCGCGCTGGAACTATCTGGCGGCCTGGGCCTATTCGCTGGAGAAGAACGGCAACGACGAGGCCAAGGCCAAGCAGTTCGTCGCCGACCTGTTCAAGAACGTGCCGGTGCTGGACAGCGGCGCCCGCGGCTCCACCGTCACCTTCACCCAGCGGCAGCTCGGCGACGTGCTGCTGGCCTGGGAGAACGAGGCCTTCCTGTCGCTCCAGGAATTCGGCGCCGACAAGTTCGACATCGTCGTGCCGTCGCTGTCGATCCTGGCGGAGCCGCCGGTCACGGTCGTCGACTCGGTGGTCGACCGCAAGGGAACGCGGAAGGCGGCGGAAGCCTACCTGAACTTCCTCTATACCCCCGAAGCGCAGGAGATCGCGGCGAAGAACTTCTACCGCCCGCGTCTGCCGGAGGTCGCTGCGCGGTATGCGGATCGCTTCCCGAATGTTAAGCTTGTGACCATCGACGGTTCCTTCGGGGGCTGGCGCACGGCCCAGGAGAAGCACTTCGCGGATGGCGGCGTCTTCGACCAGATCTATCAGAAGGGCCGCTGACCCGTGGTCGCGGCAACCACCAGCGACGCCGTGCTTCCCAATGCGGGGGGCACGGTGTTGAGCGTTCTTCGAAAACCCAGCGTCCTCCCCGGCTTCGGACTGACCCTGGGATTCACGCTGACCTATCTGTCCCTGATCGTCCTGCTGCCGCTGGCCGCGCTGGCGCTGAAGGCGGCGGGGCTGGGCTGGTCCGGCTTCTGGGACGCGGTGCTGACGCCGCGCGTCCTGGCCGCCTTCAAGGTCAGCTTCGGGCTGTCGCTGGCCGCCGCCGCGGTCAACGCCGTCTTCGGCTTCATCGTCGCCTGGGTGCTGGTGCGCTACCGCTTCCCCGGCGACCGGATCGTCGACGCGCTGGTGGACCTGCCCTTCGCCCTGCCCACCGCGGTGGCCGGCATCGCGCTCAGCGCGCTCTACGCGCCCAACGGCTGGATCGGCTCGCTGCTGATGGAGTGGTTCGGGCTGAGGGTGGCCTTCACGCCGTTGGGCATCGCCATCGCCCTGACCTTCATCGGTCTGCCCTTCGTGGTGCGCACCGTGCAGCCGATCCTCCAGGACCTGCCGCCGGAGGAGGAGGAGGCCGCCGCGGCGCTGGGCGCCACGCGCTGGCAGTCGTTCCGGCGGGTGGTGTTCCCGGCGCTCCTGCCGGCCCTGCTGACCGGCTTCGCTTTGGCCTTCGCCCGCGGGGTGGGGGAGTACGGTTCGGTGATCTTCATCGCCGGCAACATCCCCGGCCTGTCGGAGATCATTCCGCTGCTGATCGTCATCAAGCTGGAGCAGTACGACTATGCCGGCGCCGCCGCGGTCGGCGTGCTGATGCTGATGGCGTCCTTCGTTCTGCTGCTGGCCCTGAACCTGCTGCAAGCCTGGATGAGGTCGCGCCATGCTCGTTAAGAAGGCCGTCGGCTTCACGCCGGCGCTGGCCGACAGCCGCTGGGTGAAGGGGCTTCTGATCGCCACGGCGCTGGCCTTCCTGCTGCTGTTCCTGGTCCTGCCGCTGGTCTCGGTCTTCGTCGAGGCGCTGCGCCGCGGCACGGACGCCTACTGGGCGGCCCTGGTGGAGCCGGACGCGGTGGCGGCGATCAAGCTGACGCTGATCGTCGCGGCCATCGCCGTGCCGATGAACCTCCTCTTCGGCGTGGCGGCGTCCTGGTGCATCGCCAAGTTCGACTTCCGCGGCAAGGACGTGCTGATCACCCTGATCGACCTGCCGTTTTCGGTGTCGCCGGTGATCTCCGGCCTGATCTACGTGCTGCTGTTCGGGCTGCACGGGCTGATGGGGCCGTTCCTGAAGTCACAGGGCATCCAGATCATCTTCGCCGTTCCGGGGCTGGTGCTCGCCACCGTCTTCGTCACCTTCCCCTTCGTCGCCCGCGAGCTGATCCCGCTGATGCAGGAGCAGGGCAACGAGGAGGAGGAGGCGGCGCTGGTGCTGGGCGCGTCCGGCTGGCAGACCTTCTGGCGCGTCACCCTGCCCAACATCAAATGGGGCCTGCTGTACGGCGTCCTGCTGTGCAACGCCCGCGCGATGGGGGAGTTCGGCGCGGTGTCGGTGGTGTCCGGTCACATCCGGGGCGAGACCAACACGATGCCCTTGCATGTCGAGATCCTCTACAACGAATACAACTTGGTCGCTGCCTTCGCGGTGGCCTCGGTGCTGGCCATGCTCGCCCTCGTCACGCTGGTCGTGAAGACGGTTCTGGAATGGCGCTTCGGGGCTGAGCTGGCGGCCACCCGGCATTGAGGCGACGCACGTCATGGCGATCCAGGTTTCCGGCATCACCAAGCAATTCGGCAGTTTCCGCGCGCTCGATGCGGTGGACCTCGAGGTCCGTTCCGGCGAGCTTCTGGCCCTGCTCGGCCCGTCGGGGTCGGGCAAGACGACCCTGCTGCGCATCATGGCGGGGCTGGAGTTCGCCGATTCCGGCAGCCTCCTGCTCAACGGGGAGGAGGCGCTGAGCCTGACCCCGCGGGAGCGGCAGGTCGGCTTCGTCTTCCAGCATTACGCGCTGTTCCGCCACATGACCGTCTTCGAGAACGTGGCCTTCGGGATGAAGGTGCGGCCGCGCGGCCAGCGCCCGGCCTCGACCGAGATCAAGCGGCGCGTCATGGAGCTGCTGGAGCTGGTCCAACTCGCCCATTTCGCCGACCGCTATCCGGCGCAGCTCTCCGGCGGGCAGCGGCAGCGCGTGGCGCTGGCCCGCGCGCTCGCCATCGAGCCGAAGGTGCTGCTGCTCGACGAACCGTTCGGCGCGCTCGACGCCAAGGTGCGCAAGGAGCTGCGGCGCTGGCTGCGCAAGCTGCACGAGGACATCCACATCACCTCCGTCTTCGTCACCCACGACCAGGAGGAGGCGCTGGAGCTGGCCGACCGCGTCGTGGTGATGAGCCAGGGCCGGATCGAGCAGGTGGGCAGCCCGGCGGAGGTCTACGACCGCCCGGCCTCGGCCTTCGTCTACGAGTTCCTCGGGCAGGTGAACCGTTTCGACTGCGTGGTGACGGATGGGGTGGCGCGGACCGCCAACGGCGCGCTGTCCATCCCCGCCGATGGCACGGTCCGCGGCCCGGCCATCGCCTATGTGCGCCCGCACGATCTGGGGCTGAGCCCCAGCGCCGCGGGGCCGGGCCGGGTGTCGGGCATCCATGTGGTGGGGCCGGACGCGCGGATCGAGATCGACCTCGCCGGCCTGCCGCTGGAGGCCGAGATGGACCGCGAGCGCCTGTCCGCCCTGGGCCTGCGCCCCGGCGACCAGTGCGCCGTCCACATCGCCCGCGCCCGCGTCTTCCCGCAGCCGTGACGGCATACGCATGGCGCCCGCCCTATCCGCGAAAAGGGGCGGGGAGGGCGCCCGGCCTCCTGCCAACGGAGTCCCGGCGGGCCATGGGGCCTGCTCCGTCCGGGTCGCGGACTAAGTCCAACGCCGAATCGTAACGCCATTGCCTTCTGGCGATGCGGACGGTGGATGTGTTGAGCCTTCCGCATTGCACCCAATGCAGGAGGCTCCGGTGGATCATTCAGGACTGTCGCAGGCCACCGGCTCCGCCGCCCTGCGGACGGGCGCCGGGGCCGGAGCCTGGTCGCCGCCGCTGGCGCTCACGCTGCCGGTGATCCTGGCGTTGCTTCTGCTGCCGCTCGTGCTGGTGGAGATGCCGCCGCTGCTCGACTACCCGAACCATCTGGCGCGTGTGGACGTGCTGCTGCATTACCGGACCGACCCCTTTCTGGGCGACCATTACACCGCCTCCCTGACGCCGGTTCCGAACCTGCTGATGGAGGCGGTGATGCTGCCGCTCGCCAGCGTGCTGCCGCTGTACGTCGCCGGGCGGGTCTACATGGCGCTGGCCGGAGTGCTGACCCTGTTCGGGGCGATGCTGCTGAACCGCACGCTGTTCGGGCGGTGGAGCCTGTGGCCGCTGTGCGGCGCGCTGTTCATCTACAACGCGACGCTGATCGGCGGCTTCATGAGTTTTTCGCTCGGCCTCGGCTTTCTGCTGGTCGGGCTGTCGCTGTGGATCGCGCTGGCGGGACGGCGCTGGCAGGTGCCGGTGGGGATGGGCTGCGCCCTGTTCCTCTATTTCGCCCACGCCATCGTGCTCGGCTCCTTCCTGATGTGCCTGTTCGCGGTCGAGGCGGTGAAATATGTGGGGCAGGGGCGCAAGCCGCTGACGTTCGCCAACCTCGGGCGCGACGCCCTGCGTTTCGCCGCGCTGCTGGCCCTTCCCGCGGCGCTGTTCGCCGGCACGGTGGGGACGCACCTCCTGCAGTCCGACGCGGCGGCGGTGGGTGCGCGCGACAGCACGCCGGTCCTGCTGCTGAAGGAGGTCTACTGGCGGCTGAAGAAGCTGACCGAGCTGAAGCAGTGGCGCTACCGGCTGCACGACATGCTGGCCCCGGTCCTGAACTACAACACGCTGCTGGATGTGGCGACCTTGCTGCTGATCCTCAGCGGCATGGTGGCGGCGCGTCTGGCCGGCTGGCTGCGCGCTGCGCCGGCGATGATGCTGGCGGTGGGGCTGTTCGTGCTGGCCTTCTTCGTCGTGCCGGACCCCTTCTTCGGCACCTATTTCGTGTCGATCCGCTTCTGGATTCTGGCGGCCTTCCTGCTGGTGGCCGGCACCGACATCCGCTTTCCCAGCGCCCGCGCCGCGGCGGCTTTCGCCGCCGGGCTGCTCGCCCTGCTGACGGTGCGGACCGGCGTGCTGACGCTCAACTGGCTGGCCTACGAGGACGATGTGGCCGACCTGCGCCATGCCATGGAGCGGATCGAGCCCGGACGGTCCGTCCTGATCGCCTGGGCGGGGCAGGAGGCTGGCTGCTGCAACACGCGGGAATTTCTGCTCACCCAGCCGCCCTGGCGGCATGCGCTGGTCGCCTTGCCCAGCCTGATCCATCTGCCGTCGCTGATCACCGTGGAGCGGCGCGCCTTCGTCCCGACCCTGTTCAGCCATCCCGGCAAGCAGCCGTTGACCGTGACCCAGCCCTACCGCGACCGCTGCATGGCGATCTACGAGGGGGTTCCGGTGGACGTGCGCCTGCTCTCCCGCCCCGAAGAGGCGACCCTGCGCGACCATGTGGAGCCCTGCCCGCACTACATCGGCTGGCGGGACAAGTACGATTACGTGCTGGTGATGTTCTCCAACGTCTTCCACGCCGCCGGGCTGAAACCGCCGCCGGGCGTGCAGGAGGTCTACCGCGGCACCGTCTTCGACCTGTGGCGGGTCGAGCGCTGACTCAAACGGTCAGTCGTTCTCGCCGGCCGGCTCGCTGAGGGCGTCGTAGCCGCGGTCGCGGACGCTTTTCAGGCTCCGGTCGATGGTCTCGGCGTCCAACCCGGTGTTGCGCAGCACGAGGCTGGCGAGTTGCAGGCTGGCCTCCAGCGTTTCCGGCACCACGGCGCTGGCTCCGGCCCTCTTCAGCCGCGCGCCGCGGTCGAGGTCGTGGGCGCGGGCGGCGATGGCCAGGCGCGGGGCGGCCCGGCGGATCGCCTCCACGGCGCGCTCCGCCATGTCGGGGCGGTTGACGGTGATGACGGCGGCCCGCGCCCGCTCGATCCCGGCGGCGCGCAGCACGCCGATCTGGCTGGAATCGCCGTAATAGACCGGCAGCCCCTCGGCCCGCGCCGCCGCCACCCGCTGCGGGTCGAGGTCCAATGCGACGTAGGGGATGTCGTGGGTGCGCAGCAGCCGGGCGACGGCGCGCCCGACCCGGCCGTAGCCGGCGATCAGCACATGGCCGGTGATGTCGCTGGTCTCCACGCCGAAGGCCTCGGCGCCGTAGCGGGCCTCGACCCTCTGGGCCAGCCGCTGGGCGATGGCGCCGACCAGCGGCGTGACCGCCATGCTGAGCGCCACGCAGGAGGACAGCAGCAGCCCCGTCTCGCCCTCCAGCACCGTCAGCCGCGTCGCCTTGCCGATCAGCACGAAGGCGAACTCGCCGCCTTGCGACAGCAGCAGGCCGATGCGCAGCGAGGTCGCCAGCCCGAGCCCCGACAGGC
>NZ_CP012915.1:1402500-1525000 GCF_001315015.1 Azospirillum brasilense | reverse complement strand
AATGGGTCAGCGACTTACAGTAAGCAGCGAGCTTAAGGCGATAGCCGGAGGCGCAGCGAAAGCGAGTCTGAACAGGGCGCTTGAGTTGCTTGCTGTAGACCCGAAACCCGGTGATCTAGCCATGGGCAGGTTGAAGGTGCGGTAACACGCACTGGAGGACCGAACTCACGCCTGTTGAAAAAGTCGGAGATGACCTGTGGCTAGGGGTGAAAGGCCAATCAAACCGGGAAATAGCTGGTTCTCCGCGAAAGCTATTTAGGTAGCGCGTCGGGCGATTGCCCACGGGGGTAGAGCACTGGATGGGCTAGGGGGCCTCGCGGCTTACCAAACCTAACCAAACTCCGAATACCGTGGAGCACAGCCCGGCAGACAGACGGTGGGTGCTAAGGTCCATCGTCGAGAGGGAAACAGCCCAGACCGCCAGCTAAGGTCCCCAAATCACGGCTAAGTGGGAAAGGATGTGGGAAGGCCATGACAACCAGGAGGTTGGCTTAGAAGCAGCCATCCTTTAAAGAAAGCGTAATAGCTCACTGGTCTAGTTAAGCCGGCCTGCGCCGAAAATGTATCGGGGCTCAAGCCGTGTACCGAAGCTGCGGATGTGATCTCTGATCACGTGGTAGCGGAGCGTTCCGTAAGCCTGCGAAGGGTGTCCGTGAGGCCGCCTGGAGGTATCGGAAGTGAGAATGCTGACATGAGTAGCGACAAACAGTGTGAGAAACACTGTCGCCGAAAGTCCAAGGGTTCCTGCGCAAGGTTAATCCACGCAGGGTGAGCCGGCCCCTAAGGCGAGGCCGAAAGGCGTAGTCGATGGGAACCACGTTAATATTCGTGGGCCAGCGGGTGTGTGACGAATGGGAAAGCGTGTCGGGCCTTATCGGATTGGCCCGGCTGGGGACCCGTTCCAGGAAACAGCCCCCGCATCAGACCGTACCCCAAACCGACACAGGTGGACTGGTAGAGTATACCCAGGCGCTTGAGAGAATGGTGTTGAAGGAACTCGGCAAATTGCCCTCGTAACTTCGGAAGAAGAGGGCCCCGTCGCGGCGCAAGCCGGGGCGGGGGGCACAGACCAGGGGGTGGCGACTGTTTACTAAAAACACAGGGCTCTGCGAAGCCGTACAAGGCGACGTATAGGGTCTGACGCCTGCCCGGTGCCGGAAGGTTAAGAGGAGGGGTTCACGCTCCGAATTGAAGCCCCGGTAAACGGCGGCCGTAACTATAACGGTCCTAAGGTAGCGAAATTCCTTGTCGGGTAAGTTCCGACCTGCACGAATGGCGTAACGACTTCCCCGCTGTCTCCAACACCAACTCAGCGAAATTGAACTCTCCGTGAAGATGCGGAGTACCCGCGGTCAGACGGAAAGACCCCGTGCACCTTTACTACAGCTTTGCAGTGGTGCTAGGGATCTCATGTGTAGGATAGGTGGGAGGCTAGGAAACCCGGGCGCCAGCTCGGGTGGAGCCACCCTTGAAATACCACCCTTGAGGTCTCTGGCATCTAACCGCGCTCCGTTGATCCGGAGCCGGGACCCTGCATGGCGGGTAGTTTGACTGGGGCGGTCGCCTCCCAAAGTGTAACGGAGGCGCGCGATGGTGGGCTCAGAGCGGTCGGAAATCGCTCGACGAGTGCAATGGCATAAGCCCGCCTGACTGCAAGACAGACAAGTCGAGCAGAGACGAAAGTCGGCCATAGTGATCCGGTGGTTCCACGTGGACGGGCCATCGCTCAACGGATAAAAGGTACGCCGGGGATAACAGGCTGATGACTCCCAAGAGTCCATATCGACGGAGTCGTTTGGCACCTCGATGTCGGCTCATCACATCCTGGGGCTGGAGCAGGTCCCAAGGGTTCGGCTGTTCGCCGATTAAAGTGGTACGTGAGCTGGGTTTAGAACGTCGTGAGACAGTTCGGTCCCTATCTGCCGTGGGTGTCGGAGTTTTGCGAGGATCTGTCCCTAGTACGAGAGGACCGGGATGGACATACCTCTGGTGCACCGGTTGTCACGCCAGTGGCATGGCCGGGTAGCTAAGTATGGACGGGATAACCGCTGAAAGCATCTAAGCGGGAAACCCACCTCAAAACCAGAACTCCCTTGAGAGCCGTGACAGACCATCACGTCGATAGGAGGCATGTGGACGGGCGGCAACGCCTGAAGCTGAGCCTTACTAATCGCTCGATCGGCTTGATCCTTCATGAACGTCGCGTGCAGCGGCAAACCGCTCATGCGCTCAGACTATGCATCCTCATATTCTCGACTTTACGCACGACCCATACGAAAAGGGCGCCCGCATCATTGCGGGCGCCCTTTTCGTTTTTGCAAAACCGCCTACTCGCCGAGATCCTTGAAGCCCATGTCGCTGTCGGCGGCGGTGACGAACCAGTTCTTCGGATCGCCAATCAGCGGCGTCAGCTCCGGGCGGTCGGCCGCGGGGCGGGCCATCATCCGGGTCGGCTGGCGCAGACCGTTCTTCAGGCACAGGAAACCCATCATCGACAGGGGACGGGCGGCCTGCGCGTTCAGCGTGCGGCAGACCAGGGCGACCAGCCGGTCCCGCCGGGCGCGCTCGACCAGCAGGGCGAAGGCGGGCATCAGCCAGCCCGGACGGGCCAGATAATCGCAGACCACCCCGACGCTCTCGCCGCGCCAGCGGTCCACCCGCAGGACCACATAGGCCACCACCGTCTCGCCGCGCATGACGAGGAAGCGGCGGTGCCGCGCCGCGTTGGGGATCTTGTCGAAGCGCCACTGGAGATAGGCGTGGTCGCGCCGGGCGGCGCACAGATGCTGCGGGGCCGCGGCTTCCCACAGGCCGTCCATCCGCTTGTCGAAGCGGTCGACCTCGACCAGCCGGGCACCGAAGGTCCGGGCCGCCGCGTGGCCGACCAGCGAAGCGGCGCCCATCGCCGGCTTGCCCAACCGCGCCATCAGGCGGGCCAAGCCGCCGCCATAGGGGCTGACGCGCAGGCAGCGCGGCGGGTCGATCACGCGCAGATAGGTCGGGATGTTCCCCAGATCGAGCCAGCCCGCCCGCTTGTATGATTTGTAGGCGGCGTCGGTCATCGACAGGGAGACGCTCACCTCGCTGGCGGCGGCATGGGTCTCCGACAGGCCCGGCCCGACGCCGCGCAGCCGCCATTCCGGGGCGACCATCAGGTCGATCGCCCAGGAGGCGCGGCGCACCCGCTGCCCCACCTTCAACGCGAAGGGAATGCCCGCCTGCTGGCCGACGATTCCCCCGTTCCGCTTGCAGACCCAGAGCTGCATCCCCTCGGGATCGGGGGTCGGCGGCTCCTCGAACAGCCAATTGAAATGGGTGTCGTCCAGCAGCGGGGAGTCCGCGCCGAAGTGGTCGCGCTGGAAGGACTCCAGCGCGACGCGATCCTCGGACATGAACCGTTCCACACCCCGCTGAAGCCAGGGCATTGCGGTCATGCGTCGCTCCCATCCACCTCGACCGGCTGCACCAGCGCGGCGTTGCGCAGGATGCGGCCCGACGTGCGGCGCTTCAGGACGATGTCCTTGTAGACGCGGCGGACCTGCTCGACCGACAAGTTGAGGGCGCGGGCCGCCTCATCCTCCGGCACGCCGCGGCCATAGGCGCAGAGCGCCAGGTCCAGCTTGTCGTAGGGGATGGCGTAGTAGAACTCCTCCTGCGACTGCGGCAGGGTGTAGGTGTCGGTGCTCGGCGACTGGCTCTGGATGTCGTCGGGCAGGCCGAGCCAGGCGGCCATCTGGTAGACCTGGGTCTTGAACAGATGGGCGATCGGCTTCAGGTCGGCCAGACCGTCGCCGCCGCGCACGAAGAAGCCCAGCTCATACTCCAGCCGGTTCGGCGTGCCGAGGACCGCGTAGTTCAGCCGGTCGGCGTGGGTGTATTCCATGGTCTTGCGGACGCGCTGCTTCAGGTTGGTGGCGGCGACCACCGACAGGTAAACGTCGACCGGCATGCGGCTGGTCTGGCGGTCGCCCTCCGGCGATTCCACCGTCATGGTGAAGTAGTTGACGCGGTCGGCGTCGAGCAGGCCGGCGGCGAGGCCGATCTTCTGCTTCCAGCCCGGACCGTATTCCGGGAAAAGGCGGCGGATGGCGCTGTCGCGGCGGTCGTAGCAGCCGAGTGCGGTCAGCGGGGCGGTAAGGTTCTCCATGATCGGCTCGATGCCCAGGCTCTCGCAAAGCAGACGGCCGCGGCGGGTGCTGTCGGGCGAGGATTCCTTTTCGGGCATCAGGATGGCCAGGACGCGCTCCGGCCCGAGCGCGCGGACGGCCAACGCCGCGCAGACCGAACTGTCGATGCCGCCGGACACGCCGAGCACGATGCCCTGGCGCTTCAGGTCATGGGCGACGGTGCGCTGGATGAACTGTTCGATCTCCCGGGCCGCGGCCGCGCAGTCGAGCGAGAGGGCGTTGGCGTCGAAGGGATGCAGGGCGTTCAGCATGGTGTCGGTTTTCCCGGTTGGCGTTGTTGCATCGACTGTGAGAAGGGGACTGTGAGAAGGACTGTGCCTTGGGGACTGCGCCGGTCCGCCGGATCAGGCGGCGGCGGCGCTGTCCAAATGCTCTTCGAGAATGTGGATGGGCGCGGCGTCCAAGCGGGCGCGGAGCGTCGAGGCCCGGCCGGGAAGCTCGTCCAGCACGTTCCGGGCGAGCATCTGGAGGGTAAGCACGCCGACCAGGGCCATCTCCTCGCGCTCGCCGGCCATGCGGCCGTCGGTGCGGTGGGCCTTGGCGGCGAGAGCGGCGACGCCGGCGGCGTCGACCAGCCCGTAGCGGTTCAGCGACTCCTCGGACAGCAGGTCCCGGACGTAGGCCGGGGCCTGGGCGCCGAAGAGGGCGGTGGTCATCGGGGCGCGGTAGGGGCGCTTCGGGCGGTGGAAGATCTCCGCCGGCAGCAGGCGCGAGGCGACGCGGCGCAGCGCCAGCTTGTCGCGCAGCCCCAGCATCTTCACCCGGTCGGGCAGGGCGGCGCAGAGGTCGTCCACCTCCGGATCGAGGAAGGGGTAGCGGACCTCGATGCTGTTGGCCATCGCCACCCGGTCGCCCTGGCTGGTCAGCAGATAGGGCGACATGAAGGCGGCGATCTCCGTCCACTGGGTGCGGGCGAGCGGGCTCCAGCGTGACCAGCCGGCGGGCAGATGGGCGGCGACGGCCTCGTCGAAGGCCTGCGCGTTCGCGGTGGAGCGCACGTCCGGGGCCAGCAGGCGCTGGGTCCAGGCGGTGTTCTGCCAGCGGATGCGGTGGGCGTAGAAGGGATCGTCGGTCTCCGTCATGCCGCGCTTCCAGAAGGCCTGCCAGAGCGGGCTGTCCTTCTGGCCGCTGGTGGCGGCGTAGGGATGGATGCGGCTGAGCAGCTTCGGGCGCGCCGTCGATTGCGGCTGCCGCGCCCAGAAGCGGCGGACCTTGTCCTCCTTGAAGATGTCGTAGCCGGCCAGCCATTCGTCGGCGCCCTCGCCGGACAGCACGACACGGATGCCGCTGTCGCGGACGAGGCGGGAAAGCAGGAAGAGCGGCGCCGGGGCGGTGCGGACCAGCGGCGATTCGCCGTGCCAGATCACGTCGGGCAGGGCGGCCTGGATGTCCTCCGCCGTGCAGAGGATGTCGTGATGCTCCGTCCCGACATGGCCGGCGACCAGCCGTTGCTGCGGCGTCTCGTCGAAGGCGTTGTCGGCGAAGCGCACGCCGAAGCTGTGCATCTGCGTGGTGTCGAGCTTGCGCGCCAGCGCCGCGATCACCGAGCTGTCCAGCCCGCCGCTGATGTAGACGCCCACCGGCACGTCGGCGCGCAGCCGCAGGCGGATGGCGTCGAGCAGCTTCTCCTCCAGCCGGTCCGCCGCCTCGTCCAGCGTGATGCGGGACAGGGCGGGATCGCCGGCCATGTCCGGCTCCCAATAGCGGGCCTCGTGCAGGCGCAGGTCGGCGTCGATGCGGATGGCGGTGGCCGGCGGCACGCTCTGCACCCCGGCGAAGACGCTGCCCTGGGGGGCGACGCTCCAGTGGGTGAAGACCTGGGCGAGGCGGGCGGCGTCGAAGCGCGGCTCGATGCGCCCGCCGCCGAACAGGGCCTTGGCCTCCGACGCGAAGGCGAGATGGTCGCCGCCGCGGGCGTAGAACAGCGGCAGGATGCCCAGCCGGTCGCGGACCAGCCACAGCTCGCGCTTCACCGCGTCCCACAGGCCGATGGCGAACTGGCCGTTCAGCTTGGCCCAGGCGGCGGGGCCGTACTCCTCGAAGGCGTGGACGATCACCTCGGTGTCGGTGCGGGTGTAGAAGCGGTGCCCGCGCGCCTCCAGGTCACGCCGCAGCTCGACGTGGTTGAAGATCTCGCCGTTGAAGGTGATCCAGAGAGTCCGTTCCTCGTTGTGGATCGGCTGGAAGCCGCCGGCCAGGCCGACGATGCTGAGGCGCGCATGGGCGAGCCCGATCCGCCCGTCGCGGTAGAAGCCGTAGCCGTCCGGGCCGCGGTGCCCGATCATGGCGATCATGCGCTTCAGTTCGTCGAGTCCGGCGGGCTCGGCACGCGGCCCGGCGAGAACTCCGGCGACACCACACATCGCACGCTCTCCTGTGTGTCTTGATCCGGCGGGAAAGGGATCGGCGGTAAAAAAGTCAGGCGGTTTCGGCGAGCATCGCGCGCTTGATCTTGCCGGACTCGGTCTTCGGCAACTCGTCGCGGATCTCGATGAACTTGGGCACCAGATGGCTTTCCAGACGGCCCCGGCAGTGCTGGCGGATCGCCATCTCGGTCAGGGTGGCGCCGGGGCGGACGACCAGATAGGCCTTCACGGCCATGCCGTCGGCGGGGTCGGGCACGCCGAGGACGGCGGCCTCGACCACGGCCTCCAGCTCGTAGAGGGCATTCTCGACCTCCTTGGGGCTGACCTTCTCGCCGCGGCACTTGAACACGTCGTCCTTGCGGCTGACGAAGTAGAGGCAGCCGTCGGCGTCCATGGTGAAGAGGTCGCCGGTGTGGAGCAAGGTCTCGCCCTGCGGCCCGCTGCGCAGGCGCTTGGCGGTTTCCTCCGGGCGGTTCCAGTAGCCGCGCATCACGTTGGCGCCGCGGACCACCAACTCGCCGACCTCGCCGGGGGCGGCGCGGTTGCCCAGCTCGTCCACCACATAGGCTTCGCAGTTGGGGATGGCCCGGCCCACCGAGGCGGTCTTGGTGCCGAGGTCGCGCGGATCGAGGTAGCAGATGCGGGTGCAGCATTCCGTCATGCCGTACATCGAGTAGAAGGCGGCATCCGGGAAGCGCTCGCGCAGGCGGTCGATGTGGGCGGTCGGCAGGGGGGCCGCCGCGTTGGTCAGGTAGCGCAGCGAGGACAGGTCGGCGGTCTTCAGCGCCTCCATCCCCAGCAGCGTGGAGAAGAAGGTCGGCACGCCGGGCAGGCCGGTGATGCGGTGCTTCACCATGCGCGCCAGCGTTTCCGCCGGGAAGGCGAAGGAGCGTTCCAGGACCACCGTGAAGCCGACGCGCGCCCCGGTCAGGATCTGCGACAGGCCGTACCCGAAGGTCAGCGGCAGGACGCACATCACGACGTCGTCGGGCGTGTTCTCCAGATAGGTGGAGATCGACCAGGTGGTGTTCACCAGCGCGGCGTGGCTGAGCATGACGCCCTTGGGCCGCCCGGTGGTTCCCGAAGTGTAGAGGATGGCGGCCAGATCCTGGTCGATCAGGCCGCGGTTTTGCGGCTTGGTGCTTCCGGACGGGGCGTCCGGATGCGCGGCCACGATGTCGGTGAAGGAGAGCCCGCCGGCCCCGGCCGGCACGGCGGGCCCGACCCACAGCGTGGTGGCGAGGTGGGGCGCCTCGCCAGTCGCCGGCACGACCTGACGGGCGAGCGCGGCGGGCGCGATCAGCGCCCGCACGCCGGCGTCGGTCAGGATGTAGGCCAGCTTGTCCGCCTTGGTGGACGGGTTCACGGGGACATAGACGGCACCGGCCTTCAGCGCGCCGAACAGGCCGGCGACATACTCGATCGAGTTCTCCAGCATGACCGCCACGCGGTCGCCGCGCACCACCCCGGCGGACTGGAGCGCGCAGGCGACGGCGTCGCTCTGGCGGTCCAGCTCGGCGAAGGTGACGGCGTTCTCCCCCGCGATCAGCGCGGTGTGGTGAGGCCGCCTCGCGGCGGTTTCGCTGAGGAACTGATGAAGCAGGTGCGCCATGACGCTGTTCCCTTGCCTGGCTTCGGTGGCTGTCCCGATGGTCCGTCCCGTCCCGGCGGACAGGATCAGGCGGCGTCCCTGAGGGCCCGCTTGCGCTCGACATAGGCGGCGATGCGGCTGACCGACTCGAGGTTGTCAGCCACCATGTCCTCGTCCTCGACGATGATGCCGAAGTGCTCCTCCAGGAAGGCCACGACGTGCATGATGCCGGTGGAGTCGATGATGCCGGTCTCCAGGAGGGATTCGGCGTTGTCGAAGCCGGAGTCGCTGCCCAGCAGGAAGTTTTCCACGATGAAGGCGCGGATCTCCTGGGTGGCGGGTGCGCTCAGGGTCGTCGTATCGGTGGTGATGGCGGTCCGCATGTCGCTGGCAACTCCTGTGGGTGTGGTCGTCGATCCTTGGCCGGCAGTTCGGGACGGAGAGGCCGGCTCCAGAGGGGGTTAAGCCAAAGGGGCCGGTCCGTTCCTTTCGGTGCTACCGCCTCGTTGCGAGAGATTGGGAAAGGCATTTCCCGTTCCTTGCAGAGAGGTTTCGGCAACGCCGCCGAGTACGTCATTCTTTATTGCATTCGAATGCGGTGTTTTCGAGAGTGCAAAGGATGATCGGACGGTGAAGACAGTGGCTAACCACTCAGGGTCATTGCAATTGAGCAGGGAATACCTTCTCGTACTCTTGGAGAACCCTCTCTGACTTGCGGCGTAGGCGGGCCTATCGCTCTCGTCATGGTTGCTGAGGGGCGCCGCCCTAATTCCCTCGCCCCTCCGGGGAGAGGGTGGCCCGAAGGGCCGGGTGAGGGGGGGCCCGTGGCGCCAAGTCCGGCAAAAGCGCAACCCCCTCACCCTAATTCTCTCCCCAGAGGGGAGAGGGGACATGGGAAGCGCTTGTCATAAGGCGAGGATCACGCTGCCGGCAGCGGGTCGCCGTGCGTTGGGGTCGGGGTTGGCGTGACTCCGTCGCCTTTGCGCTTGCGCAGCCAAGCCGGAATGCCGGTCACCTGCACCGACAGCCAGTCGACCGAGGCGTCGTCGGAAATCGGTACGGCGTGCAGGCGCAGCGGGTCGGCCTTCGGGCCGTTCCAGCCGGGATCGATGGTGCGCGCCGTGCGGTAGCCGGCCTGCCGGATGATCGCCACCTCGCGGTCGCTGAAATCGCCGTTGGGGAAGGCGAAATGGCGGCAGGGCAAGCCGGTCGCCTCCTCCAGCTCGGTCTTGCACAGCGCGATCTCCTCGGCGCAGCGCTGGTCGTCGCATTGCAGGAGAATCGGGTGGGTGCGGGTGTGGGCGCCGTAATCGGTGACGGCGGCCAGATGCCGGACCTCGTCCCAGGTCAGCGACTGGCGGTCGGCGCCGTCGCGGTCGGGATCGTCGCCGGCCTCGGCGAGCCGGCGGCGGCGCTCCGGGTCGGGGAGGCGTTTCAGAGTCTCGGCGCCGATTCGCGCGGCGGCGGCGGTCTTCCACCAATAGGGGCGTGCGGTGCCGACCACGCGGCTGCACAGGTAGATGGTCGGACGCACCCCGAATTCCTTGAACAGGGGTTCCAGGCGGGCGTTGTTGCGGTGGCCGTCGTCGAAGGTGACGACAAGCGGATAGGGCGGCAGGTCACCCCACCGCCCGCTTTCCAGCGCATCGGCCACCGCGTCCAGCGTGGTGAAACTGTAGCGTTCGGCGTACCAGGCGAGGTGCGCGCGCATCACCTCCGGGTCCGGGTCGTGATACACGACGATCGTCACGTTCCGGCGCGCGAATAGATTTCGGAACAGGGCACCGACTCCCGTCCAGCGCACGATTCCGGCCGCGATGGCTTGCTTCATGGGGATTGGACCTCTGCTGTGTGTCCGGTCCTTTGTTCACGGCTGGCGAGGCGGTTGCGGACCGGTTGAAAGGCAGGACGGGCCCGGTTCGGAACCGGGCCCGGATCGGCGGGATCGTCAGCCGGACCGCGCCCGGCGCGGCCCGATGGAGGCTGTGGGCGCCGGTTCGGACATCCAGCCGCGGGCGTTGCGTCGGTAGATCTCGACGATGCGCTCCCGGTAGACGGCGATGTCGAACTGGCGTTCGAAGCGGCGGCGGGCACCCTGGCCCAGCCGGCGGCGCAGCTCCGCGTCGTCGATCACGCGGGCCAGCGCCTCGGCCAGGGCCGTCCGGTCGCCCGGCGGGACCAACAGGCCGGTCTCCTCGTCGGCGATGGCGTCGCCCACGCTGCCGACCGGGGTGGCGACGATGGTCAGGCCGTTGGCCATGGCCTCCAGCACCGACATCGGCAGCCCCTCGAACATGGAGGGCTGGACCAGCACATGGGCCTGCACCAGCTCCTTGCGGCAGCCGGTCTGGTCGAGCCAGCCGGTGAAGCGCACACGCTCCTCCAGCCCCAGCGCCTTGGCCTGCGCGCGGTAGGTCTCCAGATCGCCGTCGCCGGCGATGGTCAACTGCCAGGAGCGGCTGCGGCAGGCCTCCGACGCCAGGGCGTCGAGCAGCACGTCGATGCCCTTCAGCTTGATCAGACGGCCAAGGAACAGCAGGCGCACCGGCCCGTCCTCCGCGCGCTCCGGGATCGTCTCCGGCCCCGGCACGGCGTTGTGCAAAAGGGTCGCACGGCGCACGGCGGGGAAGGTGGTGACCACCCAGTTGCGCCAGTATTCGCCCAGCACCACCACCTCGCTGGTCATCTCCATCATGTGGCGGATGGCCCAGCGGGAAAGCGGCTTGGCGTCTTCGTAATGCTTGGGGAAACGCCCGCCGTGCAGGTGCAGGACGACCGGCACCCGGAACAGCGAGGCCATGGCGACGATCAGCCCCTTGCGCAGCACGCTGCCGTATTCCGCCATGTGGATGTGCACGAGCTGGGCCTTGCCGGTCACGAAGCAGCCGAACAGGCGCAGCATCGCGGCGGCGAAGTAGAAGGGCATCAGGTGGAATTTCGCGTCCGGCCCGTAACTGTCGATCACCTCGAACTTCACGTCGGGGCGGTTCTCCCGTAAGTCCGTCGTGAAGTTGTCGACGATTCGCCCCATGCCGCCCTTTTCGAGCGTGCCGCCGGGTGAAACGATGTAGATCATATCCGCTCCTGACTGTCGCGCTCCCCTCGCGAAGCTTCAGGGAGGAAGGAATAGGGACCCCGCGGAGAAAATGGGTTCTTACTGTCGGCCCGCGCGGGTCAGCGATGGCTTGGCCGCCGCGGCGTCGGGCAGCGCTCCCAATGAGGGGCGCCGAACGGCGTCGGGGCGGTTCAGCTCCGCATAGATGTCCTGAAGGCTGCGGCCGTAGGACTCGATGACGAACTTCTCCAGGAACAGCCGGCGTCCCTGCGCCGACAGACGCGCGTAGAGCGCCGGCCGGGCGGCGAGGTCGCGGACCGTATGGGCCAGCGCCTCCGGGTCGTTGACCGGGACGATGCGCGCCGTCTCCCCGTCGGTCAGCACTTCCGGGATCGAACCGACCGGGGTCGTGACCACCGGCATGCCGGTGGACAGCGCCTCCAGGATCACCATGGGCAACCCCTCGTGGGTCGAGGGCAGAAGCAGCATGTCGTGATCGCGCAGATGGGCGTGCGCCTGCTCGCGGGAAATCCAGCCCTCGAACCGGCATTCGCCATCCACGCCCAGCTCCGCCGCCATGCGGCGGTAACCCTCGACGTCGCCGCCGCCGCCGATGGTCACGCGGAAGCGGAAGCCCCGGTCCTTCATCAGCCGGCAGGAGCGCAGCAGCGTGCCGATGCCCTTGCGCTCCGACAGGTTGGCGAGCACCAGGAGCGACACGATCGCCCCCTCCGGCGGGGCGGTGCGGACCGGCAGGTCGGCGCCGATGTCCGGCACCGCGTTGTAGAGCACGCGAACCTTGTGCGGGTCCGTTCCGACCGACTGCACCAGGAAGTTCCGCCAGCTTTCGCCCAGAACCAGCGCGATGCCGCAGCGGTCGAACAGCCAGCGGCTGATTGCGCGGGACACCGGACCCTTGTCGAAATACTCCATGAAGGACGCGCCGTGCAGATGCACGACCGTGGGGCAGGAGAACAGCCCGGCGAAGAGCTGGACCACCGCCTTGCGCCAGACGCTGGCGTTCTCCGACACGTTGATGTGCACGACCGTCGGGCGGTGCCGCAGCATCATGGCGCCCAGCCGCGCCAGCGTGCCGGCCAGATAGACCGGCGACAGCAGGGCGCTGCCGGTGCCGCGGGTGTCGAGCACCACGGTTTCCGGGGCGGCGGGACTGTTCCGGAAGGCGTCGACGATGTAGCCCGTCATCCGCCCGATCCCCCCGCCGCCGTCGAGCGCGCCGGGGGTGGCGAAGACAATGCAGGCGCGGGACGCCTTCTTGCGCCGGAAACCCATGTCCATCAAACCCATTCTGCCCTCACGCCGCGCCGGGAGCCGAGAAGATGGCCTGACGCAGCCGGCGCCGCAGCCCGACCGGCATCAGCGAATGCATCAGGAAGGTGGTCAGCGCCATCGGAGTCGGCGCGCCGTCGCGCAGCGCCGATTTCAGGATGCGCTTGCGCACCGCCGGCGTCCGCGCCGCCTGTTCGCCGCCGGTGGCCTGGAGCAGCAGGCTGGCGTAGGCGCGGGGCGACAGCCTGGGCCGCACCGACTCCGCCCAGTTCAGGGCCATGTCGATGTTGTGGCAGGTCGACAGGGTGATGCGGTCCGATTCCGTGTAGTGGATCGCCAGCACCTCCGGCACCGTCACCAGGGCGCAGCTTTCGATCTGGCCGCAGGCGATCAGCCACTCCCAGTCGTCGAAGGCCGATTTCGGGATCGGCTGGCGCTGGAGCAGCGCCTTCGGGGCCAGCAGGGTGGTGGTGGGGGCGAAGGTCTCGCCCTTGAACAGCCCGTGCCGGACGAACAGGTAGTCGCCGATCCGGTCCCGCGGGGTGCACAGGCGCCGCGGCCATTCGAAGTCGCCGCGGGCCGTCACCACCTTGCAGCGGCAGCTCATGATCGGGTAGCGCACGCCGGGCGGGCGGGCGGCCATCTGCAGGGCGATCTTGCCCGGCATCCATTCATCGTCGTCGTCGAGGAAGGCGATCCAGGCGCCCTTCGCGCGTTCCACGCCCAGATTGCGGGCGCCGGCGGCGCCGCGGTTCTGTTCCAGCGCGATCACGGTCAGCCGCGGATCGCCGAACGCCCTCAGGCGCTCCTCGGTGGCGGGGTCGGGCCCGTCGATGACGACGACCACCTCGAGCGGGGCGTAGGTCTGTCCCAGCGCGCTTTCCACGGCCCGCGCGACCATGTCCGGCCGGTTGCGGGTGGGAATGACGACGGTGACCATTTCTTGCGGGGCCAATTCTTGCGGGCCCGTCTCTTGCGGCGGCGTCATGACACTACCTTCTGTCGCGACGGAGATTTCGGGGGGCGGAACATGCGGTGGCTCCTTTCCGTCAGCCGGGCCGGACCGGACCGCTCCAGCCGGTGGCCGGCGGGCCGCCGTAGGAGGTTCCGTAGGGGGAGGAACTGGCGTAGGCCGCGTAGGTGGCCTGCTGCTGGCCCTCCATCCGGGCCTGCATCTTCGCCCAGCGGCGGCGCTGCACGAGGCGGGTCACCGCGATCACCAGCACGATCCAGTTCAGGGAATGGCGTTCCAGGAACACGCTCTCCGACACCGAGATCAGCAGCAGGGCGCAGCCGACGGTGAAGATCCAGGCGGGCTCGGCGCGGTTCTCGCTGTAGCGGATGGCGCCGAAGCCCTGGATCAGCAGGCGGCCCATCAGCATCGCCGTCAGGATCACGCCGGGCAGGCCGAGGTCGAGCCACGCCTCCATCCACCCGTTGTGGGCGGAGTTGATGCCCCAGCCCTGGGTGAAGGTGCTGCCCGGACCGTAGGCCCCGTACCAGTAGGCGCCGTAGCCCCAGCCGAGCAGGAAGCGGTCCTGGATGGACATCAGCGTGTGTTCCCACAGCACCGTGCGCCCGGTCAGCGTCGGATCGCGGCCCAGCATGTAGAGGATGTCGTGCCAGAAGGTGGTGCCGCTGGTGATGCCGATCACGGCGACCAGCAGGATGAAGGCCATGGCCGGCGCGAAGCTGCGGATGCCGCCGCGCACGAAGCCGCTGGCCAGCAACAGGCCGGCGACCAGGATCGAGGTCACCAGACCGGTGCCCGACCGGCTCATCACGATCAGCAGCAGGGCCATCAGCAGCAGCGGGCGGACCACCCAGCGCTTGCCTTCGCGCGTCCAGTCGAGCCAGAGCAGGCAGAGCACCAGCCAGACCATCATGCGGCCCGTGACGTTCTTCTGCCAGAAGACGCCCTTCCAGGCGCCGACATGCTGCTCGTGGTCGAGCCCGACCGCCGGCATGGCGAAGACCGAGACGTAGGACAGCACCATCAGGATCGACAGGCCCGTCGCCAGCATCCGGACGATTTCCGGAAAGGTGTAGCGCAGAGCGAGATAGACGGCGAAAGCGGTGGTGAACAGGAAGGCCACCGCGCGGCGCAGCGTCACGTCCGGGTAGATCGACCACAGGGCCGACAGGAAGGCCAGCGCCACGATCAGCGACACCGCCGGGCTACCCGTCGGGATGCGGAAGGCCAGGCTGGGCCGCGCCGCGATCAGGCCCAGGATCATGACGTAGACGGCCATGAAGTAGATCACCGCGCCCGGCGCGTCCGGATCGGTCGCGCCGCCGCCGGTCAGCAGCGCCGGCAGCACCGACCCGCCGAACGAGACGATGCAGAAGACGGTGATGCTCTTTTCCAGAACTTCGAGGACTTTCATGGGGCCGCTGTTCCGGTGAAAAGGGCTGCTATGGCAGTGAACGCCCATGACGGGCGCACCGCATCGTTTTCTGAAGATGCCAACCCGATGCCCGGACCTGTAGCCGGGCGGAGGCATTAGGCCTAAGGAGGCCGTCCCCGTCGGGGCTACCTCCGGTTGGGCCACCCACCCCGATCTTGCGGGTCCCGCAGGGCATATGCAGCCCAGGTCCGGAATGGACCCCAGAAAAGGGAAAGCCCCTCTCCCCGGTGGGAAGAGGGGCCTGGATGGTGCGCCGCAGGGTCATGACCCGTCGCCCTTGAGGACGATCACCGCGGTCTTGCACAGGATGTAGAAGTCGAACAGCAGGCCGCAGTTGCGGACGTAGAAGACGTCCATGGCGACGCGTTCCTGAAAGGTGGTGCGGTGGCGTCCCGAGACCTGCCAATAGCCGGTCAGGCCCGGACGGACGGAGCCGATGACGTCCGCGGAGGCGCCGACCTCCGGCAGTTCCTTCGGCATGTAGGCGCGCGGTCCGATCAGGCTCATGTCGCCCATCAGGATGTTCACCAGCTGCGGCAGCTCGTCGAGCGAGGTCTTGCGCAGGAAGCGGCCGACCGGGGTGATGCGCGGGTCGTAGGTCAGCTTGTGGTAGGTCATGTACTCTTCGCGCATCTTCGGATCGTTCTCCAGCAAGCGCTGGAGATGCTCCTCCGCGTTGATGTGCATCGAGCGGAACTTCAGCACGTCGAAGGTCTTGTCGCCGCCGGCCCAGCGCTTCTGGCGGAACATGACCGGGCCGGGGCTGTCCAGACGGATCGCCGCGGCGATGCCCAGCATCAGCGGCGCCACCGCCACCAGCAGGATGCCCGAGAGCAGGATGTCCAGCGCGCGGCGGATGCGCAGGTAGCTGGTCGGCGGACGGACCGAGACACGCAGGGCCAGCGAACCGTGCAGGTTGTGGTAGGTGGCGTCCACCGCGCTGACGTTGCCCTCGCCCAGCAGGCAGTAGACCTGCTTGAAGGGCAGCCGCTCGACCAGGGCGGTCAGCTCGTTCTTGTGGCGCCCGATGTCGGCGACGATGGCGGCCTGGGCCTGCTGGGCGTAGGCCGGGGACTTGGCGAGCAGGTCGGTCGAGCCGACCACCGGCAGGTTGGCGACGCGGGTCTGCCACAGCGTGTCGTCGTCGTCGAAGAAGCACACCGGGCGCATCCCGAGCCAGGGCAGGCGCTGCAGCTTCTCCGCGATGGCCGCACCCTGCGGGCCGGCGCCGACGATGACCACCGGGGTGCGCCAGTTCAGCGCGCTGGCCATCAGGCCGTGCACCAGCAGCAGGTCGGCGGCGTAGGTGATCGCGAAGCCGATCAGGGCGACCGACAGCGCCTCGACGAAGAAGGAGCGGAAGCCGTCCATCACGATGAAGGGCACGGCCAGCACGGCGACCGACAGCAGGGCCGCCTGGAAGGTGCGGCGGGTCCGTTCCAGATAGTCGAAGCGGCCCAGCGAATAAATTCCGAAAACCGATTTCACCAGCGGCACCAGCATCAGGCCGGTGACCAGGGCGCGCTGCGACAGGTCCCCTTCCGGGGTCAGTGTGTCGCTTCCGAACAGCTGGATGAGCGTCCAGCCGAGCAGGGCGAGCATGAAGCCGTCGGACAGCGCCAACAGCAGCCCGGGTCCCACCGTCGGCATGGCCGTCTTCTTCACCGGGGCCAGATTGATGACCGCTTCTGGGTCGAGTTTGCTCATCGCAGGTCCCATTTATGTGTGAAACGGAATGTCATCCGTCTCGCGCCTGACCTAACGCGCCGCAGCGAAAGACGGGTTCTCATCAGCTTTTTCTTTGAGTCTTTCTGTGTTCAGAAAGACACACAAATATCAGCGCGTGCTCCGCCTCTGTGCAGACAGATCAGAAGGTTGCGCTGTTCTCCACGAATTAGGATAAAGGCTGCCGTCAATCAACAAATCACAAGAGGCCTCCTCGGCCAGCGGCGATACCCCTTACATCCAGCGTGGATTCCCCTGGGTGAGTTTGAAGAGATTAAGGAAAGTGGGTAGCTTCGTCCGGATCATCCGGATCGGTGGCGGCGCTGCCACCGCCGCCCCCCGACTACTCCTTTCCTTCCCGCAAATTGGGGGTATTCGGGGGATGTTCCGCGTCCCCTATGGTGGGGTGAGGCGCCGGGCGGCGGCGGCATGTCCCGAGTTGGTCTGCCTGTCCCGCCGAGGCGGCGGCGCGGACGTATCCCATAAGAAGTCTTCGGGCGATTCCGGATTAGGGGGTGTCTCCAACGCCCCGTTGATCGTGGTGGAGCGCCCTCGCAGGCTGGGTCGGTTGTGTGCCTGACTGGTGGATCGAATTGCCCCCACCCTAACCCTCCCCCCGCTGGCGCAGGGGAGGGGACTGCCGCCGCTTCGCAGAAGGCACCCTTCCCTGCGCCAGCGGGGGAGGGCCGGAGTGGGGGCACAGGTTGCCATCGGGATACGTCCGAAGAGGACGGCGACGGCACCAACGCGAAATTGAAACGTCCCGGTCCGGTTCCAATCATCGGAATTGCGTTCGCGGGTGCGGCAGAGCCGCCCCACCGGAGTTCTAGGCGGAGTTCCTGATGGCGTCCGAAGCAGCGACGATCTTGAAACACGGTTGGCTGTTCATGCTGGCCAACGTGGTGAACCGGGCTGCCGGGCTTCTGCTCCTGCCGCTCTACACCCGGCTTCTCAGCCCTTCCGAATTCGGCGTCTACGCGCTGGTGGTGGTGGTCGCCGACCTGCTGGCGGTCATGCTGATGATCGGCATGAACAACGCCTTCACCGCCGTCTATTTCGAACACGCGGAGGAGGGCGACCGGCGCCGCGTCGCCAGCACCTGCCTGCTGGCGGTGGTCGGCACCTCGGTGGCGATGGTCGGGCTGGCCTGGCCGCTGGGCATGGCGGGAAGCTGGGCGATGTTCGGCGACACCGGCCACGCGGCGGTGATGGCGATCGCGCTTGCCGGCGTCGCGCTGACCACCTTGTTCGAGCTGGCGCTGGCCTATTACCGGGCGCGCAAGCGGTCGGGCCTGTGCCTGCTGGTGTCGCTGGCCAAGGTGGTCGCCCTGTTGGCCTTCAACCTGCTGTTCCTGTGGGCGCTCGGCCTCGGGGTGGAGGGCATCTTCCTGGCGAACGGCGCGTCCTTCCTGGCGCTCGGCCTCCTGCTGGTGGTGGCGATCCTGAAGGACACCGGCGTCTCCTTCTCCCTCCCGATCCTGAAGCGGGTGGCGGCGCTGGGGCTGCCCTACGCGCCGCAGTCGCTTTTGGACATCGCCAACAACTTCGTCTCGCGCTGGCTGCTGAACATCCTGCTGTCCACGGCGGCGGTCGGGCTGTTCGCCTTCGGGATGCGGCTGTCGCAGATCCTCTTCATGTTCCTGACCGCCTCCTTCCTGCAGATCTGGTCGGTCAGCCGGCTGGAGTCCCAGCATGGCGCGGCGGACCACGGCCAGGCGGATTTCGTCTTCCACCTGTTCGTCGTCCTGCTGACCGGGGCCGGGCTGGGGCTGGCGCTGACCGCGCCGGAGATCCTCTGGCTGATCGCGTCGGCCGACTACACGCCGGTCCTGACCAGCATGCCCTTCCTGGTGCTGGCCTATGTGCTGCACGGGGTGCGGATGAATCCGGAGGTGGCGATCCTGAAGGCCAAGCGCGTCGGCGTGCTGCCCTGGATCTCCGCGGCCAGCCTCGCGGTGGGCTCGGCCCTGGCCCTGGCGCTGGTCTGGCAGTGGGGCCTGCTCGGCGCCGCGCTGGCCAACCTCGGACGCGAGGTCTTCCAGATCGTTCTCACCGAGACGGTGCGCCGGCGCATCTGCCGCGACGAGGTGCCGCTGAACGCGGTGCGGATCGGCTGGATCCTGGTGCCGGCGGCCTTCGCCTACGCGGCGGGCTGGTACCTGTTCGGCACCGCGGTCGACCCGGCCTTCACCGCCGAAAAGGTGCTGCTGGTGCTGGTGTTCCTGGCGGCGGCGGTATTCGGTCCGGGCATGGGATCGACGGGCCGGGCGATGCTGGGCAAGCTGCTGCTCGGCCGCGTCCGCCGCCTGCAATCGGCGTCCTGAAGGCGCACGCCCTGAAAACGGAACGGGCCGGCGGATCGCTCCGCCGGCCCTTTCTCATGGTCCGCTTGCGCGGTCGTTACGCGGCCTGATGCTCGAGCATCAGGTTCACGGCGTCCACCGTCATCATGTGCGTGAAGTCGACCGACGACAGGTCGAGCGCGGACTGCACGCCCACCGACTGCACCGTTGCCGTGTCCTGGGCCAGGCTGTGGGCCAGCAGGTCCGCCGACAGGGCCTGGGCCGAGCCCGGCGGGTTGATGGTGCCGATGCCGGTCCCGTCGGCGATGGTCGCCTGCGTCGGGTTGGAGAGCTTCAGGTTGAAGGTCTCGACGCCCTCCGTCACGTCGTCGCTCAGCACCTTGACGGCGACCGTCTTGGTGGTTTCGCCGGCGGCGAAGGTCAGCTTGCCGCTGGTCGCCAGATAGTCCGAACCGGCCTTGGCCGTGCCGTCCGCCGTGGCGTAGTCGACCGTCACCGTCTGGTTGTAGGCCTGGGACAGCTTCACCGTGAACACGGCGTCGGTGGTGACCGGGCTGGCGGCGGTGCTGCTGTACAGGCCCGCCTTGATGGCGTTGTACTTGTTGTAATCAACCTTCCAGCTGTCGTTCATGATGCCGCCGGTGTCGCCCGAACCGGGGCTCCAGGCCCAGTAGGTCCAGCTCGCCCCCTGGTCGCCCGCGGCGAGGTCGATCTTGCCGTCACCGTTCCAGTCGCCGTTCATGTACTGGATCAGCTTGGGCATCCACGCCTTGTCGATGGCGGTTTCCATGCGGCTGCCGAACTCGCCGACCAGGATCGGGGTCTCGTCGTTCTGGATGAAGTGGCCCCACATCTGGTCCCACTTCGCCGGCATGTTGTTCGGGAAGTTGTTGGCCTTGAACCAGTCCATCATGTAGAGCGACGGGCCGTAGTCGTGGACCGAGTAGACCAGCTTGCCCGGCTCGTTGAACTTGACCTCGTAGTTCTTCTCGCCGAGCAGGTTGCCGCCCCACCAGTACCACTGGTTCTGATAGGTCTCGACGCCCTCGACGATCAGCAGCCAATCCTTGTTGACCGACTGGATGGCGTTGCCGATGCGCTCCGCGGCGCGGGCCCAGTCGTTCGGGCCGCCGTCGCCCCAGGTGGCCGGGTTGTGCGGCTCGTTGTGCAGGTCGGCGCCGATGACGGCGTCGTTGCCCTTGTAACGGGTCGCCAGCATCTTCCAGTTTTCGATCATCTTCGATTCCGGGTACTGGCTGGTGTACCAGAGCCCGTTCTCGTTGGCCGACGCGCCATCGCCGGAGCGGTGGTGGTCGAGGATGATCTTCATGCCGATCTTGTCGGCGTAATCGATGATCTTGTCGAAGACTTCCAGCGAGGTCTTGCCGCGCAGGTCGGGGTTCTTCGAATAGTCGATGCCGGTCGGCATGCGGCCGTTGTCGAGCATCGCGTCGGAGTAGGGCAGGCGGATGGTGTTGAAGCCCAGATCCTTCATCTGGTTCATGTGGCTCTGGTAGCTGTCCATCCACAGCCCCTGCGGTGCGAAGGCGTAGCCCTCGGACCCGAACCAGTTCACGCCGGTCAGCTTCACGGCCTTGCCGCTGCTGTCCATGATCTGGCCGCCCTCGGTGTGCAGGAAGCCCGGCGCGATGCCGGCGGTCTTGCCGGTCGGCTCGGTCACCGACACGTCGCTGACCGTCAGGGTCGGCTTGGTCGGGGTGGGGGCCGGCGGGGTGGTCGGCGTGGTGGGGTTGGTCGGGTTGGAGGAGCCGGGGAAAAAGCTCTTGTCGGCGTCGACCACCAGCGTGCCGTTCCACCACATGCCGGACTGGCCCTTGACCACGTCCTTGCCGTCCAGAGCGCCCTTGTCATAGGTGACGTTGCTGTCGGTGGGCAGGACCGACTTGCCGTTGATGGTGATCTTGTTGACCAGCAGGTTGCGGTCCTGGCCGTTCACCGTGGCGTCGTTGTCGTACTGGATCTGGACCTTGTGCGCCTGATCCGCCGTGGCGTTGATCGAGAAGGCGTAGTCCTTGGCCGAGGCGCCGGCCATGCCCTCGCCGACCTTCTTGCCGTCGATCAGCAGGTTGAAATGCGCGTTGACGCCGCCTGCGGCGTTGCCCTGCAGGTTCAGGATGACCTGGGTGTTGCCGGCGGGGGCCGGCGGCGTCGGGACCGGGAAATAGTCCTTGGTCAGGGCGAAATCGAGCGAACCGTCCCACCACATGCCTTCCTGGCCGGGAATCACGTCCTTGCCGTCGGAGGCGCCGCGGTCGTAGCTGACCAGCGAGCTGGTGGAGGCGACGGACTTGCCGTTCACTTCCAGCGACTTGACGAGCAGGTTGCGGTCCTGCCCGTTCACATAGCCGTCGTTGAAGTAGACGATCTGCAGCTTGTGAGCCTGGTCCGGAGCGACCTGGGCCTTGAAGGTGTAACGGCCGGCGCTGGTCGAGCTGACCGTCGCCTGGCCGAGGTTGACACCATCCAGGAGCAGCCGGAACTGCGGCCAGATCCCGCCGGCAGCCTGCCCCGAGGCGTTGACGACGAAGGTCGTGTCGACGAGACCCGTGGTGGTCGTTGCCATTGGAAGTAACCTCTCTCCATTTTCGGTGGAGCAAAGGTGGCGCCCAATTGGTTAACGAGGTATTTCGGATTTTAGGGAAATGCGGCTCAAAAGCCACGGCAGGCTGTGAAAAGAATGAGGCGCGGAAATCCGCTTTCGCTGCGGTTTCCGCGCCACAGTGGGGCCTTGCGGCCACGGGGAGGGAAAAGTGTAAAGTCTTGTTACAGAAAGGTTTCCGAATTCGGCGGTCTCAACCCTCGTGACTTTTGTGAGCCACCATGAAGACCTCCGGCCGGAACAGGTAGAGCTGGCCGAGCTTGCCGAGCTTGCGCCGCAGGGTTAACGGCATCGCCCCCATGAAGGATTCCACGGCCTTCACATAGGCGAGGTATCCGCGCCCGGACCCATGGATGTGCATGCGCCGGCGGACCGCCATCGGAGCGATGTAGACGGCCTCCATCCGGGTGAAGCCGGCCTCGCGCAGCGCGCGCTCCGTCTCGCTCCAGGTGTATTCGCGCAGATGCATGCAGATCGGCTCGTCCAGCCCGAAGACCTCCGACAGGTCCATCGGCCCGGCGTGCTTGTGCGGCATGCTGAGCACGTAGCGACCGCCCGGCTTGAGGATGGCGTGCACGTTGGACAGATGCACGGACACGTCCTCGGGGTGGAGATGCTCGATGACATGGGTGGAAACGACGGCGTCGTAATGGCCACGCGGCTCGAACTCGGCGAGGTTGACGCCATCGCAGCAGCGCCACGTCACGTTGGAGCGTTCGTCGGTCCAGCGCTCCCCTCGCTCGCGGGTGATCTCGGTGGCGACGCAACGGTGACCATGGCGGGCCAGATAGGTCAGAAGCCGGCCCTTGCCCGACCCGACCTCGTAGACGTCCCGCGCGCCCTTGAGCAGCGTCAGGAAGTGGCGGAAGTCCAGTTCGTCGTTCTGCGCCGCCGTGTCCACCGCATCGTTCAGCCAGGGGCATTCGCTGTACAGCGTGGTGTAGTTCCGCTCGAACACCGTCCAGCGCTCTTCGCGGCGGGAATCCAGCAGCTCGCGGGCGAGCTGGCGTTCCAGGTCCCAATGCTGGCGGACCATGGTTTCGCTGAGGGGGTAGTTCGGGGCCAGACCGAACTTCCGCTTGTAGCGGGCGACCAGCTCATCCGACGTCAACGTGTCCACAGATCACCTCGTTGGGAGAAACGCCGCTGTTCCGATAATCTAAGGTCGTTGTCGGGAATCCTTACAGGCGCGGACGGCGGAACGGGCCGCGCGATCGGGCGGGGTAGCGGAGCCGGAAGGGGTACCGCGCCGCCTTCCAACCGGACTCGCCCCGATCCGCCTCAACCAGACCGGTTGCGCCCGCGCAGCGCCTGCACCGACGCCTCGTACAGCGGCAGCGGACGCGACGCCGCGTCGTAGGGGGAAGGGTGGGGCTTCAGTTCCGGCATCTCGCGGGAGATGTAATTGAGGTCGGAGCGCAGGTGCCACCAGCACAGCTCGGCCAGCCGCGCGTTCCCGGCGATGTCGCCCAGATACTGCCCGGCCAGGAAGGCCATGGCGCGGTCCTTCTCCGCCCGAGACCAGGAGCGCGGCAGGTGCTTCTCGTTCACGTCGAACTCGGTGACGTGGATGGGCAGGCCCAGCCGGTCCATGGCCCGGAGGAAGCCCTTCATGCCCTCGCGGTCGTAGGGCTTGCCGGCCATCAGATGGCTCTGCAGACCCACCCCGTCGATCGGCACGCCGCGCTTGACCGCGTCGGTCAGCCAGGTCTGGAAATAGGCGCGCTTGCGCTGCTGCCAGCCCTCGTCGATCTCGATGCCGAATTCGTTGATGACCAGCTTGGCGGAGGGGAATTCCTTGCGGATGTGGTGGAAGAAGGGGTCGAGCCAGTCCGGCCCCTTGGCGCCGCCGGCCACCACCCACCACATGCCCTTGCGGAAGCCGTAGCGGTCCTGCTCCTGGGGGTGGCTGCGCTCGGTCTCCCAGAAGAAGGCCTCGTTCATCACGTCGATGCGGTAGAAATTGTCGCCGTAGCGCTGCTTGACCGCCGCGACCATGGTGGTGAAGCGCGGCCAGTAATTCTCCTCGGACAGCGTGCCGTCCGCCGAGAAATAGGCGCTCTCCCCGATGCCCAGCGCGCGCTGGCGGCTGGCCGGCAGCGTCATGTAGTCGGGCATGCCCATGTGCTGCCACAGGGCGCAGTGCCAGTTCGGCTTGGCGCCGATGCGGCGGGCCAACTCCACCCCGGCGTCGAAGCGGCCCCAGTCGAAATTGCCCTCCTGCGGCTGGAAGACGGCCCATTTGCCGCCGTTTTCGGGCGTCACCACGTCGCATTCCCGCGCCATCAGCGTGTCGAGCATGGGGTCTTCCGGCTCGATCAGATGGTCGCGGGCGGCGCCGTGGAGGATGCCGGCGGCCCGGCAGGCGTCGCGCAGGGTGGGGTTGGGCACCGCGGCAACGGACGCCGCCTCGGCGACGGCGGGGCCGGCGGCGGCCTTGCAGCTTGCCAGCACCGCGGCCGCGGCGGCGGCGCGCAAGGCGTCGCGGCGCGTGAAGGAGAGGGTCTTCGGCGAGGTGGCTTTTGGCGAGGTCTGGGCCATGGGCGTCGGGCCTCGTGTGGTTTGGAATGAAATGAAAATTCCCTCTCCCCCCTGGGGAGAGGGTTAGGGTGAGGGGGTTGCGCTTTTGCCGAACATTCCGCAAAGCGCAACCCCCTCACCGGCCCTCCGGGCCACCCTCTCCCCGGAGGGGAGAGGGCTATGCGGGCAGAGGTGAAAGAGACGTCGCTTACGGCGCGGCGCGCAGGGTCTGGTCGCCGTAGTATTTCCGCGTGGCGACGTAGCTGTTGTACGGACCCTGGTAGCCCTTGCTGGCGGCCTTCTTCAGGTTCACGTCGGTCATCACGCAGACGAACTTGCTGTGGTCGATCGGACCCAGGTCGGCCACCGCGTCCAGGTCGCTCGCCGTGGTGTGGCCCCAGCGGGTGACGAAGAGAACCTTGGAGGCAGCGCCGCAGACGATGCGGGCGTCCGACACGGCCAGCGCCGGGGCGGTGTCGAACACCACCAGATCGAAGCTGGGCGACAGGCCGGCCATCAGCTGCACCAGGCTGTCGACGTTGAAGCGGTCCAGCGTCATCGGGTTCAGCTTGCCCGCCGGAACCATGGCGAAGGGCACGTCGTCGGAGGTGTGGACGATCTCGTCCAGCGTGGCGTCACCGGCGATCCAGTCCGACAGGCCCTTCTTGGTGGACAGGTCGAACAGCCCTTCCATGCGGGAGCGGCGGAAGTCGGTGTCCACCACCACCACCCGGCGGCCGGCCTGGCTGGCGACCTGGGCGACGGCGAGCGTCAGCGAGGTCTTGCCGTCCTGCGGGCGGGCCGAGGTCACCGCCAGCGCACCGACCGGACCGAGATCCGACAGATGGTTGCGGAACAGGGCGCGCAGGGATTCGCTGAACAGCGAGAAGGGGTGGCGCTGGAAGATCTTGTAGAGCCGGCCCTTGGCCCCGCGGTCGCTGTGGTGCGGCACGATGTGGACGGTGCCGACGCCCAGGATGCGGCGCACGGCGTCCGGGGTGTGGATGCGGCGCTGGAGAAGCTCCAGACCGAAGACGCTGAAGATGGCCAACGCGAGGGCGGCGACGAAGCCGGCCAGCAGCAGCAGGATGCGGAAGGGACCCGACGGCTCGTGCGGCACCTGCGGCGCGGAGACCAGCTTGACGGCGGCCGGGAAGGCGCGGCTGTCCTTCTGGGCCTCGACCTCTTCCAGACGGCCCAGCAGGCTGTCGAGAAGCTGGCGCTTGGCGGTCGCCTCGGACTCCAGGGTGCGCAGCGGGATGGCCTGCTCCTGCATGGTGGCGTAGCTGCCTTCCATGCGGGTGATCATGGAGCGGAGCGCGGTCTCCTGCTCGACCGCGACCTGGGCGGCTTCGCGGACGCCGTTGATCTCGCGGCGGATTTCCTGCTGGAGCGAGGAGTTGGCCTCGTTCAGGCGGCCCTGGAGCTCGACGATGCGCGGGTGCTTCGGACCGTACTGGCGGGAGAGCTGGGCCATTTCCGTGGAGATGGCGGCGACCGTGGCGCGGAGCTGGGCGACGACCGGGGAGGCGATGCTCCCGCCGATGGCGTTCCAGTTGCCGGCCTTCAGGTTGCGCTCCAGCGTGTCGGCCTGGGCGACCGAGCGGGCGCGGATGGCCGAGGCCTCGCTCAGGCGCAGGCGGGTCTGCTCAAGCTCGTTCTGCGCCATCAGGCCGGTGCCGCCCTTCAGCAGGCCGCCCTTGACGCGCGCCTCCTCGACCTTGGAGTCGGCCTCGGCAACCTCGCGGCGGAGCAGGACGATGCGGTCCTGCAGCCAGGAGATCGCGCTGGTCGACAGGTCGCGGTCCATCTGCTGACGGGTTTCCATGTACCGGCGGACGATGCCGTCCACCACGTCGCGGCTCAGCTGCGGTTCCTTGGAGGTGAAGCGCACCTGGATCACGCGCGACCGGCCGACGATGGCGACGTCCAGCTTGCGGTGGATGCGCGCGATGATCTGGTCGTTGCCCAGCGCCGCGTGCGCCTCGCGCGCCCGGATGTCCTGCGCCACCTCGTCGCCGTGGCTCAGCAGCCAGGCGACCGGGGCCGGCGGGGCGCCGTCCCAGAAGCGGTCGGCGAGACCGCGGCCGTAGGCCACCGCGCGCTCGACGAGCGGGAGCGTCTCGTCCTCCTGCGCCGGTGGGTTGAATTCGGGATGCTGGGCGAGCTGGAGATCGTTCACCACCTGGTTCAGCACCTGCGGCGATTTCAGGATCTCGATCTCGCTCAGGATGGCGGCGTCCTCGGTGGGGATCGCGCCGACCACCTGCTCGACCTCGCGGACGACGCGGACCTGCCGGTTGTCGACCAGCAGAAGGGCTTCGGAGGTGTACTGGTCCTTGAGCGTGGAGACGCCCAGGGCCGACAGGCCGGTCAGCACCACCACGATGGCCGCGATCAGCCACTTGTGGCTGCCCAGCACGCGCAGGATGAAGCGGAAGTCGGGACCCATGGACGGGGTCTGGGATTCGAACTCGCTGCGCCGGGACGGGCCGGGGGCGGCGGGCCATGCCGGAACCGGAGCCGGTGGACCGCCGTGGTGGCCGCCATGATTGACTTGGGGCAGATTTTCCACGTCTCAAAGCTCCTTATGCATGGGCGCTGGTGCGGGGGCGCTGGACGAACGCATGGCGGCACGGCGCATAAGCATGACGGTGTGGGCGAAGCCGAAAGCGCCGACGCAATAGCGGCGAAACAGACGGCGGGGCTCCTGGACCAACCGGAACGCCCATTCCAGCCCGATGCGCTGGACGGCGGCGGGGGCCCGGGTGAAGCGCCCGGCGAGGAAATCGATGATGGCGCCGCCGTTGACGATCAGCACCTTATGATCCAGCGCGCGCTTGAGCTGCACCGCGACCTCCTCCTGGCGGGGCATGCCCATGGCCAGGATGATGACGTCGGGCTCAATCTCCCGCGCACGGGCGATGTAATGCTCCACGGAATGGAACCCGTGCTGGGCATCGACATAGTCGTGCGGGGTCCGCTCCTTCAGCCGCTCAATCCCCTCGTCCAGCCAGGGCGCCGCGGTGCCGTAGACGGCGACCCGCCGTGGCGACAGGTGGCGGAGGAGAAGCGGGATGAAGTCGGTGCCGTTCATGTTCAGCCCGACCGGCTGGTCGAGCCACGGCAGGGCCGTCTCCAGCGCCACCCCGTCCCGCAACAGGACGTCGGAGGCGCGGAAGGCCGACCACGCGGCGGAGGACCCCGCGCAGAGGTTCACGCCGTGAGCGTTGAGGAACGACAGGATGGTCGGTCGCTCGACGGCTGACAATGTCTTTATCAATGCATGGCGCTCGTCCTCGCAAGAAATACACCGTATTCTCTCGATCAGTGCCAGGACGTCACGAGGGGTCGGCATGCACATCTCCTAACCAAATCTGCGAAGCGACGACGGTTACGTTGTCTCTGGAACGATGATGCCCGACGGTTTGCGGTGCAGTAAGACGATATTGCTTGCTAACACTTTCGATTGGTGGCAGCCGGTGAAACCGTTACCGGGTACCCCTTTCGACACGACCGCCGGACAACAGGGAATGATGTGGCTGGCACCGCCCCTTTTTCGCAGCGGTGGGATGGGAGAGGGGAAAGTTCAGGCGAATTAGCCCGGCCACGCCGGGGGAACCCCTGAATCGGCTTGCCCTATCCTATGGCTCCGACCATATAGGTACGCCCGTGGGGTGCCGGTGTGCAGAATAGGGGGTGGGCGTCCGCCCCGCAGCGCGGCACTGTTCGAGATCCGGCGAAGCCCCTCAAGACCGCCAGCCCCAGCCAGCCCGCCAACCAGCCCCTTGAATTCTCAGGCCGATCTCTCCGGGGCCGGCGATGGAAGAAGACCAGTTCATGAGCAACGACGAGACCACGCCCCGCCAAGCCGGCACCGCTGACGAGTTCGACCGCCGCGACGCGCTGCGCGCCATCGCCGCGGTGGTGCGCGGCGACGGGATCGAGGTGGACGCCGACAGCACTCCGGCCCGCTGGTCGGTCGCCGTCGTCCACGAGGTGGTCGTACCCGGAACCGACCGGAAGCTGAAGCTGAGGTTCCGTGTGGCGCTCGGCCCGCTGCCCGACATCGAGGCGGAGCTCTGGGGCCTGATGACCGCGGAGGAGGGCTTCGGCCGTCCCCAGGCCAAGGCGCTGGGCAAGCGGGTCAAGGCGGCCTGCCTGTCCTCCGCCGCCATCGAGAAGGCGCGCGGGCGGGTGGACGGCTGGTTCGCCTCCATGGCCCAACGCGCCAACGGCTTCGGTGAGGCGTGGCGGCCCAAGGGCTTCGCCGACGAGTTGGGCCGGGTGATCGGCTTCGGCGGGCGCATTCCGCGCCTGCAGACCCTGCTGGACGCGCTGGAGGAGGCCTTCTCCACCGCCGCCGCCCGCGCCGGCCTGAAGGTCCGGCGGGAGCGGCTGGAGAACGCTTCCGGCCTCGGCGTCTATCTCGACAGCTTCGCCACGGCCCGCGCCATGGTGCGCAAGCTGCGGCTGTTCGTCGGCCCGACCAACTCCGGCAAGACCCACGCCGCCATGGACCGGCTGGCCGAGGCGCCGAGCGGCTGCTACCTCGCCCCGCTGCGCCTGCTGGCGCTGGAAGGGCAGGAGGCGCTGGAGACGCGCGGACGGGCCTGCAGTCTGGTGACCGGCGAGGAGCGCGACGTGCGGGCCGGCGCCTCCTTCACCTCCTCGACCATCGAGATGGTCAACACCTCGAAGGTCTGGGGCGCCTGCGTCATCGACGAGATCCAGATGATCGGCGACCCCGACCGCGGTTGGGCCTGGACCCAGGCGGTGGCCGGCGTGGCCGCCCCGGAAATCCTGATGACCGGCTCCGCTGACGCCATCCCCTACGTGCAGCGCCTTGCCACGGCGCTGGGAGAGGAGCTGGAGGTCGTGGAGTTCACCCGCAAGTCGCCGCTGCGCGTGCAGGAGGAGCGGGTGCCGCTGGAGAATGTGCGCCGCGGCGACGCGGTGATCGCCTTCTCGCGCAAGGACGTGATGGGGCTGCGGCGCGAGCTTCTGGCCCGCGACCACACGGTGGCGGTGATCTACGGCGCCCTGTCGCCGGAGGTGCGGCGGGCCGAGGCGCGGCGTTTCCGCGACGGCACGGCGGATGTGCTTGTGGCGACCGACGCCATCGGCATGGGACTGAACCTGCCGGTCGCCCGCGTCGTCCTGTCGACCACCCGCAAGTATGACGGGCGGGAGGAGCGCGACCTGAACTCCTCGGAAATCCGCCAGATCGGCGGGCGGGCCGGGCGCTTCGGCATGCACGAGGAAGGCCGCGTCGCGGTGCTGGAGGGGGAGAACATCAACCCGGTGCGCCGGGCGCTGACCACCCCGCCGGTGCCGCCGGAGGACCCGCGGGCCTGGATCAGCCCCAACCTGACCCACGTCGAGGCCATCGCGCGGGAGCTGGACACCGACAGCCTCGCCAAGGTGCTGCGCACGGCGGGGCAGGAGCTGCTGCGCGCAAACCAGACCTTCCGCATGACCGACCTGGAGCAGCGCATCCAGGCCGCCACCGCGGTGGACCGGGCGAAGTTGCCGCTGGCGGAGCGCGACATGCTGGCGCGCTGCCCCATCGACGTGCGCGACCAGAACAACCTGCGCCTGCTGGCGCTGTGGGCGACCAACCAGGGCAAGGGGATCCGCAATTCCGCCCCCGACGCCGCCGAACGCTTCCACCACCGCGTCGGCACCGACGTGGAGCTGGAGAAGGCGGAACGCGCGGTGAAGGAGCTGACCGCCTACGCGTGGCTGGCCTACCGCTTCCCCGACGCCTATCCGGACATGGACCTGTGCCAGGAGCGCCGGGCCATGCTGAACGCCTTCATCGAGCGCACCCTGGCCGAACGCTCGCTGGCCCGCGCCTGCCCGGTCTGCGGCACGCGGCTGAAGGCCAACCACCGCTTCCGGGTCTGCGACAGCTGCTACGCCGGGAGGGTGGAGGAGCGCCAGGGCGAACGGCAAGGCGAGCGGCGCGGGCGCCGTCCGGACGGAGCGCGCGGCCCGCAGCCGCCGGCAAAGAGCGGCGCGGAGGGTGGTCACCCGCCGTTCCACCACCCGCTGCCGGGACGCAAGGGCGGCAAGGGCGGGGCGGGGCACCGCGGGCGACGCCCCGCGGGGGGATGAGTTCGTTCCCTCGCCCCTCTGGGGAGAGGGTGGCCCGAAGGGCCGGGTGAGGGGGTTGTGCGTGGCGGAGCGTCCGGCACAAGCGCAACCCCCTCACCCTAACCCTCTCCCCGGAGGGGAGAGGGAATGAAGGAAAGGGCTCATCGTATTACGCCGCCACGATTCCGCTTTGGCCAGCATCGTCCCGGCGGGGCCAGGTGATCTCCTCGGTTCCGCCGCCCTCGGTCAGGAAATAGCGGCGCAGCGGCACCAGATCGGCGCCCAGCTCGTAGACCAGCGGGCGGCTGGTGGGGATCTCGAACAGCGGAATGTCCTGGTCGGGCACCTTGTCGAGATGCTTGACGAGGCCGCGCAGGCTGTTGCCGTGGGCCGACACCAGCACCCGCGCGCCGAGCCGCAGGGCCGGGCAGATGCCCTCCTCCCAGAAGGGGATCACCCGGTCCGTGGTGTCCTTCAGGCTTTCGCCGCGGGGCAGATTCGCGCGGCCGATGCCGGCGTAGCGCCGGTCCGACACCGCCGAACACGGGTCCTCGGGCTCGACCGGCGGGGGTGGGACGTCCCAGCTCCGCCGCCACAGGAAGACCTGATCGGCGCCGTGGCGGGCCGCCGTCTCGGTCTTGTTCAGCCCCTGGAGCGCGCCGTAATGGCGCTCGTTCAGGCGCCAGTGCTTGTGCACCGGCAGCCACATCCTGTCCATCTCCTCCAGCACGATGTCGAGCGTCCTGATCGCCCGCTTCAGGACGGAGGTGAAGGCCACGTCGAAATCGAACCCGGCCTGCTTCAGGAGACCGGCGGCGTGACGGGTTTCGGCCACCCCCTGTTCGGTCAGATCGACGTCGGTCCAGCCGGTGAACAGATCCGAGCGGTTCCAGACGCTCTGACCGTGTCGCAGCAGCACGAGCCGATGCATGGGTCCCCTCCTCACGTGACGGTTGCTCCTTTGGGGAACGGGAGGGCGGGGGAAGGGTTCCGGCGGAGGCGACACAATTGGCACGGCTTTGTGTCAATTTCGAAACGCGCGCGACACATTCGGACAACAAAGGCGGGGTAACCTGCGGAGCAAGCGAAATTATCCGTCCGGCGCGTGTGCAACCGGACTGCGACGCCGAGCCAACTTGCGTTCCGAGGCCGCCATGCAGCATCATGACCTCCTCTCCAGGACCGTTTCGACCGATCGGGACATCACCCTGGAGGCGCTTCGTGTGTTCACCTATCTGAGCCGGCGGCTCCATTTCGACCGTCCCGTGCCGGTGCTCCAGTCCGAATTGGCTGATGCGCTCGGCATGCAGCGGCCCAACGTCAACCGGGCCATCAAGCTGCTGGAGACCAAGCAGATCCTTCTGCGGGACTCCAAACTGGGGCGTGCGATCACGTTCCGGTTGAACCCGGAGCTGGAGGGCGGCCGGGCCTGAAACTGGTCCGGAATGATTTTCGAAACGCGTCACCTTGTCTTCACGAACTCGGCCCTCAAGAAAGCCTTCGGCTGGTACCAGAAGGTGCCGAATCAGACCGATCTTCCCTTGGGGCTGATCGCCTCCGTCGTTCCCAAATCGGACGGAGGCGTGGTGGTCATGGTGCAGCAGGGGGCCGCAAAGGTGCGGGACGTCGCCTTCATGCCCAGCAAGACGCTCGGCATCCTCCTGCTCTTCTGCCGCCGCCAGAAAATTCCCATTCCGCGCGACGCCGACAAGGACATCTTTCCGTCCGACGACGGGATCATGCTGACGATCCGCGGCAGTTGCAGCACCACCGCGCCGCCGCCGTGATCGCCTTTGGCTGAATCAATCGGCTCCGCAGCCGGCGGGCTGGGCCACGGCCAGGGGAATGTCCGCCTCGGTGAAGCAGTAGCCGTGACCGGCGGCGAAATCCACCAGATCGCCCAGGGTCAGCAGACCGCGCGACGCCCGGCGCAGCGCCGCGCGCAGGGCCGGGTCGGCCTCGACCGCGACCAGGAATCGGATATAGTCGCCATGACACATGCCCAGACCTCCTGATGTCGTTGCGGCGTTGCAGACACAAGCAATGGCGCGATGCGGATAGTCCGCCACCTTAATATCGTCTATTTGCCTAAAATTGTATATAAAACAATGAAGGACGATGCGGCGTCCTGCCGCACCGGCCTTCATTCCTGGCCTGCTTGCCTGGCCTGCTTGGACTTGGCGATCAGTCGCCCGGCTGATGCACCGTCTCGGCGGGGCTGGAGCCCGACGCGATGCTGTCCGGCGTGATTGCCGCGACCGGCTCGCCTGGCCCGGACGCGGCGCGCAGAGCCCGCGCGGCGGCCTTCAGCCCGATGTCGGAGCGGCGGTCAGGCATCAACTCGAACAGCAGCAGGGAGCGCCCGTTGACCGGGATCTCGTCACCGGTCTGGGCGGTGGCGACTTCCAGACGGTCGGGCTCCGTGGTGTCCACCAGGGTCAGCCAGCGGCTGCCGCCGGCGACCTCCGGCAGCTTGAAGGGCACCACGTCGTGGTAGGCGTTGATGATGAGCAGCAGTGTGGCGTCGGATGCCGCCTTCTTGATGCCGGTTGCCTGCGCCCGCCCGTCCAGCAGCATGCCCAGGCAGCGCGCCATGGGATCCTGCCACTGCTCGGTCGTCTTCTCCTCTCCGGCGGGGGTGATCCAGGTGAGATCCTTCACCTCCAGGTCGGGGTTGTAGGCGCCGGTGAAGAAGCGTCCGCGGCGCAGCAGCGGGTGGCTTTGCCGCAGCCCGATCAGATGACGGACGAAGTCGGTCAGCGCCCAGCCCTCGTCGCTGACGCCCTCCCAGTCGATCCAGCTGATCTCGTTGTCCTGGCAATAGGCGTTGTTGTTGCCGTTCTGGCTGCGGGCGAACTCGTCGCCGGCCAGGATCATCGGCGTGCCCTGGGAGAGCAGCAGCGTCGCCAGCAGGTTGCGCATCTGGCGGAAGCGCAGGGCGTTGATCTCCGGATCGTCGGTCGCCCCCTCCGCCCCGTGGTTCCAGGAGATGTTGTGGGAATGGCCGTCGCGGTTGTCCTCGCCGTTCGCATCGTTGTGCTTGTCGTTGTAGGAAACGAGGTCGTGCAGCGTGAAGCCGTCATGGGCGGTGACGAAGTTGACGCTGGCCCAGGGTTTACGCCCACGCCGGTTGAACACGTCCGCCGAGGCGGCCATGCGGGTCGCCAGTTCGGGCAGCTTGCCCTCGTCGCCCTTCCAGTAGGAGCGCACGGTGTCGCGGAACTTGTCGTTCCACTCCGCCCAGCCCGGCGGGAAGCCGCCGACCTGATAGCCGCCGGGGCCGCAGTCCCACGGCTCGGCGATCAGCTTGACGCGCGACAGCACCGGGTCCTGGCGGCAGGCGTCGAGGAAGCCGCCGCTGTGGTCGAAGCCGTAGGTCTCCCGCGCCAGGATGGTGGCGAGGTCGAAGCGGAAGCCGTCCACATGCATCTCGGTCACCCAGTAGCGCAGGGAATCGGTGACCATCTGAAGGACGCGCGAATGCACGAGGTTCAGCGTGTTGCCCGTGCCGGTGTCGTTGATGTAGTAGCGCGGGTCCGGTGCCAGCCGGTAGTAGGAGGCATTGTCGATGCCCTTGAAGGACAGCGTCGGCCCCATCTCGTTGCCTTCGGCGGTGTGGTTGTAGACGACGTCGAGGATCACCTCGATCCCGGCGTCGTGCAGGCGGGCGACCATCTCCTTGAACTCGTGGATCGCGCCGGTCGCCATGTAACGCGGGTCGGGCGCGAAGAAGGAGATGCTGTTGTAGCCCCAGTAGTTACGCAGCCCCTTTTCCAGCAGGTAGCGGTCGTCCACGAAGGCGTGGACCGGCAGAAGCTCCACCGCCGTGACGCCCAGCGAGCGGATGTACTCCACCACCTCCTGCTGGGCGAGGCCGGCGAAGGTGCCGCGGTACTGCGGCGGCACCGCCGGGTGCCGCATGGTGTAGCCGCGCACGTGGGTCTCGTAGAAGATCGACTTCTCCCAGGGGATCGCCGGGTGGCGGTCGTGGCCCCAGGTGAAGGCCGGGTCAATCACCACGCATTTCGGCATGCCGGGGGCGCTGTCGCGCCGGTCGAAGGACAGGTCGCCACGCGGCGAGCCGACGCGGTAACCGAAATGCGCGTCCGACCAGCGCAGCGGTCCGACCATATGCTTGGCGTAGGGGTCGAGCAGCAGCTTGTTCGGGTTGAAGCGGTGCCCCGCCTTGGGCTCGTACGGCCCGTGCACGCGGTAGCCGTAGACGGTGCCCGGCCGGGCGTCCGGCAGATAGCCGTGCCACACCTCGTCGGTGTATTCGGGCAGCTCGATCCGTTCCAACTCGCGGCGTCCGTCCTGGTCGAACAGGCACAGCTCCACCTTGGTGGCGTTGGCGGAAAACAGCGCGAAGTTGACGCCCAGCCCGTCCCATGTGGCGCCGAGCGGGTAGGGCAGACCCTCCCGGATGCGGGACTGGCGGAAAACCTTGGGAGCGAACGGCGGCTTCTTCACGGTTGAACCTCAGTGTGGGCGCGTTGCGGCATGAAGCAGCACAGGAACGCGCAAGCCGCCCCGGTGATCCCGCCATCGGCGCAATTTCCGATGTTTGCTGACGCTTCAACTCCTGGCCGAACCAATTCGTGCAACCTCACCCAAAGAGTGGGTTCGGTATGAGCATGGTCATAGTCGTCATGGCGGGTCGCGCCGATAACTATCGCGTGCTATCATCGGTTCCTGGCAATAAAGGCAAATAAACTTCTGGGGGATGTTCGGGAGTTTTCCGACAAAAGGCCAAGGAAGCGGGTGTAACGCAAATGACAACTTTCGCTGTGCCGCGCCGTCACCGCTTCTTTCGTTCTGAAGACGTGGCGAGTTCAACGATCGGCAGGCCCGAAGACCAATCCTCTCCGGCCTTTGCGACTCAAGAGCGATTTCCTATCCGACAATCCGCGGACCATTGAGACCGCTCTCCATACATCGGTCATCGCCCCAGGCGCCGACTTCGCCGGTGCCCGGCGGCATCGTGCATTCGGCGGACCGCCGCCGCCGCTCCCGAACCGCCTCACCAAGACATCCCCGCCCATGATCCGGCTTTCGGTCAACACCTTGCTCAACTTCCATCCGAAGGCCATCCTGGCGGCCATCGTCCTGGCGATGACCTTGCTGGGCGGCACGGCCTGGGGTGCGCTGTCGCTGGTCGATTACGTCAACACGCTCGACCGGGCGGAACGCGGCAGCCGGCAGGCCGCGGCCTTTCTGGAAGGGCACGCCGACGCGGTGCTGGATGGCGGAGCCGCCGCTCTGGCGCGGGTGGCCGACCGGCTGGAGGAGGGCGGGTTCGCATCGCTTCCCGACAAGGTCCCGAGCGAGGCGCTGGTGGCGTCGCGGTTCGGTGTGTTGTCCATCCTGGACGCCGACGGCCGGACGGTGTTCGGCCCTTCCATCGAACCGGACAGCGGCCCCGCCAGCCTGCTCCAGGGGGCGGGAGGCGTCGTGGAGCTTCTGCACGGTCAGGTGGATGGGCGGGACTCCATCCTGATGGTCCGCCGCATCTCGGGGCACGGGGGCATCCCGGAGGGTGCGGTCCTGCTGGCGCTTCCCTCTTCCAGCCTGCACACGGTTCTCGATGTCTTCAGCGACGGGCGGCACAGCGTCGCCGGCCTGTTCCGCTTGGACGGAACGCGGCTGGCCGGCATTGGAGGCAGTGGGAAGGGCGGCACCGGAATCGGTCCACTGCCCACGCTGGAACCGGGGGTGGAGAGCGGCGAGCGCGACTGGACCGTTGGTGGAGAAGGCGTGGTCATCGGCCTGAAGCGGATGCGCGACTTTCCGGCGGTTGCGGCGGTCGCCCTGCCGCGGGCCGTCGTTCTGGAGCCGTGGAGCAGCCGCCTCCAGCACGGCTTCATGATGGTCGGCGTCAGCGTCGTCGCGCTGTTCGGGCTGGCCGCCCTCGGCTGGACCAGCCTGCGGCGCGAGGCGGCGGCCCGCGACGCCCTGCGCGACGCCAACGCCCGGCTGGAGCAACGGGTGGAGGAGCGCACCGCCGACCTGCGCTCCCTGAACCAGAAGCTCGTCCGCGCCCTGGCCGAGAAGGAACGCGCCAATCAAGCCAAGGCCCGCTTCCTGTCGGCGGCCAACCACGACCTGCGCCAGCCCTTCCAGGCGCTGCGCCTGTTCCATCATCTGCTGATGGAGCGGCTGAAGGAGTCGCGCGAGCGATCCATCGCCGAGAAGATGGGCGAGGCGCTGGACAGCGGGGAAAAGCTGCTGCACGCGCTTCTGGAGGTCGCCACGCTCGACGCCGGGGTGGTCCGCCCGAACATCGCCGAGGTGTCCATCGCCACCGTTCTGGACGGTGTGGCCGCGGAGTTCCGGGGGCTGGCGGCGGACAAGCGCCTGGATTTGCGGGTGCGCGGCTGCGCCGCCATGGTGCGCACCGACGCCACATTGCTGACCCGGATGCTCGGCGATCTGCTGCGCAACGCCATCGCCTACACCCCGGCGGGCGGCGTCGTGGTCGGTTGCCGGCGGCGCGGCCAATGGCTGCGCATCGAGGTGTGGGACACCGGTCCGGGCATCGCGGCGGAGCATCTGGACGCCATTTTCGAAGACTTCGTGCAGTTGGGCAACCCGGAGCGCGACCGCCGCCGCGGCTTGGGATTGGGGCTGCCCAAGGTGCGCCGCAAGGCCGCGCTGCTGGGCCACGCGGTGGAGGTTCGCTCGCGGCCGGGCCAGGGCTCGGTCTTCTCCGTCATGGTCCCGCTGGCCGCCAGCGAATCGCGGACGGACGCGGCGGTCCCGGCTCCTGCCGGCCGGGCGGAGAATCCGGCGGCACGCCTGATCCTGATCGTGGAGGACGACCCGGTGCAGAGCGCCGGAATGCAACTCCTTCTGGAAAGTTGGGGACACGACGTTCTGGTGGCGGCGGATGGGCCGGCGGCTCTGGCGATGCTGCGCGCCGCGCCGCGCTGTCCGGACGTGATCCTGTCGGATTTCCGGTTGCCGGGACCGTTGACCGGGGCCGAGACGGTCACCCGAGCGGCGGAGCAGGAAGGGCGGCCCATTCCCGGCATCATTCTGACCGGCGACACCGGCCCCGAACGCATCCGCGAGGCGGTGGCCGCGGGGTGCCGCCTGCTGCATAAGCCCGTTACCCCCGACGTGCTGCGCGACGCGCTGAACGCCTTGGGAGCCGAGCCCGTGCCGGCGCGGCAAAGCCAGTCATCCGCGGCGTGAAGTCCGAACGACGCTTTCCCTGCCAGGAAAAGCATCCCATTGTGGGCTGCATTAATCATTCGTGAAGGCCGCGAAGGGTACTCTGAAACCGTGATCGGAGGCGAACACGGCCATGCAGCAGCGTCCTCTCACCCGCCTGGATCAGGTCCAACTCGACGCGGTGGTGCGTCGGCACGAGATGTTCCGGAACGCCCGCATCGGCGGGGCGCGGGCGACGTTGTCTTTTTTCGACCTGAACGGGCTGGACCTCACCGGGCGTGACCTCGCCCACGCCGATTTCGTCGGGGCCAGCTTGCGCGGCGCCAATCTGGGCGGGGCGCGCCTGGACTGCGCGTCGATGTTCGCCACCGACCTTCGCCTGGCCAATCTGGAGAACGCCAGCCTCATCAAGACCGATCTGCGCGGCGCCTGCCTGCGCGGGGCCATCCTGATCGGCGCCAACCTGTTCGAGGCCGACCTGCGCGACGGCTCGCTGGCGGAGAAGGACCGCGACGGCAGCCTGCGCATCATCCAGGTAGAGGATCGGCCGACCGAGGCGTCGGGGGCCGACCTGTCCGGCGCCAATCTGACCAACGCCCGGCTGTCCGGGGCCATGGCAATCCACACCGACTTCACCGACGCGCTGATGCGCGGGTGCAAGCTGGTCCGCGCGACCATGCGCGGGGCCAATTTCACCGGATCGAACCTGGAAGGGGCGGACCTGTCCGGGGCCGACCTGCGCGGCGCCTGCCTGCGCGGCGCGGTTCTGACCGGCGCCACCATGATCATGACCGAGTTGGCCGACGCCGACATGGAGGACGCCCTGACCGACGATCCGGTGGGCCGCGTCGTCGCCGAACTCGGGCGCCCGCTGGACGAGCTTCTGCACGAGCACATCCGCTGGGTCGGGTCCAGCGGGGCGGAGGGCACGGCGCTCGACCTGTCGGGCTTCGACCTGCGGCACGCCCCGTCGCTGGCCCACACCTGCCTGACCATGCTGCGGGCGGTCGGGGCGACTCTGTACGGCCTGGACCTGACCAGCGTGCAGCTTCAGGCCGCGGTGCTGGAGAAGGGCGACCTGCGCCTCGCCAAGCTGATCAACGGCGACCTGCGCGGCGTGAACCTGCGCCTTGCCAAGCTGAACAACGCCGACCTGCGCAAGGCCAACCTGCGCCCGCTCTATTTCGACGAAAGGCGATCGATGGCTTCCGATCTGTCGGGCGCGCGGCTGCGCTACGCCGACCTTCGGGGTGCATGCCTGCGCGAGGTGAATTTCGCGGGCGCCGACCTGTCCTTCGCCAATCTGTCCGGCTGCGACCTGACGAACACGGACCTGACCAACGCCCGCATGTTCGGGGCGAAGCTGGAGCGCCGCGCCCTTTCCGACGGGGCAATTCTCGACGGTGTGGCGGGGCTCAAGCTTTAAGGAAAAAGGCCCTTCCTCCGGCGGGAGGAAGGGCCTTTCTTGCGGAACCGGCGGCGATTACCAGGCCGGAACCACGGCGCCCTTGAAGCGGTCGAGGATGAACTGCTTCACCTCGTCGCTCTGGTAGACCTTCACCAGAGTGGCGACCCACGGCTTGTCCTGGTCGACCTTGCGGACGGCGATGACGTTGGCGTAGGGGCTCTCGCTGGCTTCGCGGGCGATGGCGTCCTTGTTCGGGTCCAGGCCGGATTCCATGGCGAAGTTGGTGTTGATGACCGCCACGGTCACGTCGTCCAACGAGCGCGGGAGCTGAGCGGCGTCCAGCTCCAGGATCTGGAGCTTCTTCGGATTCTCGGAGATGTCGAGCGGCGAGGCCTTCAGGCCGGCGCTCTCCTTCACCTTGAGCAGCCCCTTGGCCTGGAGCAGCAGCAGCGCGCGGCCGCCGTTGGTCGGGTCGTTGGGGATGGAGACCTTGGCGCCGTCGGGCAGCTCGTCCAGGCTCTTGACCTTCTTCGAGTAGACGCCCATCGGGAAGATCACCGTCTTGGCGACGCTGACCAGCTCATAGCCGCGGTCCTTCACCTGGTTGTCCAGGTAGGGCTGGTGCTGGAAGGAGTTGGCGTTCAGGTCGCCCTGCGACAGCGCCTGGTTCGGGATGACGTAGTCGGAGAACTCCAGAACCGTCAGGTCGAGGCCCTCCTTGGCGGCCAGCGGCTTGACCTTCTCCAGGATCTGGCCGTGCGGGCCGGGGGTGACGCCGATCTTCAGGGCTTCGGCCGACGCGCCGACGGCGGTCGCCAGGGTCGCGATGCCGGCCACCAGACCAAAGGCCGCGCCGAGCACACGGGTACGGAACATCTCCAACTCCTCAGGACTTCAGGTTGCGTTTGTTGACGCGGCGGGCGATCCAGTCGCCCGTCGATTGAACGATCTGCACCAGCACGATCAGCACGATGACCACGGCCAGCATCACTTCCGGCAGGAAGCGCTGGTAGCCGTAGCGGATGCCGAGGTCGCCCAGGCCGCCGCCGCCGACCGCGCCGACCATGGCCGAATAGCCGATCAGGCTGACCACCGACAGGGTCAGGCCCAGCGCGATGGCGGGCATCGCCTCCGGCAGCAGGACCTTGCGGATGATCTGGAAGGGCGTGGCGCCCATGGACTGCGCCGCCTCGATCAGGCCGCGGTCGACCTCGCGCACGGCGCCCTCGACGATGCGGGCGATGAAGGGCACGGCGGCGACCGTCAGCGGCACGATGGCCGCGGCGGTGCCGATGGAGGTGCCGGCGATCAGCCGGGTGAAGGGGATGATCGCCACCACCAGGATGATGAAGGGGGTGGAGCGCGTCATGTTCACCAGCACGCCGGCGACCCGGTTGAAGGCGAGATTCTGCAGCAGCTCCCCCCGGCCGGTGACGGCCAGGAGCACGCCCAGCGGAAGACCCAGCGCCGTGCCCAGAAGGCCCGACACCGCCACCATGTAGAGCGTGTCGAGAAGCGCCTTAAACAGCAGCGCGTAGATTTCCGGGGACAGCATGACCGAGCACCTCGACACCGAGCTTGTTGACGTTCAGGAGGCTGATGGCCGCCTCGATGGACTGCGGGTTGCCGATGGCCTCCACCACCAGCGTTCCGAAGGGCGCGCCCTGGATCTCGTCGATCTGGCCGTGCCAGATGTTCAGGTCCAGGTTCAGCTTGCGGCTGATCGCGCTGATCACCGGGGAGGTCGCGCGCTCCCCCGTGAAGGTGATGCGCAGCACCATGTTCGACCCCGGCACCGGCGTGGCCGACAGGCGGGCGCGCAAGGACTCCGGGATGCCGCGGTTGATGACCGGATCGACAAAGGTCTTCGTCGTCTCGTGCTTCGGGTGCGCGAAGATATCGAAGACCGGCCCCTGCTCGATGATCCGCCCGTTCTCCATCACCGCCACCTTGTGGCAGATCTCCTTGATGACGGCGATCTCGTGGGTGATGAGGACGATGGTCAACCCCAGCCGCTTGTTGATGTCGGCCAGCAGGTGGAGGATCTGGGTCGTCGTTTCGGGGTCCAGCGCGGAGGTCGCCTCGTCCGACAGCAGCACCTTGGGCTTGCTGGCCAGCGCGCGGGCGATGCCGACGCGCTGCTTCTGCCCGCCCGACAGCTCCGCCGGGTAGCGGTCGCGCTTGTCGGTGAGGCCGACGAGGTCGAGCAGCGGCTCCACCGTCTCGCGGATCTGCGCCTTCGCCACCCCGGCCAGCTCCAGCGGCAGGGCGACGTTGTCGAACACCGTGCGCGAGGACAGCAGGTTGAAGTGCTGGAAGATCATGCCGATGCTGTGCCGCGCCGCGCGCAGCGCGCGCGGCGACAGGGCGGTGACGTCCACCCCGTCGACCAGCACGCGGCCCGACGTCGGCTTCTCCAGCAGGTTCACGGTGCGCAGCAGCGTGGATTTGCCGGCGCCCGAACGCCCGATGATGCCATAGATCTCGCCGCGCCCGATGGTCAGGTCGATGTCGGCGAGCGCCTGGACCGGCTGCCCGGTGCCGCGGGACGGGTAGGTTTTCTGAAGCTGTTCGAAGGTTATCATACGCTCTTGGCCTCCCGACGCGCGCCCAGATCGCGGGCGGCGTCGCGCAGGACGGTCTTCTGGATTTTACCGGTCGATGTCTTCGGCAGATCGCTGAACACGACGGTGCGGGGCACCTTGTAGTGCGCAATGCGGTCGCGGCACCATTGAATTATGTCGGACTCAGAGGGGCGCTCCGCGCCGGGCTTCACCGTGACGAAGGCGCAGGGGCTCTCGCCCCAACGGTCGTCAGGACGGGCGACCACGGCGGCCTCCAGAATGGCGGGATGCCGGTACAACGCCTCCTCCACCTCCAGGGACGAGATGTTCTCGCCTCCGGATATGATGATGTCCTTGCTGCGGTCCTTGACCTCGATATAGCCGTCGGGATGCAGCACGCCCAGGTCCCCGGTGCGGAACCAGCCGTCCTTCAGCGCCTCCTTCGTCGCCGCGGGGTTCTTCAGGTAGCCCTTCATCACCGTGTTGCCGCGCAATGCGATCTCGCCGATGGTCAGCGCGTCGGCAGGGACCGGCCGGCCGGTCTCGCGGTCGAGCACGGTGGCGTCCTCCACCGCGACATGGTTCACCCCCTGCCGCGCGAACTGCAGCGCCAGCCCGTCGGCGTCCAACGCCTCCCAGCCGTCCTGCGGGGCGCAGACGGTGGCCGGGCCGTAGCATTCGGTCAGCCCGTACATGTGCACCACCTCGAAGCCCAGCGCCGCCATGCCGGCGAGGACCGCGGAGGGCGGAGCGGCGCCGCCGGTGCCCACGATCACCGGGCGGGGCGTGCTCCGGCGGACCGTCTCCGGGGCGTGGATCAGCATGTTCAGCACGATCGGCGCGCCGCACAGATGGGTGACGCCCAACTCCGCGATGGCGTCGAAGATCGCCGCCGGCTCCACCCGGCGCAGGCAGACGTGGGTGCCGCCCGCGGCGGTGACCACCCAGCTGTAGGTCCAGCCGTTGCAATGGAACATCGGCAGCGTCCACAGGAAGACGCTCTCGGGCCGGACGTTCAGGGTGAAGGCGTTGCCCAGCGCGTTCAGATAGGCGCCGCGGTGGTGATAGACGACGCCCTTCGGGTTGCCGGTGGTGCCGCTGGTGTAGTTCAGCGCGATGGCCTGCCACTCGTCGTCCGGCCCGCGCCAGGGGGCGGGGTCGGCGGCGGCGAGGAAGTCCTCATACTCCACCGCACCCAGCGACGGTGCGTCGGGCACCTGATCGTCGGCGATCTCCACCACCGTGACGGGGCGTTCCGTCCGGGCGAGCGCGGCCTTGGCGACCGGCGACAGCTCGCGATCGACGATCAGGAGCGTCGTCTCGCTGTGGTCCAGGATGAAGGCGATGGCCGCGGCGTCCAGCCGCGTGTTCAGCGCGTTCAGGACCGCGCCGGCCAGCGGCACCGCGTAATGGGCCTCCAGCAGCGCCGGGACGTTGGGCGCCAGCACCGACACCGTGTCGCCGCGCCTCACCCCGGCTTGCAGCAGCGCCCCGGCGAAGCGCCGCACCCGGTCGTGGAACTCGGCGTAGGTGATGGTGCGGCGGCCGTGGCGGATGGCCGGCTTGTCCGGATAGACCTTCGCCGCGCGTTTCAGGAAGCTGAGCGGGCTGAGCGGGACGTGGTTCGCGGGGTCGGGGGCGAGGCCGCGGTCATAGATCGAGGCGGTGCGGCTGAACGGGCCGGTCATGACGGAGCTTCCTGAAAAGAATCACTTTCGCGATTCCCTCTCCCCTCTGGGGAGAGGGTTAGGGTGAGGGGGTTGCGCGTGGCGCACGTCCGGCAAAAGCGCAACCCCCTCACCGCCCGCTTCGCGGGCACCCTCTCCCCTGAGGGGAGAGGGCTATGATAACCGGAGGCGATCACCAGGTCGGGATGATGGTGCCGTTGAAGCGCGTGTTGATGAAGTCGCGCACCTCGGCGGAGCGGTACAGCTCGATGAAGCGCTTGATCGCCGGGTCCTCGGCGCGGTCCTTACGGACAGCCCAGACGAGGTGCCATTTCGACTGGTCGTCCTCCAGCACCAGGGCGGTCTTGGGAGTCAGCCCGGCCAGGACCGCGTAGTTCAGCGTGATGACCGAGGCGTCGACGTCGTCCAGCGAGCGCGGAAGCTGGGCCGCATCCAGCTCCACCAGCTTGATCTTCTTCGGGTTGGACGCGATGTCGGCGATGCTGGTGTTCAGGCCCGCCCCGTCCTTCAGCCCGATCACCCCGGCCTTGGCCAGCAGAAACAGCGCGCGGGCGCCGTTGGTCGGGTCGTTGGGGATGGAGACGCTGGCCCCTTCCTTCAGGTCGGCCAGCGACTGGATCTTCTTCGCGTAGATGCCCATGGGCACGACGATGCTCTTGGCGATGGGCACGATGTCGTAGCCGCGCTGCTTGATCTGGTTGTCGAGGAAGGGCTGGTGCTGGAAGTTGTTGGCGTCGATGTCGCCGGACTGGAGCGCGGCGTTGGGCATGTTCCAGTCGGTGAACTCGATCACCTCCGCCTTCAGGCCCTCCTTGGCGGCGATCTTAGCCGTGTATTCCAGGATCTCGCCATAGGGGCCGGCAGACACGCCGAGCTTCAGGGCGGCGGCGCCGGCGCCGGTGGAGACGGTGAGCAGGGTGGCGACGGCAATGGACGTCAGAAAGGCTTTCACGGAGCGGGTCCTCTATGCACGGTGTGGAATGGCTTGGTCGGGCGATGGCGGTGTGTGAAATGCGGGCGCGATCAGCGCCGCCGCACGCCGGAGCGCCGGGCCGCCAACTGTTTGGCGGCGCGCTCGGCCTGTCCGACGTTGCGGAAGGTCTTGCGGTCGAGGTCCTTGAAGGACCAGTCGGACACGAAGAAGGTGAAGCCGCCCTGGCCGGCGACGACGATGCCGGCGGACCGGCCCTGAACTTCGATGGCGTAGGCGTTGGAGGTGCTCATGACGGCGTTCTCCCTCGGCCCGCGGCGCTGCGGCGCGCGGGCTTCATGCGGATCGGATGCTGGACGGAGCGGGTCGGCGCGCTGGGGTCAGCGGCGACAGCAGGCGTTGCGCATTTGGCAACACTGGCCCGTCACGGTGCCGGTCCGATTGGCGGAGAAGGGGAGGCTCATCATGGTCATTCCGGTCACTCCTGTCAGAGTTCCACGACCGGTATCGTGGCGCTTTAGCGTTTGGTGACGCGGCGCAAGCTGGCGATCAAATTGCCGCGGGGCGCCCCCCTTGGGCGTCCGGAGATTTATCTACAATGTCGATGGGCATTCGGTCAAGGCGGAAAATGAGAAGAAAAGTGTGAAAACGCAAATAGAGCAATTTCATGTTGTTAAATAGCTTGCAGGCGAAGCGCGGACAGCGATCATCGCCAACAAGGCCGCCCTGCACCGCACTAAGCCTCCTAAGACCGTGACGGCGGCGCGGAATGTGGTATATCCGGGCAGCGGTTCAGCCCGAGGAGAGTTCTTTGCCCGCCGATACCCGTGCTCTTGGCGCGCCGGCGCCCAGCACGCCGGCCGATGCGTCGTCGAACGTGTCGGCCTGTCAGCCGCTGGTTCTGGCCCTGCCCAAGGGACGCATCCTGAAGGAGCTGCGCCCGTTGCTCGCCCACGCCGGCATTGAGCCGGAAGCGGCGTTCGACGACGCGGACAGCCGGCTCCTGCGCTTTGCGACCAACATCCCGAATCTCAGCATCATCCGCGTCCGGTCCTTCGACGTGGCGACCTTCGTCGCCTTCGGCGCCGCCCATCTGGGCGTGGCCGGAAACGACGTGCTGATGGAATTCGATTATCCGGAAATCTACGCGCCCCTCGACCTCGGCATCGGAAAGTGCCGCCTGTCGGTTGCCGAACCGGTCGAATTGGGGGAGAGCGACGATCCGTCGCGTTGGAGCCACGTGCGCGTCGCGACCAAATACCCGGAGGTCACCAGGAAGCATTTCGCGGCGCGCGGGGTGCAGGCGGAGTGCGTGAAACTGAACGGCGCGATGGAACTTGCCCCGACCCTCGGCCTGTGCCGCCGCATCGTCGATCTGGTGTCCACCGGCTCGACGCTGAAGGCGAACGGGCTGGTGGAGATCGAGCACATCGCCGACGTCACCTCCCGCCTCATCGTCAACCGGGCCGCCTTCAAGACGCGGCCCGAGGAAATCTCCGGCTGGATCGACCGCTTCCGGGAGGCTGTGAATGCCCGTCAGGCTTGATGCCCAGGACCCCCGTTTCGCCAAGGGCTTCGAGGGGCTTCTCCATGCCAAGCGCGAGACCAGCGAGGACGTGCAGGCCCTGGTCGCCGGCGTCATCGACGACGTGCGTAAGCGCGGCGACGCGGCGCTGATCGACTACACCGCCCGCTGGGACCGCCAGACGCTGACCCCCGTGACGCTGCGCATCTCTCAGGAGGAGGTGGACGCGGCGGTGGGCAAATGCAGCGAGGAACTGCTGCGCGCGCTCGACACCGCGGCCGAGCGCATCGAGAGCTTCCACCGGCTCCAGGTGCCGGAGACGACCGACTACCGCGACGCTCAGGGCGTGCGGCTGGGCGCCCGCTGGACGGCGGTCGGGGCTGCCGGCCTCTATGTGCCGGGCGGCACGGCGTCCTACCCCAGCTCCGTCCTGATGAACGCGCTGCCGGCCAGGGTGGCCGGGGTGGAGCGCATCGTCATGGTGGTGCCGACTCCGGACGGGGCGATCAACCCGCTGGTCCTGGCCGCCGCCAAGCGCTGCGGCATCACCGAGATCTACCGCATCGGCGGCGCCCAGGCGGTGGCCGCGCTGGCCTACGGCACGGCGACCATCGCGCCGGTGGACAAGATCGTCGGCCCCGGCAACGCCTTCGTCGCCGCCGCCAAGCGGCTGGTCTACGGCACGGTCGGCATCGACAGCATCGCCGGCCCGTCGGAGATCCTGGTGGTCGCCGACAACCGGAACGACCCGGCCTGGATCGCCATGGACCTGCTGTCCCAGGCGGAGCACGACACCTCGGCCCAGTCGATCCTCATCACCGACGACCCGGCTTTCGCCGATGCGGTGGCGACGGCGGTGGACCGGCACCTGGAGACGCTGCCGCGCGCCGCCATCGCCGGGGAAAGCTGGCGGGAGCACGGCGCCATCATCGTGGTGCGCGACCTGCTGGCCGAGTCGCCGGCCCTGATCGATCGGCTGGCGCCGGAGCATCTGGAACTGGCGGTGGAGGACCCCGACGCGCTGGCCGCGAAGGTCCGCAACGCCGGGGCCATCTTCCTCGGCCGCTACACGCCGGAAGCCATCGGCGATTACGTCGCGGGTCCGAACCACGTCCTGCCGACGGCGCGCTCCGCGCGCTTCTCGTCGGGCCTGAACGTGCTGGATTTCATGAAGCGGACGACCTTCGTCGCCTGCGACGCGGAGAGCGTGGCGGCGATCGGCCCGGCGGCGGTGACGCTGGCCCGGTCGGAGGGTCTGGACGCGCACGCGCTGTCGGTGGCGCTGCGCCTGCCAGGAGGAGGTCAGGGGTGAGCACGAAGGGCAACCGCCGCATCGTCCACGTGACGCTCGACGAGAAGACCGTGATCCGGCGCAAGCCGGAGGTGGAGCACGAGCGCGCGGTTGCCATCTTCGACCTGCTCGAAGACAACGAGTTCTGCCCCTGCGAGCACGCGGACTCCGGCCCCTATCACCTGCATCTGTCGATCGAGGACAACCGGCTGGTCTTCGACGTCCGGCGCGACGACGACAGCGCGCTGGACAAGATCACCCTGCCGGTGACCGGCTTCCGGTCCATCGTCCGGGACTATTTCCTGATCTGCGAAAGCTACTATCAGGCGATCAAGCGCTCCACGCCCTCGCAGATCGAGGCGATCGACATGGGACGCCGCGGCCTGCACAACGAAGGATCGGAGATGCTGCGCGAACGGCTGGCCGGCAAGGTCGAAATGGATCTCCAGACGGCGCGTCGGCTGTTCACGCTGATCTGCGTCCTCCACATTCGCGGCTGACGGGGTCGGGCGGCGCATGGCCCCGGTGCTGCAACCGCTCCCCGTGACGAGCGTGTTGTTCGCCTGCACCTACAACATGATCCGCTCCCCGATGGCGGCGGCGATCATGCGGCATTTCCATGGCACGCGCGTCTACGTCGATTCGGTCGGCGTGCGCGAGGGGGACGAGGTCGATCCCTTCGCCGTGGCGGTGATGGAGGAGATGGGCATCGACCTGTCCCGCCATCGCTGCCGCAGCTTCGAGGATCTGGAGGACACGAATTTCGACCTGATCGTGTCGCTGTCGCCGGAGGCGCAGCACCGTGCCATCGAGATGACCCGCACGATGGCCTGCGAGGTGGAGTTCTGGAACACCTTCGATCCCACGCTGGTGGACGGCAACCGCGAGGCCATGCTGGAAGCCTACCGCAAGGTGCGCGACGGGCTGCTGGGCAGAATCAAGGAACGGTTTCCGCTGTCCCGGGGTCCAACGGTGTGACCATCCGCAGGTTTGGCGACGGGATTTTGTGAAGCCCTTTTTCAAGGGTGGGTTGAGGTGCTATTGAGATGAATCATCGAATGACGTGTGCCCCTCCCCGTAGCCTCTAGAGGCCCTTGAGAAGGTTCTCCGCCTGATGCTCGCCGGTCTGCCGTCCCGCCTGTTTCGTGCCACCGGCCTGCGGAGCCTCCGTCTGCGTCTGATGGGTGTCGTCCTGGCGTCCCTGGCCCTGCCGCTGGCCGGGGCGCTGTACTTCTTCGACCAGCAACTCGACCAGCGGCTGAGCAGTGCCCAGGAGTTGGCGCGGCACCTGACCGAGGACGGGGTGGAGCGCCAGCGCGACCTGATCGGTGAGGCACGGAACCTGCTGAGCGTCCTTGCTCTCGTGCCGGCGGTCCGCGATGCCGCCCACGGCAACACCGACGCCTGCGTCGCCACGCTGGCGCCGATGCCGCGGCAGCACCGCTGGACGACCGGCGTGTGGGTGACCGACCCGAACGGTCTCCTCATCTGCGATACGACCGGCCCCGGCTCCGGGATGAGCCTGCGCGAGCGCGAGTATTTCCAGCGGGCGCTGAGCAGCAAATCCTTCGTGCTGAGCGAGGTGGTGATCGGCAAGCGGTCGGGGAAGCCGCTGATCCTGGCGGTTCAGCCGGTGCTGGTGAATGGCGAGGTCGAGCGGGTGCTGGGCGTCGCCATCGATCTCGCCTGGCTGACCGATCTCGTGAGGGTGACGAAGCAGGACGACGCGCGCATCCTGGTGCTGGACCGCCACGGCGTGCTGATCGCGCGCCAGCCCGACCCGGAAGGCTGGGTCGGGCGCAGCCTGGCGGATTTTCCGCACATCCAGCGCATGCTGGCCGAGGGCAGCGGCGCGTTCGAGGGCGAAAGCGCCGACGGGCTGAACCGCATCTGGGCCTTCCGCCACTCGACGGAAACCAACACCGTCTTCGCCGTGGGCATGCCGACCGGTCCGATCGTGGCGGATGCCCAGCGCGATCTGCTGCGCGGGCTGGTCCTGCTCGGCATCGCCGGGCTGCTCAGCGTGGCGGCGCTGTGGTCGCTGCTCCACGCCTCGGTCCTGCGCTGGATGCGTGTTCTCAGCCAGGCGGCAACCCGGATCGGCGCCGGCGACGTCGGGACCGTCGTGGAAGCCCGCGGCGCACCCGACGAGATCCGGCTGGTGGCCAACGCCTTCAACGACATGTCGGGCCGGCTGAAGCGGCGCGAGCAGGAACTGCGCGCCGCCATGGAGGAGGCCCGTGCCGGCAGCCGCGCCAAGGAGGACTTCCTGGCGACCATGAGCCACGAGATCCGCACGCCGATGAACGGCGTGATCGGCTTTGCCGACATGCTCCTGGAAACGCCGCTGACCGCGGAGCAGCGGCGCTACGCCTCACAGGTGCGGGAGGCCGGACGTTCCCTGCTGACCGTCATCAACGACGTGCTGGACCTGTCGAAGCTGGAGGCGGGCAAGCTCGATCTGGTCCGCGTGCCGTTCCGGCTGGACGATCTGGCCGACCGCTGCCAGGCCATCGTGCGGCTGACCGCCGAGCAGAAGGGTCTGGAGATGCACACCTCCGTCTCCGCGGCGGCGCGTGGCTATGTGATGGGCGATCCCGACCGGGTGCGCCAGATCCTGCTGAACCTGCTGGGCAACGCGGTGAAGTTCACCGACACCGGCAGCGTCCGCTTGACGGTCAAGGCCATGGGCGACGAGGCCGGCGCCCGCCGCTACACCTTCACCGTCAGCGACACCGGCATCGGCGTGCCCGAAGACCGCCAGCGCGAACTTTTCCAGCGCTTCAGCCAGCTGGACCGCGGGCGCGGCGGCACCGGGCTGGGGCTGGCCATCTGCCACCGCCTGGTGGAGCTGATGGGTGGCGAGATCGGCGTGGAAAGCCGCCCCGGCGTCGGCAGCACCTTCTGGTTCAGCCTGCCGCTGCAACCCGCCAGCGCCCCGGAACGGGACGACCATGACGGCGGCGCGCTGAACCACCAGCCATCGAGCCGCGGCGCACGAATCCTTCTGGCCGAGGATCTGGCGATGAACCGCGACCTGGTCATCGCCATGCTGACCCGGGCCGGGCATCATGTGGACGCGGTGTCCGATGGTGCCGCCGCCGTGACCGCGGTGCGGGAACGCGCGTACGATCTCGTCCTGATGGACGTGCAGATGCCGGTGATGGACGGGCTGGAGGCGACGCGGCGCATCCGGGCGCTTCCCGGCCCGCTGGGCCGCATTCCGATCCTGGCCCTGTCGGCGGGTGTGCTGGCCGTGGAGGTGGAGCGCTGCCGGCAGGCGGGGATGGACGATCATCTGGCCAAGCCTCTGGAGAAAAGCCGGCTTCTGGCCGCCATCGACCATTGGAACGGGGAAGGACGGCGGACGGCGGTGGACTCCGGCCCCATCCGGATGGCCGACCCGCAGGGGGATTGAGCCCTCCGCGCCGACCCCAGCCAATGATTAAGAAAAATTAAGGCCTTTGTGCTAAAGCTGCGGCGAAGGGTTCCGCGATGGCGGTTCCGGTCTGACGGTTCCGGTGTTTCATGAAGGTCGCGCTGCCTCCACTCGCCCCGATTCCCGAGCGCAAGCCGGATGTTCCCGCGCCATTGTCCTCCACGGGCGCGGCGTCGGGCGGGTCGTTTCAAAGCGCGCTGGCGGACGTCCAGCCGGTCCCCCGCGGGCGATTGGCCAACGGGCAGAAGGTGCCTCCCCTGCCGGCCGCGAAGCCGGAGGCGCCGATCCAACTCGCCGACGGGACCCGCGTGCCGTTTCCCGCCCGCAAACCCGAGGTCGTCCCTGGCGCTGTCGCGACGGCGGTTGCGGCGTCTGGCGCCCAATCGACGGTGATCGGCGCCGCTCTGGCGAACAGCCCGGCCGCCGGGCAGGTGGTCCTGGCGGCCCAGCAGGTCGCCGGGCTGTCGGGCCACAGCTTCACCGCCATTCTCGCCCAGGCGACCCAGGAAAGCGGGCTGGACCCGGCGGCCCGCAACCGCTCCAGCTCAGCCGCCGGTCCGTTCCAGTTCCTGGAGCGCACATGGCTGGACCTGTTCCGCCGCCACGGCTCCGCCTATGGGCAGGGGGAACTGGCGGGCGCGATCCAGAGCCGCAATGGCATCCCCTCGGTCAAGGACCCGGCGGTGCGTCGCCAGATCCTGGCGCTGCGCCACGATGTCGACCTGTCCGCCGGCATGGCCGCGCGCTACCTGTCCGAGGGCCGCGACCGGCTGGAGGATCGGCTGAAGCGCCCGGTGTCGGAAACAGAGAGCCGCATCGCCTATGTGCTGGGCGTGGGTGGAGCGGCCAAGCTGCTCCGCGCCGCCGAGTCGTCGCCCAGGGCCGCCGCGGCGGAGCTTCTGCCGGCCGCGGCGCGGAGCAACCGGGGCCTGTTCTACGACCGCGCCTCGGGCCGGGCGCTGACCGCGTCGGAGACCGTCGCGCGGCTGACGCGCCGCATGGACACCGACCAAAAAGAGATGTTCGAACGCATCGCGCAGGCCGCGGAACCCCGCTTGCGGCTCGATGGCGGCCCGTCGCCGCTCAGTTCTTTCCAGTCGGCGGCGCTTGGCGGCACCGCGGGCATGGACGCGGACGGCGCGGGGGAGTATGAAAACGGCGACGGAAACCCGTTCGGCTGAACCGCCGGCTGTTTCCGTCCCATCTGGAAGGCTTTGGCCAACCCCCACGCCGGAGGCTCACCGCCCCCGGTGGAATCCCCCTTGACCGGGCGGCTTCGGGAGGTCAGTTATTGCCTCGAAACTGTTACGGACTTAAGGGGCTATGGCTAAGGAAGATCTGATCGAGTTCTCCGGAACCGTCGTCGAGCTGCTGCCGAACGCGATGTTCCGTGTGAAGCTCGACAACGAGCATGAAGTGCTGGCGCACACCTCCGGCAAGATGCGCAAGAACCGCATCCGCGTGCTGGCCGGTGACCGCGTCAACGTCGAGATGACGCCCTACGACCTGACCAAGGGCCGGATCACGTTCCGGTTCAAGTGATTGAACCGGTTTCCCGCGTTGAACCGGTTTCCACCGTCGGCCATCCTCCCCGCGTTATGAGCACCGAAACCACCCACCGGCTCGTGCTGGCGTCCGCCTCGCCCCGCCGGCTCGACCTGTTGCGCCAGATCGGCGTGGTGCCCGACGCGGTCGACCCCGCAGACATCGACGAATCGCCCCTGCCGCGGGAGCTTCCGCCCCAGCACGCGTTGCGTCTGGCCGGCGAGAAGGCGGCCGCCGTGGCTGCGCGCCATCCCGGCGCCTTCGTGCTGGCCGCCGACACGGTGGTTGCCTGCGGCCGCCGCATCCTGCCCAAGGCGGAGGAGGAGAAGCAGGCGCGCGCCTGCCTCGGCCTGCTGTCCGGGCGACGGCACCGGGTGTTCGGCGGGGTCGTGCTGCTGTCGCCCACCGGCGACGGGGAGGCGTTGCGCCGGTCGGATCGGCTGGTGCGCACCGACGTGACCTTCAAGTCGCTGTCCCACGAGGAGACCGAGTCCTACATCGCCTGCGGCGAATGGCAGGGCAAGGCCGGCGGCTACGCGATCCAGGGCCGGGTGGCGGCCCATGTCCGCTGGATCGGCGGCTCCTACAGCAACGTCGTCGGTCTGCCCCTGTTCGAAGTGGCGGCGCTGCTGCGCGGCGCGGGGTTCCCGCTGCCGTGACGGGACCCACCGTCGGGGCCGCATCGGAAATCCTCATCGACCGCGACGGTCCGCTGACGCGGGCCGCCGTGCTGACCGGCGGCCGGCTGACCGACCTCTACATCGACTATGCGGAGCGGCCTTCGCTGCTGGGCCATGTGTTCCTCGGCCGGGTGGAGCGCATCGCGACGGGGCTGGACGGCGCTTTCGTCGATCTCGGCACCGGCAAATCGGGCCTGCTCTCGGCGCTGGACGCCCGCGGGCCGAAGGGGCGCCCGAAGGCCAAGGGCGAGCGGATCGGCAACCTGCTGCGCACCGGCCAGACCGTGCTGGTGCAGGTAAAGGCCGACGCCACCGGCGCCAAGGGACCGTCCCTGACCATGGACATCACCCTGCCGGGCCGCTTCCTGGTGCACGCGCCGCTGGGACGCGACGTGGCGGTGTCGAAGCGGCTGGGCAGCGGGCCGGAGCGCACCGAACTGGCCCGCCGCATCCAGGACATCGCCCCCGGCGCCGGCTGGATCGTCCGGGCGGGCGCCGCCACGGCGCCGGACGGGCTGCTGGCCGCGGAGTCGGACGCGCTGCATCTGGCGTGGCGGCAGGTCCGCGACGCGGCGGAGCGGGGCGGCGGACCCTCATTGCTGCTGACCGGCCCCGACGCGCCGCGCCGCGCCCTGATCGAGCATGGGGCGACCGCCCCGTCGCGGATCATCGTGGACGACGCGGCTCTGGCCCGCGACCTTGCCGAATGGTGCGCCGACCGCGCGCCGGACCTGGAGGAGCGGGTGGAGCCGTTCGACGCCCGGTTCCTGGCTGCGCCCTCAGACGGTCGGCAGCGGTTGTTCGACCTGCGCGACCTGGACGCTGAAATCGAAACGCTGCTCGGCACGCGGGTGCCGCTGTCCGGCGGCGGGTCGCTGGTCATCGAGCGGACCGAGGCGATGACCGTCGTGGACGTGAACGCCGGGGAACGCGGCAACCCGCTGGACGTCAATCTGGAGGCGGCGGCGGAGATCGCCCGGCAACTGCGCCTGCGCAACGCCGGGGGGATCGTCGTCGTCGATTTCGTCAACATGCGCAACCGGGGCGACGCCGAACGGCTGCTGAACGCCCTGTCCCGCGCGGTGGAGGACGACCCGGCGCAGACCCAGGTCTATGGCCTGTCCAAGCTGGGTCTGGTGGAGATGACCCGCGCCCGGCGCGGCACGGCCCTGGCCGAATTGCTGGGAACCGTCCGCACGGCCGCGGCGGAGGATTAAACGATGAACGACAACCAGAAGCCTTCCGAGAAAGCCTGTCCAATCTGTGGCCGTCCGGCGGTGGAAGAAACCAAGCCCTTCTGCTCCAAGCGCTGCGCCGACGTGGATTTGTCGCGCTGGCTGGGCGGCGTCTACCGCATCGAAAGCCCCGACCGCCCGGACGCCGAAGAGGTGGACGAGCGCGAGTGACGGGGCGGCGGATTTCTGCATTTTAGGGCTGGACAGGCCCGGCGAATTTGCCTACAAAGCGCGCCTCGACGCGCCGCGGTCTCCACCGCGGCCTCGGTGCCCAGGTAGCTCAGTTGGTAGAGCAGGGGACTGAAAATCCCCGTGTCGGCGGTTCGACTCCGTCCCTGGGCACCACTTCCTCCCCTTGTGGGGCTGTGGTGGTTCGAACGCTCCGTCATTCGCGGGGCGTTTTTTGTTGTGTTTTTTGTTGTCCGGGCCGCGTCCCCCGACACGGCGACCGCGCGGAAGGGGTGGCGTTCCCGCCGCGGCGACCGTATCGTGCGTCGCGCAACGATCCGGCACGGATGGCGGGATGCTCGATCAGCGGACCAGCGCGTTTCTTGAGGACTTCCTGGCGAAGCCCGGCGGCGACCCGGAGCGGCTCGACCGCTTCCTGCTGCACGGCCCCTACCGCGGGCGGCGCGGCGGCCGGCCCCGGCTGAAGCTGGCCTTCCACGACTTCTGGCCGGAGTTCGACAAGGGCACGAACTTCTTCATCGAGATCCTGTCCAGCCGTTTCGACCTGTCGGTGGTCGAGGACGACAGCGACCTCGCCATCGTGTCGGTCTTCGGTGGGCGGCACCGCGAGGCGCACAGCCGCCGCACCCTGTTCTTCACCGGGGAGAACGTGCGCCCGCCGCTGGACGGCTTCGACATGGCGGTGTCCTTCGATCGCCTCGACGACCCGCGCCATTACCGCCTGCCGCTCTACGTCATGCACGCCTACGAGCACATGCGGGAGGGGGCGGTGCCGCATTTCTGCTCGCCGGTCCTGCCGCCGGCGCCGCCGACGCGGGCGGCCTTCGCGGAGCGCGGCTTCTGCGCCTTCCTCTACAAGAACCCGAACGGGGAGCGCCGCAACCGCTTCTTCCCGGCGCTGGACGGGCGGCGGCGCGTCGATTCGCTGGGCTGGCACCTGAACAACACCGGCAGCGTCGTCAAGATGGGCTGGCTGGCCAAGATCCGCGTCTTCGAACGCTACCGCTTCGCCTTCGCCTTCGAGAACGCCAGCCACCCCGGCTATCTGACGGAGAAGATCCTGGACGTCTTCCAGGCCGGGGCGGTCCCGCTCTATTGGGGCGATCCCGATCTGGAGCGCGAGGTGGCGGCCGGCAGTTTCATCGACGTGTCGCGCTTCGCCACGGACGAGGAGGCGGTGGACCACATCCTGGCGGTGGACGGTGATTACGACGCCTATTGCGCCCACCGCGCCGTGGCGCCCTTCCTGGGGACGGAGGAGTTCCATTTCGACGCCTACCGCCTCGCCGACTGGATCGAGAGCCGGCTGTAAGGGCCGGATGGGGGAGGCAATGGCGCGGGTGCTGCTGAATTACGCGGACGGGGCTTTTCTGGCGGCGCAGAAGCGCAACGCGCGGAGCGGGATGGACATCGGTGGCTTCGATTCCGTGGCGATGCTGGGGCGGAGCCACATCGACCCGGCTTTCGTCGAGCGCAACCGCTTCATCCTCGACCAGCCGCGCGGGGCGGGCTATTGGCTGTGGAAGCCCTGGGCCATCTGGACCCTGCTGCGCAACCATCTGAAGGACGGCGACGTGCTGTTCTACTGCGACAGCGGCGCCCATTTCGTGCACCGCGCCGACCCGGTGATCGACCTCTGCCGGGAACGGCGCGACCTGCCCATCCTGCTGTTCACGCTGGAGGACAAATTCAAGAACCGCGGCTGGACCAAGCGCGACTGCTTCCATTTCATGCGGCTGGACCGGCCCGACTACACCGACGCCACCCAGATCCTGGCGAGCTTCATCGTCTGCGAGCGGACTCCGGAGACCATCGCCTTCGTCTCCGAATGGCTGCGCTTCGCCCAGGACGAGCGCATCCTCACCGACGCGCCGAACGAGTGCGGCAAGCCCAACTACCCGGAATTCCGCGACCACCGGCACGACCAGAGCATCCTCAGCCTGCTCGCCCGCCGCCGCGGGGTGAGCACGATCCCCGACATCTCGCAATGGGGCGACGATCGCCGCCCGGCGGAGATCCCGCGCATCCTGCTGCACACCCGCCAGCGGGATTGAGAGGGCGCATGGACCATCCCGAGACCGCCGAACGGGCCGCCGCGCTGCACCGGCAGGCCGTCGCCGCCCAGCGCGAGGGCCGCGTGCGGGAGGCCGTGGCGCTGTTCCAGCAGGCGCTGGCGCTGCGCAAGGACGTGGACATCTATCTGGATTTCGGCGGCCTGCTGGCCGGGCTGTCGCAATGGGGGCCGGCGGGGGCGGTCTATGCGGCGGCGCTGAAGCTGGCGCCCGACTCCCCCGACGCCCATTACGGGGTGGCTCTGTCCCACCACGCCCAGGGGCGCCCGGCGGAGGCCGAGCCGCATTACCGCGCCGTCCTGGCGGGTTGCCCCGGGCTGGGCGCGGTGTGGAACAACCTGGGCGTCGCGCTCCAGGAGCAGGGCCGGCCGGCCGAGGCCGAGACCGCCTACCGCGAGGCCTTGCGCCACCAGCCGGAGGACGCCGGCACCTGGAAGAATCTGGCGGTCGCGCTGGACTCTCTATGCCGGACCGACGAGGCCGAAGCCGCCTACCGGGCGGCGCTGTCGCGCAACCCCGAGCATGCGGTGTCCCTGAACAATCTCGGCGGCCTCGTCTTGGCCGCCGGGCGCCCGGACGAGGCGTGGCGGATCGGCTGCCGCATGGTGGCGCTGAATCCGGCGGACCGGAACGGCTGGATGCTGCTGGGCAACGCCGCCCACGCGGCGGGCCGCCGGGGCGAGGCGGTGCGGGCGAGTGCGGTGGCGGTGCGGCTGGCGCCGGACGATCCCGCCCCGCGCCACAACCTCGCCAACGCGCTGGCCGCTGCCGGGCGGCGGGATGAGGCGGTGGCGGAGTACCGGGCGGTCCTCGGGCTCCAGCCCGATTCCCCGGCGGCGGTCGATCTGGCGATGGAACTGCTCGGCCAGCACGACATGGCGGGCGCCTTGGCGCTGCTGCGCGGCGCGCTCGCGCGGCATCCGGACCATGTCCTGGCGTGGCGGATTCTCGGCCAGACGCTGGCCGGCGCGTTGCGCCCGGACGCCGCGCTCGATGCGCTGCGCCGGGCGGTGGCCCTCGATCCCGGCGACCCGGCGGGGTGGGAGGATCTCGCCGCCGCCGCGACTCTGGCTGACCGGGTCGCGCCGTCCATCGAGGCCCTCCGCCGCGTCCGCCGGCTCTCCCCCGCCTACAACCCGGCGCTGGCGCAGCTCGTGCAGCAGCAGCGGCACGCCTGCGACTGGCGCGATCTGCCGGCGCTGGAAGGAGACCTGATCGGGCGGATGCGCGCCGGGGCGCTGGGTGTGCCGCCCTTCGGCCTGCTGGCGGTGCACACAACTCCGGCGGACCAGCGGGCGGCGGCGGAGCGCTGGGCGCGGCAGAAGGCGCGCGGCGTGCCGGCGGTGGCGCGTCCCGCCGTTGCCGGAGACGGTCGCCTGCGCATCGGCTACCTCTCCGCCGACTTCCACGAGCACGCCACCGCCTATCTGATGGCGGAGCTTCTGGAGCGGCACGACCGGATGCGATTCGCCGTCACCGCCTATTCCACCGGCATCGACGACGGCAGCCCGATGCGCCGCCGCCTGACCGCCGCGGTGGAGCGCTTCGTGGACCTGCGCGACCGCTCCGACCGCGACGCCGCGCAAGCCATCGCCGCCGACGGCATCGACATCCTGGTGGACCTGAAGGGCTACACGGCCTTCGCCCGCACGGCGATCCTGGCGGCGCGGCCCGCCCCGGTGCAGGTGAACTGGCTGGGCTATCCCGGCACCATGGGGGCGGACTTCATCGACGTGATATTGGCCGACGCGGCGACCATCCCGCCGGGCGAGGAGAGCTTCTACAGCGAGGCGGTGGTGCGGCTGCCCCACTGCTACCAGCCCAACGACCGCCACCGCGCCATCGCCGAGCGCACGCCGTCGCGCGCCGATTGTGGGTTGCCGGAGGATGGCTTCGTCTTCTGCTGCTTCAACAGCCCCTACAAGCTGACGCCCGCGCTGTTCGACGTCTGGGCGCGGCTGCTGCGCGCCGTGCCGGGGAGCGTGCTTTGGCTCTACGCCGGCAATCCGCTGGTGGCCGGCAACCTGCGGCGCGAGGCGGTGGCCCGCGGGGTGGCGCCGGAACGCCTCGTCTTCGCGCCGCCGCGCCCCCTGGCGGAGCATCTGGCGCGGCACCGGCGGGCCGACCTGTTCCTCGACACGCTGCCCTACAACGCCCACACCACGGCCAGCGACGCGCTGTGGACCGGGCTTCCGGTGGTGACCTGCCGTGGTGCGACCTTCGCCGGGCGGGTGGCGGCCAGCCTGCTCGAAACGGTGGGGTTGCCGGAACTGGTGACCGACTCGCCGGCGGCCTACGAGGTGCTGGCCCTGGGCCTCGCCCGCGATCCGGCACGGCTGGCCGGGCTGAAGGCGCGCCTGGTGGCGGCGCGGACGGCCAGCCCCCTGTTCGACGGCGACCGCTTCGCCCGCGATCTGGAGGACGCCTATCGCGCCATCTGGCAACGCTTCGCACCGGCAGGAGACCCGCGATGACAACCACGGACCGGCGGCTTCACATCGTCGTGCCCTACCGCGACCGCGCGGCGCATCTGCGGGATTTCGTGCCGCGGGTCGGCGCTTACTTCGCAACGCTGCCCGATCCCATCGACTACCGCGTCACCATCGTCGAGCAGGAGGCCGGGTTGCCCTTCAACCGGGGCGCCATCAAGAATGTCGGCTTCCTGCTGGGCGAGGCGGAGAGCGGCTACACCTGCCTGCACGACATCGACTATCTGCCCATCGACGCCGATTACTCCTGGGTCGACCGGCCGACCCCCATCCTGTCCTTCGGGGCGGAGCAGCGGCCGGTGGCGCCGGGCCGCTCCGACCAAACGGTGACCACCGACCTGGAAAGCACGATGGGCGGCGTCCTGCTGATGCCCAACGACGTGTTCCGGCGGATCGACGGCTATTCCAACGCCTACTGGGGCTGGGGCTACGAGGATTTCGACCTGTCGCTGCGCATCCGCTCCCGCCGCATCCCGACCGCGCGGCGGCCCGGCCGGTTCGAGCCGCTGGACCACGACAACGAGGGCTTCAACCCCGACGCCTCGGCCTCGCCCATCGCGCGGGTCAACAAGCGGGTCTTCCAGGCCAACTGGTCCGGTGGCGCGATCCCGGAGGAGGACGGCCTGTCCAGCCTGTCCTTCGAGATTCTCGACCGCCGCCCCTGCGACGGCGTTGATCCCGCTGCCGCCGGACGGTGGGAGATCGTGCGCGTCCGCCTGACCATGGCGCCGCTGCCCGGCCAGCTGGCGGCCTTCAAGACGCGCTGAAGCTGTTACCTTTCGGGACACCGGCGCATCTGCGGGGAGACACCGGCGCGTTCCAACGCGTATAGTGCGCCGCTTTCGGCGGCTCTTGGCCCGCAGGACGAACACCCGCGAAACGACGAAGCGGAATGGACATGACCAGCCACGAAGACGTCTTCGACGCGCCGGAGACGCGGCAGCCGACCATCCTGGCGGTGTACAACCAGAAGGGTGGCGTCGGCAAGACGACCACCTCCGTGAACCTCGCCCTGGCGCTGGCCGCGCTGGGCAAGAGCGTCGTCCTGATCGACTTCGACCCGCAGAGCAGCGCCACCAGCAACTTCCTGCTGCGGGAGAAGGCGCGCGTCGGCATCAACGACCTGCTGAGCCAGGACACCTTCGTCGAGGACGCCATCACCCCGACCAGCTTCGACGGGCTGTCGATGATCGTCGGGGCGCGGAAGCTCTATTCGCTGGAGCACGCGCTGGACGCCCGCGGCGGCTCGCAGCGCGGCCTGCGCAAGGCGCTGCACTTCTCGCGCAACCCGCCGGATTACGTGGTGATCGACTGCCCGCCGGCGCTCGGCCATCTGGCGGCGGGCGCGCTGGCGGCGTCGGACCGGCTGGTGCTTCCGGTCTTTCCGGGGCGCTACGCGCTGGACGGGCTGAAGCGCACCCTGTCGGTGGTCGAGCACATCCAGAAGGGCATGAACCCCAACCTGTCGGTGGCCGGCATCCTGATGCTGTCGATCACCAACGACGAGGTCGGGCGCGAATCGCTGACCCTGCTGCGCTCCGAGTTCCCGGAGCTGATGTTCCGCACGGCGATCCCCTACGACGTGGACGTGGTGAAGGCGACCTACCGCCGGATGCCCGCCGCGATCTTCAGCCCGGAGGGCCGGACGACCACGCGCTTCCTGGCGCTCGGCTGGGAGATCGTCCACGGTCGCGGCTCCTCCCCGACCGACGAGCAGCTGAAGCCGGCGCAGGACCGCATCCGCGCGTGGCACGCCGACACCGACTCCTCCTACACCGCGCGGCGCGCGGCGGCGCCGGACGAGGGCGATGATTCCACGGGCGGTGGCAACGGACGCAGCGCTGGGGCTGAGGCGTCCAAGGGTGGTGGCGGCCGGGCACTGGTCGCAGCGGCGGTCGGGCTGATCGTCGGCTTCGCCCTGGGCGCGCTGTTCGGGCAACCGCTTCTGGGCGGCGTGCTGGCGGGGCTCGGCGGCTGATCTCTCGGCGGGTAGGCTACAGCACCGCCTTGCGGGCGGAGAGCAGGATGCTGGTCTCGGTGGAGGCGATGCCGGCGATCTGCCGGAGGCGGCGCAGCGTGTCGTCGAAGGCCTCCAGCGACTCCGTTTCGATTTCAGCGACGACGTCCCAGCGCCCGTTGGTGGTGTAGACCGTCCGCACCTCCGGAAAGCCGTGCAGGCGGGCGATGACCGTCTCGGCGGCGCGGCCCTCCACCTCGATCATCGTGATGGCCCGGACCATGGCGGGCCGCAGATCCTTGCGCAGCAGCACCGTGAAGCCGGCGATGACCCCGCTTTCGACCAGACGGTCGATGCGGGCGCGCACGGTCGCGCGCGACACCTTCAGCGCGGCGGCGAGGCCGGCGACGGGCTGGCGCGCGTCGGCGCGCAGCAGGCCCAGCAGGCGGTGGTCCAGGTCGTCCATGCCAGAATGATAAGCCGGGCTTGGCAAACTGTCAAAAATGCCGCCGTTCGTTGGCACTTTTCCGTCTTTCTGCCGCCGGTGCCGCCCCCGATAGTCATGGAAGGCACGATTGCACACAGAGAGGGACGGCATGGCGTCGGGGGATCGGGACGATCAGCGCTTCGTGGAGATCATCGGCGTTCCCATCGAGGCGGGGGCCGGCCATCCCGGCGCCCTGATGGGGCCGGCGGCGCTGCGCACGGCGGGGCTGGTCCGCGCCCTGCGCGAGCTGGGGCACGAGGTCCGCGACCTTGGTGACTTGGCACCCGAACCGTGGAGCGAAGGCGACGCCGCCACCGCCCGTCTGGCGGAGATCACCGCCTGGTCGCGGGCGCTGGCCGACCGCTCCTACGCCATGATGCGGGGCGGCGGGGTGCCGGTGTTCCTGGGCGGCGACCACAGCCTGTCCATGGGCTCGGTCACCGGGGTGGCCCGCCATTGCCGGGAGGCCGGTACGCCGCTGTTCGTTCTGTGGCTGGACGCCCACGGCGACTTCAACACGCCCCACACCTCGCCGTCGGGCAACATGCACGGCATGCCGGTGGCCCTGCTGTGCGGGGAGGACGGCTTCGACGACGTCTTCCCGCCGGAGCAGCGCGCCACGGTGAACCCGGCCCATGTGCATCTGTTCGGCATCCGCTCCCTCGACCCCGGCGAGCGGCGCCTGCTGCGCGCCCGCGGGGTGGACGTGGTGGACATGCGGCTGATCGACGAGCACGGGGTCGGCGTCCACATGCGCCGCATCATCGAGCGGGTGCGGCAGGCCGGCGGCCATCTGCACGTCAGCCTGGACGTGGACTTCCTCGACCCCGCCATCGCGCCGGCGGTGGGCACGGCGGTGCTCGGCGGGGCGACCTACCGCGAGGCGCACCTGATCATGGAGATGCTGCACGACGCGGGCGTCGTCGGCTCGCTGGACGTGGTGGAACTGAACCCCTTCCTGGACGAGCGGGGCAAGAGCGCGCTTCTGCTGGTCGATCTGGTGGCGAGCCTGTTCGGGCGCCGCATCATCGACCCCGCCGTCACCCAGTCGCAGATTGGCGGACAGGCCGTCTGATTTGGGCCGTCTGAAGAAGAAACAACCCCCGGAGAGAACGCCATGCTTCCGCACGCCGCTGACCTGATCGGGACCGAACACCGCCTGGGCGCCCACAATTACAAGCCGCTGGACGTCGTTCTGGCGCGCGGCGAGGGCGTCTATGTCTGGGACACCGAGGGCAACCGCTATCTCGATTGCCTCTCGGCCTACTCCGCCGTCAACCAGGGCCATTGCCACCCGAAGGTTTTGGAAGCGATGGTGAGCCAAGCCTCCAAGCTGACCCTGACCTCCCGCGCCTTCCGCAACGACCAGCTGGCGCCGTTCTACGAGGAGCTGGCGGCGCTCACCGGCTCGCACAAGATCCTGCCGATGAACAGCGGGGCGGAGGCGGTGGAATCGGCGATCAAGACGGTGCGCAAGTGGGGCTACGAGGTGCGCGGCGTGCCGGAGAACCAGGCGGAGATCATCGTCTGCTCGGACAATTTTCACGGGCGGACCATCACCATCGTCAGCTTCAGCACCGACCCGGACGCCCGCGGCGGCTTCGGCCCCTTCACGCCGGGCTTCCGCACCGTGCCCTTCGGCGACGCGGCGGCGCTGGAGGCGGCGATCACCCCCAACACGGTGGCCGTCCTGCTGGAGCCGATCCAGGGCGAGGCCGGCGTGGTCATTCCGCCCGCCGGCTATCTGCGCCGGGTGCGCGACCTGTGCACGGAGCGCAACGTCGTGATGATCCTGGACGAGATTCAGACGGGGCTGGGCCGCACCGGCAAGCTGCTGGCCGAGGAGCATGAGGGGGTGGAGGCCGACGTCACCCTGATCGGCAAGGCGCTGTCCGGCGGCTTCTACCCGGTGTCGGCGGTGCTGTCGAACTCCGAGGTGCTGGGCGTGCTGAAGCCCGGCCAGCACGGCAGCACCTTCGGCGGCAACCCGCTGGCCTGCGCCGTCGCCCGCGCCGCCATGCGGGTGCTGGTGGAGGAGGGCATGATCGACAACGCCGCCGCCCAGGGCGCCTATTTCCTGGATCAACTCGGCGCCATCCGCAGCAACGTGATCCGCGAGGCGCGCGGGCGCGGCCTGATGCTGGCGGTGGAGCTTCACCCGGAGGCGGGCGGGGCGCGCCGCTATTGCGAAGCGCTGCGGGCGCGCGGCGTCCTGGCGAAGGACACCCACGACCACACCATCCGCATCGCCCCGCCGCTGGTCATCACCCGCGAACAGGTCGATTGGGCGCTGGAGCAGTTCGACGCCGTTCTGACGGGAACCGCCGTTCCGTAAAAGCTGCCCGGCGGAAAAGGTGCCCAGCGCAAAAGGCGCTTGCGGCCCGCCCCGGCCTTCGCCACGGTGGGGCGGGCTTTCCATCCATCCAGCAGCGATCCGCCATGCACAGCGCCATCATCGACCTCCCGTCCGCCACCCCCGGCACCCGGCGGACCCTGACCGTCCAGCGCTTCGGCACGGCGGGCGCGCGGCCCTGCGCCTACATCCAGGCGTCGCTGCACGCCGACGAGATCCCGGCGATGCTGGTGGCCGACAAGCTGCGCCGCATCCTGACCGCTCTGGAGGCCGAGGGGCGGATCGCCGGCGAGGTGATCCTCGTCCCGGTCGCCAACCCGGTGGGTCTGGGCCAGTCGCTGATGGACCATCACCTTGGCCGCTTCGATCAGGACGACGGCAAGAACTTCAACCGCGACTACCCCCACCTGACCGAGGCGGTGGCCGAGCGCGTGGCCGACCGGCTGACCGACGACGGCGAGGCCAACAAGGCCGCCATCCGCGCCGCCCTGGCCGAAGCGCTGGCCGAACGCACCCCGCGCACCGAGACGGAGCATATGAAGCACCGTCTTCTGGAACTGGCGCTCCAGGCCGATTGGGTGCTCGACCTGCATTGCGACCTGGAAGCGGTGATGCACCTCTACACCCTGACGCCCTCGGCGGAGGCCTTCGCCCCGTTGCAGCGGCTGCTGGGCGCGCGGGCGGTCTTCCTGGCCGAGGAATCCGGCGGCGACCCCTTCGACGAGGCGGTCAGCCGCCCCTGGAACGAGCTTGCCAAGCGCTGGCCCGACCGTCCGATCCCCTTCGGCTGCCATTCCGTGACCGTGGAGCTGCGCGGGCAGGCCGACGTGGAGCACGCCCAGGGCGAAGCGGACGCCCGGGCCATCGCCGGCTTCCTTACCCATGCCGGAGTCCTGTCCGGCGAGCCGCCGGCCCTGCCGGAGCCGCTGTGCGCCCCGACCCCGCTGGAATCCTCCGAACCGCTGACCGCCCCGGTGGGCGGCGTGGTGGTCTTCCACCACAAGGCGGGCGACCGCGTGGCGGCCGGCGCCGTGGTCGCCGACATCCTCGACCCGCTGACCGGTGAGATGACCCCGGTGCGCAGCGAGTCGGCGGGCGTGCTCTACGCCCACAGCGCGACTCGCTTTACCCTGGCGGGGAAAAGGATTGCCAAGGTGGCGGGCACGACGCTGCGGCGGACGGGGCCATTGTTGAGCGCATGACCGCTCATTGAAGGTCGCTCTGCAGCGGGCGTCCCGTTGCATGGATGGGTTGTGGTTTTCGTGGACGGATCGCGGGCGAGGCGATAGCATATCGGCGACCGCAACGCACCTTCCGCCGACCGTGCTCGCTCTTTCCCGTACCATATTCCGTCGTGGCACCGCCACTCTGTTCGCGGTCATGATTGCGTCGCTTGGGGCGGGTTCGGCAGCGGCAGCGATGATTGTCGTGGCCATTGGCATCGCGTTCGATGTTGTGCGGAATGTCCGGGCGCCGGACCTTCAACTCCGCGAGAGTGAGATCGCCCAGGCGCTTAGGGAGAGTGTCGCAGAGCCGGAGCAAGCGCTGGCCTTTCACCGGTCGAGAGCTCGCAAAGGAGCCCAGTTAATTTTTTGGGGAGCTATTCTCTACACTGTGATCTGGATGGTTGTTCCGTCGAATGGCAGCATTGCTAAAGCGTATCTAGGCGCATTCCTGCCCGTTCACGACGCCGTAGGGATGGTGCTCGGAGCTATCCCCCGCCTTGCTGGAGACCTTGCGGCGCATGGTTACGCGGCGCGTGTGCCCGTGGTGGTTCATATGCACACCGTGCATTTCCTGACTTGCATCTCTTGGGTGCTGATCTTTCTGATGAACGGCTCCTGGCATTTGGCTCATGTCCTTGTGGCTGAGGAGAGGCTGCGGACAAGGAGTCGGCTTTGGAAGCTCCTGTGTTCTGTTCCGCTTTTCATTATTGTTATTGTTCTTATGTATATTGATTGGAGCGTATGGATGGACATAGATTGGGATCGTCGATCCGGTAAGCGTTACAACATCCATGTCTCGAATTTTAAATTTATATTCAGTTTTGCAATGAGTATGATCATTTCTTGGTTGGTCTGTTTTTCATACTCTCTTGTGCTGGTCTGGTCTCTTGGGTTCTCTGAGATCAGAAGATTGCCCAGACAGATGGGCGCATAGTCGTCAATAACGATGGCTGCGACGCTGATTGCTTCTGGGCGGAGCATGATCGCCGACATTCTTGGCCCGCTTCACGTTGCTGAAGAGGGGATAGCGTCTCTCCGCGCTTGACACCCATACCAACCGTTCGGTATGTTTCGACCCATGCCGAGACCCGCCAAACATCACCCCGAACGCGGCGATGCCCGCACCCGGCTTCTCGAAGCGGCGCGGGACGTCATTCGGGCCAAGGGCTTCGCGGCGACCTCCGTCGATGATCTCTGCAAGGCGGCGGGGGTCACCAAGGGCGCGTTCTTCCATCATTTTGAGACCAAGGAAGCGCTCGGCGTCGCCGCCGCCGCCTATTGGGCGGAAACCACCTCGGCCTTCTTCGAGAACGCGCCTTACCACCGGCTTGAAGACCCGCTCGACCGGCTGTTCGGCTATGTCGACTTCCGCAAGGCGATCATCGACGGCGATCCCGCCGAGTTCACCTGCCTCGTCGGCACCATGACGCAGGAGGTCTACGGGTCGCATCCGGCGATCCGCGACGCCTGCGCCTCCAGCATCTTCGGCCACGCGGCGACGCTGGAGCCGGACATCGCGGCGGCCATGGCGGCGCGCGGCATCGCAGCCGACTGGACCCCGGCGAGCCTCGCGCGGCACACCCAGGCCGTGCTCCAGGGCGCCTTCATCCTCGCCAAGGCGACGGGCGGGCGCGAGGACGCGCTGGACAGCGTCGATCACCTGAAACGCTACCTCACGCTGCTCTTTTCACAGACCCGTTCGAAAGGGACTCCCCATGACGGAAGGTGAGCGCGACCTCGTTCTGACCCGCAGCCTCGACGCGCCGCGCGGCGCGCTGTGGCGCTGCTGGTCCGAACCCGAGCTGCTGAAACAATGGTTCTGCCCCAAGCCCTGGTTCGTGTCCGAGGCGCGGATGGACCTGCGGCCGGGCGGCGAGTTCTTCACGCTGATGAACGGTCCGGACGGCGAATCCTTCGGCGAGCCCGGCGTCTTCCTCGACGTGGAGGAGGGGCGGCGTCTGGTCTTCACCGACGCCTTCCGCCCCGGCTGGCGGCCGTCGGGTCGGGCCTTCATGACCGCCGATGTGCGGTTCGAGGACGCGGGCGCCGGCCGGACCCTCTACACCGCGCGCGCCATGCACTGGAGCGCCGAGGCGCGCGACGAGCACGAAAAGATGGGCTTCCACGAGGGCTGGGGCAAAGCGACCGACCAGCTCGAAGCCCTCGCCAAGACGCTTTGACCCAAGGCGCTCTGACCCAAAAACAGTCTTACCGGGAGGAAACGACACCATGGAACCGACGATCTACCTGTTCTTCAACGGGACCTGCCTGGAGGCGATGACCCACTACGCCGAGACCCTCGGCGGCGAGGTCGTCTATGTGTTCCGCAACGGCGATGCCCCGGACGTGGACAGCCGGATGCCCGGCGGCGATCACCTCGTGATGAACATGATGGTGAAGCTGGGGGCGACCACGGTGATGGCGTCCGACTCGCCGGACAGCATGTACAGCACGCCGCAGGGATTCCGGGTGCAGATCGCCCCGCCGTCGCTCGCCGAGTTCGACCGCATCTTTGCTGTGCTGGCGAAGGACGCCCGGTCCGTGGAGATGCCGCCGGGCGAGACCTTCTGGGCCGAGCGCTTCGCCATGTTCATCGACCGCTTCGGCACGCCGTGGATGCTGAACCACACCGGTGCGAAGTGCCCGGACGCGGCGGCGTCCTGACGGGCGGGGCCGGAACGCCAAACAAACAAGGGGAGGAAAGACATGTCTTACATCGACGGGTTCGTCATCGCGGTGCCGACGGCCAACAAGCAGGCCTTCATCGACCACGCCAACAAGGCCGACAGCGTGTTCAAGGAGCTTGGCGCGACGCGCGTCCTCGAATGCTGGGGGGACGACGTGCCCAACGGCAAGCTCACCGATTTCCGCCGGGCGGTGCAGGCGACGGACGACGAGACGGTCGTCTTCTCCTGGATCGAATGGCCGGACAAGGCCACGCGGGACGCCGCCATGAAGCGGATGGAAGAGCTGATGAAGACCGACGAGCGGTTCAGCGCGGAGAAAAATCCGATGCCCTTCGATGGGAAGCGGCTGATCTTCGGCGGCTTCACGCCGGTCGTCGAGATTTGAGCGGGCGCGTCAGGAGCCGGTGAGCGCGCCGGGCTCAGCGAGGGAAAGACCGAGGTCCGCGGCGGCGTTGCGCATCAGCGCCGCCGCGTCCCGGTCCCTCATGCGCCGTTGTCCCGCCTCAGCCAGCGCCGCCCGCCGCGCATCGTCGGCGACCAGCGCGCAGGCGGCCTCGACCAGCCCGTCGTAGGGGGCGAAGGCCATGGCGTCCGGAAGGTCGGGGTCGATCTCGGTGTCGGGGTGGCGCTCGGCCAGCACCGCCTTGCGGTTCGACAGCAGGTGCGAGACGCGGACGATCTCGAAGATGCCCGCCTCGTAGTAATGCAGGTTCAGCACCAGCTTGGCGTCGGCGACGAAGCGGTCGCGCAGCGCCCCGTAATAATGCTGGAGGCTGACCACGGTCAGGCCGCGCTCGCCCAGCGCGTCGATGCCCAGGCGGCGCAGCGCGAAACACAGGGTTTCCGCGACCTCGCTGAAGACGCTGGCCCCGGCGTCGGCCAGACCATTCTTCTTGATGATGACGATGTCGATCCCGCCGGCCATGCGCTTGCCCCACCGCTCCGCGCCCTCATCCTAAAGCGCGGGCGGGCGGGCGCACAAAAGAAACCCTCCTTCCCTTGCGGGAAGGAGGGCGTGCAGTCTGGGGACTTCACTGAAAAATCAGGCCGGATATCAGGCCGACACCAGCTCCTCCAGGGAGCGCTCGATGATGTCCAGGCCCTCGTCCACCAGCGCGTCCGACGCGGTCAGCGGGACCAGGATGCGGATCACGTTGCCGTAGGTGCCGCAGGACAGCAGGACGAGGCCCTTCTCCGCCGCCTTGGCGACCAGCGCCTTGGTCAGCTCCGCCGCCGGCTCCTTGGTGCCGCGGTCCTTCACGAGCTCCATGGCGATCATGCCGCCCAGGTTGCGCACGTCGCCGATCACCGACAGCGTGTTGCGCTGGGCCATGGTGCGGAAGCGGCCGGCGATGCGCTCGCCCAGGTCGTTGGAGCGCTGGATCAGCTTCTCCTCCTCGATGACGTCCAGCACGGCCAGAGCCGCGGTGGTCGCCAGCGGGCTGCCGGCGTAGGTGCCGCCGATGCCGCCGGGGATCGGGGCGTCCATGATCTCCGCCTTGCCGGTGACCGCCGACAGCGGGAAACCGCCGGCCAGGCTCTTCGCCATGGTCATCAGGTCGGGCTCGACGCCGGAATGCTCGATGGCGAACATCTTGCCGGTGCGGGCGAAGCCGGTCTGGATCTCGTCGATGATCAGCAGGATGCCGTTGTCGTCGCAGATCTTGCGCAGCGCCTGCAGGAACTCCGGCGGGGCGATGTTGAAGCCGCCCTCACCCTGCACCGGCTCCACGATGATCGCGGCGACGCGGGTGGCGTCGACGTCCGACTTGAACAGCTGCTCCAGCGCCTTCAGGCTGTCCTGGACGCTGACCCCGCGGTAGGCGTTGGGGAAGGGCGCGTGGTAGACCTCGGCCGGGAAGGGGCCGAAGCCGACCTTGTAGGGCACGACCTTGCCGGTCAGCGCCATCGCCAGCAGCGTGCGGCCGTGGAAGGCGCCGGAGAAGGCGATCACGCCCGGACGGCCCGTGTGGGCGCGGGCGATCTTCACGGCGTTCTCGACGGCTTCGGCACCGGTGGTGAAGAAGGCGGTCTTCTTCGGCGTGGAGCCTGGAACCAGCGCGTTCAGCCGTTCCGCCAGGGTCACGAAGGACTCGTAGGGCGTGACCATCGCGCAGGTGTGGGTGAAGCGGTCGAGCTGGGCCTTCACCGCCTCGATGATCTTCGGATGGCGGTGGCCGGTGTTCAGCACCGCGATGCCGCCCGCGAAGTCGATGAAGCGGTTGCCCTCGACGTCCCACAGCTCGGCGTTCTCGGCGCGGTCGACATAGACCGGCATGGCGTTGGCGAGGCCGCGCGGAACGGCGGCGTTGCGACGATCCTGGAAGGACTGGTTGCTCATCTCAAACCCCCGATTGGAAAGGATGGCGTCAGGCGCCCAGGCCGACGCACAGGTACTTGATCTCCAGGAAGTCCTCCACACCGTACTTGGAGCCTTCCCGCCCGATGCCCGACTGCTTGATGCCGCCGAACGGCGCGACCTCGGTCGACAGGATGCCTTCGTTGATGCCGACCATGCCGTATTCGAGCTGCTCGGCGACGCGCCACACCCGGCCGATGTCCCGGCTGTAGAAATAGGCGGCCAGACCGAACTCGGTGTCGTTCGCCATGCGGATGGCGTCGGCCTCCGTCTCGAACTTGAACAGCGGGGCCACCGGGCCGAAGATCTCCTCGCGGGCCACGCGCATCTCGGTGGTGACGCCGGTCAGGATCGTCGGCTCGAAGAAGGTGCCGCCCAGGCCATGGCGCTTGCCGCCGAGCGCGACCGTGGCGCCCTTGGCCAGCGCGTCGCCCATCAGCTCCTCGACCTTCTCGACGGCCTGGCCGTTGATCATCGGGCCCTGGGTGATCCCGGCCTCCATGCCGTTGCCGACGCGGATCTGCTTCACCGCCTCGGCCAGCTTGGCGGCGAAGGCGTCGTAGACACCGGCCTGGACCAGCAGGCGGTTGGCGCAGACGCAGGTCTGGCCGGAGTTGCGGTACTTGGACGCGAGGGCGCCCTTGACCGCCTCGTCCAGGTCGGCGTCGTCGAACACGATGAAGGGCGCGTTGCCGCCCAGCTCCAGCGACACCTTCTTCACCGTGTCGGCCGACTGGCGCATCAGGATCTTGCCGACCTCGGTCGAGCCGGTGAAAGACAGCTTGCGCACGATCGGGCTGGCGGTCAGCTCGCCGCCGATGGCGACCGGGTCGGACCCGGTGACGATGTTAAACACCCCGGCCGGGACGCCCGCGCGCTCGGCCAGCTCGGCCAGCGCCAGGGCGGACAGCGGGGTGTCCTCCGCCGGCTTGACCACGATGGTGCAGCCGGCGGCCAGAGCCGGGCCGACCTTGCGGGTGATCATCGCGTTGGGGAAGTTCCAGGGGGTGATCGCCGCGACGACGCCGATCGGCTCCTTCAGGACGACGATGCGCTTGTTGCCGGCGAAGCTGGGGATCACGTCGCCGTAGACCCGCTTGCCCTCCTCGGCGAACCACTCGATGAAGCTGGCGCCGTAGGCGACCTCGCCACGGGCCTCGGCCAGCGGCTTGCCCTGCTCCAGCGTCATCAGGACGGCCAGATCCTCCTGCGCCGCCATGATCAGCTCGAACCAGCGGCGCAGGATGGCCGCGCGCTCCTTCGCGGTCTTGGCGCGCCAGGCGGGCAGGGCGGCGTCGGCGGCGTTGATGGCCTGCCGCGTCTCTTCCGCGCCGACGTCGGCGACCTGGGCCAGTTCCTCGCCCGTCGCCGGGTTGGTCACCGCGAAGGTCTTGCCGGAGAAGGCGTCGCGCCACGCGCCGTTCACATAGGCTTGTGTCCGAAGAAGGCTCTGGTCGTTCAGCGACAGCATGGAAATCAGCCTCGATTTGCGATGTGAAGGGAGCGTACCCATGTTTAATAAATTAAACAACCCTAATCGGGTGTTGAGTTTTTGATGACGCACACACGCGAATCCGGTATGCCTTCCGGTCAGGAGCGAGGAACCGATCCATGGATGTGGATGCTGTCGATTTCAACGTGGGCGCGCGCCTCAAGCAGGTTCGCGAAGCGCACGCCCTGTCCCAGCGCCAGTTGGCGCAACGGGCGGGCGTGACCAACGGCACCATTTCGCTGATCGAACAGAACCGGTGCAGCCCGTCCGTCTCCTCGCTGCGCAAGGTGCTTCAGGGCATTCCGATGACCCTGGCGGAGTTCTTCTCCTCCGACGACCTGCCGCCGCGCGAGCAGATCTTCTTCAAGGGCGGTGATCTGGTCGAGCTGACCGGTCTGGTGAAGAGCCGGGTCGGCTCCATCTCCTTCCGGCAGGTGGGCGACCTGCGCGGCCGCAACCTCCAGGTGCTGCACGAGAAATACGCCCCCGGCGCCGACACCGGCGGCCGCACCATGCTCCAGCACGAATCGGAGGAGGGCGGCATCGTCATCAAGGGCCGGATTGAGCTGACGGTCGGCGACCGCAAGGAAATCCTCGGCCCCGGCGACGCCTATCTGTTCGACAGCCGCATCCCGCACCGCTTCCGCAACCTCGGCGACGAGGAATGCGAAATCATCAGCGCCTGCACCCCGCCGTACCTGTAATTCCCTCTTCATAGTCCGTTCCCTCTCCCCTCTGGGGAGAGGGGTAGGGTGAGGGGGTTGCGCTGTTGCCGGACGTACCGCGACGCGCAACCCCCTCACCGGCCCTTCGGGCCACCCTCTCCCCAGAGGGGAGAGGGTTGAATTCCCCAGAATGAGGCTCAGCGCAGGTTGCCCTTCAGCCGCTCGTTGCGGCGGCGCAGCGCCTCCAGCGTGGCGAGCAGGATGACCGAGATGGTCGTCAGGATCACCGCCGCCGCCGTGATGGTCGGGCTGATGTTCTCGCGGATGCCGCTGAACATCTCGCGGGGCAGGGTGCGCTGCTCCGGTCCCGCCATGAACAGCACCACCACCACTTCGTCGAAGCTGGTGGCGAAGGCGAACAGGGCGCCGGATGCCAGACCCGGCAGGATCAGCGGCAGGATCACCCGGCGGAAGGCGTAGATCGGCGAGGCTCCGAGCGAGGCCGCGGCCCGCGCCAGATTCATGTCGAAGCTCTGCAGCGTCGCGCTGACCGTGATGACCACGAAGGGCGTGGACAGCGCGGTGTGCGCCAGGATCAGCCCGGCGTAGCTGCCGGTCAGGCCCAGCGGCGCGAAGAAGAAGTACAGGCCGACCGCGGTGATGACACCCGGAACGACGACCGGCGACAGCACGATGGCGAGCACCAGCGGCTTGAACTTGCTCTTCCACTGGGCGAGGCCGAGCGAGGCGAGCGTGCCCAGAACCATCGACAGGATGGTCGAGGCCACCCCGATGATGACGCTGTTCTTCAGCGACGACACCCAGCGCGGGGAGTTCAGGAAATCCTCGTACCAGCGCAGGGACAGGCCCGGCAACGGGTAGGTCAGGTAGGAGCCGGAGCTGAAGGACAGCGGCATGATCGCCAGGATCGGCGCCATCAGAAAGACCAGCACCAGCGAGGCCATGACCACGGTGGTGATCCAGGCGACGCGCTGGCTGGCGGTGCGGGGGGCGTGATTGTCGCTCAATTCTTCATCCCTCCCGTGACCTGCTGGCCGTGGACCAGCTTTCCATAGACGACGGCCAGCAGCAGCGTGGCGAGCAGAAGCACGGCACCCAGCGCCGAGGCCAGACCCCAGTTGACGGTTTCCGTCGTGTAGAAGGCGATGAAGTAGCTGATCATCTGGTCGGCGGCGCCGCCCACCAGGGCCGGCGTGATGTAGTAGCCGATGGCCAGGATGAAGACGAGCAGGCTGCCCGCCCCGATGCCGGGCACGGTCTGCGGCAGATAGATGCGCAGGAAGGCGGTGACCGGCGAGGCGCCGAGCGACGCCGCGGCCCGCATGTAGGCCGGGGAGATCGACCGCATGCTGCTGTAGAGCGGCAGGATCATGAAGGGCAGCAGCACGTGCGTCATCGCCACATAGACGCCGAAGCGGTTGTAGATCAGCCGCAGCGGCTCGTCGATCAGGCCGATCCAGCGCAGGCTGTCGTTGACGATGCCCTCGCTCTGCAGCACGACGATCCAGGCGCAGGTGCGCACCAGAAGCGAGGTCCAGAAGGGCAGCAGCACGAAGATCATCAGCACGTTGGACTGGCCCGTGGGCAGCGTCGCCAGCATGTAGGCGACCGGGAAGCCCAGGATCAGGCAGAGGACCGTCACGCCGAGGCTGATGGTGAAGGTGCGCCCGAAGACGTCGCGGTAGATCGCCTGCTCCTCGGGCGCTGCGACGATGGCGCCGTCCACGTTGCGCGTCAGATCCAGCGCGCCCAGCAGGTAGAAGCTGGTGAGCGGCCCGCTGGCACTCTTGATCGCCACCCAGGTGGCGCGTTCGCCCCAGGCCGGGTTGATGCCGATCAGCGTGTCCTTGGCGGTGCCGGGTTCGGGCAGGGCTTTCAGGTTGCGCGCCGTGCCCGACATGATGGTGCGGAAGCCGTTCAACGCGTAGTTCAGCCGCTTGGACGCGATGGCGACGGTGCCGGCGTCGCGCGCCGTGCGGATGTCGCCCGCGAGCGCGGCGAAGGCCGGCTCGCCCGGAACATCCTTGCCGTCCCAATCGGCCAGGGCCGCGACGGTGTGGGGCAGAACCTGACGCACCTCCCAGTCGTCGACCGACCGCCAGAGCATGCCGGCGATGGGACCGAGGAAGGTGAAGAGCAGGAAGAGGAGGAGCGGCAGGATCAGCGCCAGGGCCTTGAGCCGGCGCGTCCGCTCCGCCCGTTTCAGGCGGCGCTTGAGAGGCACCTCGGACGACGCATCGGCGCCGGCGACGAACGCGGCTGTCATGGGCGGCCTATTTCGAAAAATGCGGTAGAGTCGTGTGTCGGGTGGTCGAGGTGGGCCCCCACCCCGGCCCTCCCCCGCTGACGCAGGGGAGGGAGATTGGTCCCCTCCCTTGCGTCAGCGGGGGAGGGTTAGGGTGGGGGCACCGCTCAGCGGCTTACTTCGCCGCCCACTTGTTGAAGCGCTCGGTCAGGCGGTCGAGATTCTCCAACCAGAAGGGAACGCTGATCTCGACCGCGTTCTTCATGTTGTCCGGAGCGGTCGGGAGGTCCGTCAGAACCGCCGGGGCCAGCTTGGACGGGGCGTCCTTGTTGGAGGTGCCGTAGGCGATGTTCTCGGACAGCTTGGCCTGGTTCTCCGCCTTGCCGACGAAGTCGAGGAACTTGTAGGCGGCTTCCTTGTTCGGGCTGCCCTTCAGGATCACCCAGCTGTCGATGGTGTAGAGCGCGCCGTTCCACACCATGCCGAAGTTCTTCTTCTCGGCCTTGTTGGCGGCGTCGATGCGGCCGTTGTAGACCGAGGTCATCGCCACCTCGCCCGAGGCCAGCAGCTGCGGCGGCTGGGCGCCGGCCTTCCACCAGACGATGTCGTTCTTGATGGTGTCCAGCTTCTTGAAGGCGCGCTCCAGCCCCTCTTCGGTGCCCAGAACCTTGTAGACGTCCTTCGGGGCGACGCCGTCGGCCATCAGAGCGATTTCCAGCGTGGTCTTGGCGCCCTGGCGCAGGCCGCGCTTGCCCGGGAACTTGGTGGTGTCGAAGAAGTCGGCCCAGCTCTTCGGCGCGTCCTTCAGCTTGTCCTTGTCGTAGCCGAGCACGAAGTCATACACGATCGCGCCGACGCCGCAGGCATCGACGGTCTGCGGCAGGTAGGCCTGCTCGCCGCCGATCCGGTTGAACTCCATCGTCTCGAACAAGCCCTCTTCGCAGCCGATGGCCAGCTCCTCGCTCTCCACCTGGACGACGTCCCAGGTCGCAGCACCGCCCTGGACCTTGGCGCGCAGCACGCCGACGCCGCCGTCCCAGGACTCGTCGTTCATCGGGGTGCCGGCCTTCTTGAACGGCTCGAAATAGACCTTCTTCTGGGCTTCCTGATAGGCGCCGCCCCAGGACACGACCGTCAGGTCGCGGGCCTGCGCGGCGGTGGCCAGCGCCACACCGGCGGTGAACGTCGCAAGGAACCCAACTGCCACCTTAAGCTTCGACATCGTCCCCGTTCCTTCATTATGTGTGGTTGCGTCAGGAGGTGGTGCGCGCCCCCGGTCCCCCCTCCCGGAGAGACCGGACGGACGGGTTGCTGTCGATCACACGGGATCGAGCGCCCGGCAGTCCTCGGGGCGGAAGCCGATGGACACGCTCTGGCCGTGGCTGAGGCCCGCATGGGCGCCCGGCGGCAGCTTGACCATGAATTCCCCGTTGCCGGCGACCTTCAGCACGGCCAGCGCGTGGTCGCCGAGATAGATGGTGTCCTGCACCTGGGCGGGCAGGGCGTTCATGCCGTCCGGGGCTTTCCCGTCGGTCAGGATGCTGATGCGCTCCGGTCGGACCGACAGCGCGGTGGCGGCCCCGGCGCCCGCGACGTTGATCGCCTGCGCCACGACCGAACCGCCCGACGCCAGCGCCACCCGGCAGAAGCCCTGTTCAATATTCTCGACGGTGCCGCTCAGCACGTTGTTCTCGCCGATGAAGTTGGCGACGAAACTGTTGACCGGGCGTTCGTACAGCGCATCCGGCTTGTCGATCTGCTGCACGATTCCGTCGTTGAACACAGCGATGCGGTCCGACATGGTCAGCGCTTCGCTCTGGTCGTGGGTGACGTAGACGACGGTGATGCCCATCGTCTCGTGCAGCTGCTTGATCTCAAGCTGCATGTGCTCGCGCAGCCGCTTGTCGAGCGCGCCCAGCGGTTCGTCCATCAGGACGAGCTGCGGGTTGAAGACCAGCGCGCGGGCGAGCGCCACGCGCTGCTGCTGGCCGCCCGACAGCTGGCCGGGATGGCGGTGCGCCAGATTCTCCAGCTTGATCATGCGCAGCGCCGAGCGCACCCGCTCCTTCACCTCGGACCGCGGCATCTTGCGCACAGTCAGCGGGAAGGCGACGTTCTCCTCGATCGTCAGGTGGGGGAACAGCGCGTAGTTCTGGAAGACCATGCCGATGTCGCGCTTGTGCGGCGGCATGTTCTTGATCGGCCGGTCGGCGAGATAGATATCGCCGTGGGTGGGGACCTCGAAGCCGGCCAGCATCATCAGCGTGGTCGTCTTGCCCGAGCCCGAAGGGCCGAGCAGGGTGACGAACTCGCCCTTCTTGATGTCGAGGTCGAGGTTCTTCACCACGAGGTGTTCGCCGTCATAGGTCTTCTGGACCCCGACGAAGCGCACCAGTGCCTGTGCGGTCGTGACCATGCCGCCGTCCATCATCCTCCCCCCGTCCGAGGTGTCCCGAGCGCGGTCCGGGGCCAGGGTTGCGTTCCCGACACAGGACCTATGCAATGGGCCAGACGGTATACCCGTTTAATAAATTCGACAAGCCCGTTGCTCGCGTCGCGATCAATTCAACGGTCTGACGAAATTTTGTGCATCTGCGAAGGCCGTGCACGCGGTTTGAACGGGAGTTTGCTCCTTCCTTGACCGCTTGAAAACCCAGACTTTGGGAGGTTCAGGGTCTGGACCGGCGATTTTTCCCGAGTCGCCGCTCACGCGCCAGTGAGGGGTGGAACAAACGGAACGATCCGCTCCACCAGACCGGTGAATTTTTTCACCAGGGGCGAACTTTCGTTGCTCCGTTGGGCCAGTTGCAGGGTGGTGACGGCGTCCGGCGTGTCGAGCGGCCGGTACACGACCCCTTCCAGCGCCACCTGCCGAAGCTGGCCGGGAAGAATCGACACGCCCAGCCCGGCGGCGATCAGCCCGATGATGGTGAAGGCCTCGCGCGCGTCCTGGGTCACGTTGGGGCGGAATCCGGCGGCGGCGCACAGGGCGAAGACCTGCTCGTGCGTGCTGGTGCCGAAATCGGCGGGGTAGAAGACAAAGGGCTCGTCGCGCAGCGCGGCCAGCGGCACGACATCCCGCCCGGCCAGCGGATGGTCGGCGCGCATCACCGCCAGCAACGGCTCGCGCACCACGTCGTGGAAGCGGAAGGAGTCGGGCTCGGGGACGAAGCGCGGTTCACGGATGAAGCCGACGTCGAGCCGGCGGTCGGCCAGCGCAGTCAACTGCTGCTTGGACGGCAGCTCGACCAGGGTCAAATGCACGTCGGGATGGGCGCGGCGGTAAGCGTCGATGATCCGCGGCACCATCGGCAGGAAGGGGGCCGCCGCGGTGAAGCCGACGCGCAGCTCGCCGACCTCGCCCTTGGCGGCGCGGCGGGTCAGCACGGCGGCGCGCTCCGCCCGCGCCAGGATCTCCCGCGCCTCGCCGAGAAGGAGTTGTCCGGGTTCGGTCAGCTCGACCCGGCGCTTGGTGCGCTCGAACAGGCGGGCGCCCAACTCGGCCTCCAACGCCTGGATCGACTGGCTGAGCGGCGGCTGGCCGATGCCCAGACGGGCGGCGGCGCGGCTGAAATGCAGCTCCTCGGCAACGGCGACGAAATGGCGGAGATGGCGCAGGTCCATACCAGTGTCTTATATGAGGATCATATTAAAGTCCCCTGATAAATGTATTTGAACCATGAAAGCGACCGCGCCATGTTGGGGCGCATCGGACCTAGGGAGACATATAGACATGGCCGCCAAGACCGGAGCCGCCTCCGCCAAGCTCGCTTCCTTCGCCTGGGAGGACCCGCTGCTCCTCGACGAGCAGCTGACCGAAGACGAGCGGATGATCCGCGACGCCGCGCGCAGCTATTGCCAGGACAAGCTGCTGCCGCGCGTGACCGAGGCCAACCGGCACGAGATCTTCCACCGCGAGATCATGAACGAGATGGGCGAGCTGGGCTTCCTCGGCTCGACGATCGACGGCTACGGCTGCGCCGGCGTCAACTACGTCTCCTACGGTCTGGTCGCCCGCGAGGTCGAGCGGGTGGACAGCGGCTACCGCTCCGCCATGTCGGTGCAGTCCTCGTTGGTCATGCACCCGATCTACGCCTACGGCAGCGACGCCCAGCGCGAGAAGTACCTGCCCAAACTCGCCACTGGCGAGTGGATCGGCTGCTTCGGCCTGACCGAGCCGGACGCCGGGTCCGACCCCGCCGGCATGAAGACCCGCGCCAGGAAGGTCGCGGACGGTTACATCGTCAGCGGCGCGAAGATGTGGATCACCAACTCGCCGGTCGCCGACGTCTTCGTCGTCTGGGCGAAGAATGACGAGGGCAAGATCAACGGCTTCGTGCTCGAAAAGGGCATGAAGGGCCTGTCGGCGCCGAAGATCGAGGGCAAGTTCTCGCTGCGCGCCTCGGCCACCGGCGAGATCGTCATGGACGAGGTCTTCGTGCCGGAGGAGAACCGTCTGCCGAACATCGAGGGCATCGTCGGCCCGTTCGGCTGCCTGAACCGCGCCCGCTACGGCATCGCCTGGGGCGCCATGGGCGCCGCGGAGTTCTGCTTCCACGCCGCCCGCCAGTACCAGATCGACCGCAAGCAGTTCGGCCGCCCGCTGGCTGCGAACCAGATCCCGCAGCTCAAGCTCGCCAACATGCAGACGGAGATCGCGCTCGGCCTGCAGGCCGCGCTGCAGGTCGGCCGCCTGCTCGACGCGGGCAAGGCCGCGCCGGAGATGATCTCGCTCATCAAGCGCAACAACTGCGGCAAGGCCCTGGAGATCGCCCGCGTCGCCCGTGACATGCACGGCGGCAACGGCATCGCCGACGAGTTCCACGTCATCCGCCACGTGATGAACCTGGAGGCGGTGAACACCTACGAGGGCACGCACGACATCCACGCGCTGATCCTGGGCCGCGCCATCACCGGTATCCAGGCCTTCGCGTGAGGTGAATGTCAAAGCCTTCTCCCCTCCCTTTCGCGCCCGCTCGCGGGCGCTGTCGGCGACAGGCGGCCTTTGGCCGCCGAGAGCGGGGAGAAGGTTGGATGAGGGGGCGGCCGAAGGCCGACAACGCCGGCTCATTGCAGTGCGTGGACGCCCTGCGGGCGCCCCCTCACCCTGACCCTCTCCCCAGAGGGGCGAGGGGAAAATGGTCGAATTTATAGGGATGTAGAGCATGCCCGGCCCGCTTTCCCATGTCCGTGTCCTGGAACTCTCCCGCGTGCTCGCCGGGCCGTGGGCGGCGCAGACGCTGGCCGATCTCGGCGCCGACGTCATCAAGGTCGAACGGCCCGGCGCCGGGGACGACACCCGCGCCTGGGGTCCCCCCTGGGCCGGGGAGGAGTCGGCCTATTTCCTCTCCACCAACCGTGGCAAGCGGTCGATCACCATCGACTTCGAACGCCCGGAAGGCCAGGAGCTGGTCCGCAAGCTGGCCGCCCAGGCCGATGTGGTCATCGAGAACTTCAAGGTCGGCGGGCTGGTCAAGTACGGGCTGGACTATGACAGCCTGAAGGCGGTCAACCCCGGCCTCGTCTACTGTTCGATCACCGGATTCGGGCAGGACGGTCCCTACGCCAAGCGCGCCGGCTACGATTTCATGATCCAGGGCATGGGCGGGCTGATGAGCATCACCGGCCAGCCCGACGCCGAGGCGGGCGGCGGACCGGTCAAGGTCGGCGTCGCGGTGACCGACGTCTTCACCGGCCTCTACGCCACCATCGGCGTGCTCGGCGCGCTGGCCCACCGCGACCGGACGGGGGAGGGGCAGTGGGTGAACCTCGCCCTGCTCGACGTGCAGGTGGCGGTGCTGGCGAACCAGGCCATGAACTATCTGGTTGGCGGCAAGGCGCCGCAGCGTCTTGGCAACGCCCACCCGAACATCGTGCCCTATCAGGCCTTCGCCACGCTGGACGGCCACATCATCCTGTCGGTCGGCAACGACGGGCAGTTCGCCAAGTTCTGTCAGGTCGCCGGACGTCCGGAGCTGGCGCAGGACCCGCGCTACGCCACCAACCCGGCCCGCGTCGCCAACCGCAAGGAGCTGGTGCCGATCCTGGAACTGCTGCTGGAGCAGCGGACCAGCCGCGACTGGCTGTCGGCTCTGGAGGCGGTGGGCGTGCCCTGCGGGCCGATCAACGACGTGTCGCAGGTCTTCGCCGACCCCCACGTCCAGGCACGCCACATCCACCAGGACCTGCCGCACCCGACCGCCGGGACGGTGCCGACGGTGGCGAGCCCGATCCGCTACTCCGCGACCCCCATCGAGCACACGGTGGCGCCGCCGACGCTCGGCCAGCACACCGACGCCGTGCTGGAGCAGGCGCTGGGCCTATGCGCGGCGGACATCGCGGCCCTGCGGGAGAAGGGCGTGGTCTGAACCGCGCGCACCCGTCATTTTGCCGCCCCGATCCCATCCCTTCCCCCGCCGTGCGCGGGGGGAGGGATTTTTTGCGTGAACCGAGATGATCGCCTCCAGCACCCCGTCCTCCGCCGCCACCGACACCCGCCTGGGCATCCTGCTGATGCTGCTGGGCATGTCGCTGTTCACCATCAACGACGCGCTCGGCAAATGGCTGGTCGCCGACTATCCGGTGGCGATGCTGCTGGCCATCCGCAGCCTGTTCGGCGCGATGCTGCTGGCCCCGCTGATTCTGCGCGAGGGGGTGCGGTCGGTCTTCGCGGTGAAGCGGCTGCCGTTGCATCTTCTGCGCGTCGGCTGCGTGGCGGGGGAGGTCGCGTGCTTCTACTGGGCGGTGCGGTCGCTGCCGCTCGCCAACGTCATGACCATCTACATGGCCGCCCCGCTGATCGTCACCGCCCTCTCGGTGCCGCTGCTCGGCGAGAAGGTGGGCTGGCGCCGCTGGGTCGCGGTGGTGGTCGGCTTCGCCGGGGTGGTGATCGTGCTGAACCCGACGGGCCAGTTCGACGCGGTGCCGTCGCTGGTCGCCCTGTTCGGTACGCTGGTCTTCTCCACCGGCCTGATCTCGACCCGGCTGCTGCGCGATTCGAGCAACCTGTCGCTGGTCAGTTTCCAGACCTTCGGCACCGGCCTGCTCGGCGGCGCGGCGCTGCCGCTGGTCTGGGTGCCGCCGCCGGGGCTGGACTTCCTGCTGCTGGGGGCGCTGGGCGTCACGGCGCTGGCCGGGCACGCGGCGATGAACCGCTCGCTCCAGCTCAGCCCGGCGGCGGTCGTCGTGCCGTTCCAGTATGTGTCGATCATCTGGGCGGTGGTGCTGGACCTGCTGGTTTGGGGAACGGCGCCGACCCTGCGCATCATCGTGGGCGCGCTGCTCATCATCGGCAGCGGCCTGTTCGTCTTCCACCGCGAGCAGGCGCTGAACCGCGGCGCGGCGGCCGAGGCCAACGCCAGCGGCGGCCCCGGCGCTTAAAGCGGGAAGAAGCGAGGCTCCAGCCGGACGGCGACCGGCTCCACCGGAGTCCAGCCGAGGCGCGCGATCACCCCGTTGGAGTCCACTGCGCGACGGTCCGGTCCCAGCGACCATGTGACGTGGTAGGTCCCGCCGCCGGGCCGGTCGGTCGTCCCGGCGATGGCGACGACCAAAGCCTGCACGCTCTCCCCATCGTCGGCCAGCCCCAGGACCGTTCCCTCACGCTCCGTGGGCAGCGGATGACGTGCCCCGACGCCGTGGGCCAACGTGACGTGATGGGCGACGGTACGGCCGTAGCGCGCCGGGAACAGCGCCAGCAGGCGGGCGCGTTCGGCCTCGGGCAGCGCCCAGCCGACATAGCCTCCGCGGCGTGTCATGCGATCTCCCTGGTACCCTCAGCGGCGCCCACCCCTCAGGATGTCGTCCATGATCTGGTTGGCCTCCGCCGGTCCGGCAATCAGCTCGATCATGCGGATGGCGGTGTAGCCGGTCCGCGCGTTGCCGACGCCGTCGGCCAGCGATTGCCGCGCCGTGCCGGTCAGCGACGCGGTGGCCTGCTGGGTCACGCTCTTCAACGCGCCGCGCAGGCCCAGCGTGTCGGCGATGGTCGAGCATTTGCGCAGGGCGCGGGCTTGGTTCTCCACCTGCGCCATCCGCGCGGTGTCGGTGCCCGGAATCAGGGTTTCCACCGCGGAGAGGATTTCGGTCTCCGCCCCGTCCAGCACCTGGGTGCGCACCAGCTCGTGCACGGAGTTGCGGATGATCTTCAGCCGCTGGTCGAAGTCCTTGTTGCGGCTGTGCTCCATGGCGTTGCGCGTGGCCTCCAGGCTGGCCACCAGATCGACCGCGAGGGTGGCGGCGGCCATGCGGTCCACCGTGCCGCCGGCGGCGGAGGCGACGCCGCGCGACCGTTCCTCGATCTGCGCCACCACCGTGCCGCTGAGATCCAGGAACAGGGTGGCGCGATCGCTGGACTTCTGGCCCAGATCCATGTCCCAAAGGCTGCCCAGAAGGATCGACGGGTCGGACAGGCGGGCCGCCGCCAGCAGGATGAACAGCTTCAGCGCCTCCGGCCGCCCACGCGCGACCTGCCGACCGATGGCCTGGATGCCGTCCAGATGGTCCTTGTGCAGCTTCTGGATCGGCTTGGGCGACAGGACGGCCTTCAGTTCGGCCACCGGCTGGGCGATGGTCAGGATGCGGGCGATGTCCTCGATGGTGCGGAGGCGGTCGGGATTCAGCCGCAGCCCCAGTTCGTCCGCGAAGCGCCCCGTTTCCGTCTGCTCCAGAATGTCGGCCACGGCGGCGGAGGCCATGGACCAGAAGGCGCGGGCCGGTTCCACCCGTGCCGCGCTGTCGCCCAGCGCGCCGGCGACGCCGCGCAGCCGCTCCTTGCCGATCTGACCCTCCACCAGCGGCCACAGGGCGTTGACGGCATCGCGGTCCACCTTGTTCAGCGGAGCCGGCTGGTTGCCGGTGGGAAGCTGGAACAGGTCCTCGAACGGTTCGCAGAACAGCCGCTTGAAGGTCGCGCGCCGCCTGGGCCGAACCTCCGCCAGACGGGGGCGGATCAGCGAGAAGGTGTGCCGGACCTCCGGATGGTCGCCGATCTGCTGCAGCAGGTCGACCACCTGCCGGAACCGGGCCTCGTCGATGTCCAGCAGCTTGGTGCCGAGGCTGAGAAGGGCCTTGGGGTCCGTGGTCATGGTCAGGCCGCCTTCCCCTTGATCGCCTCGATCCGCATCACGAGGTCGGTGTCGAGCTGGCCGCTGCGCCAATCCACATAGGCCCGCACCGTGCGGCGGTTCGCGGCCAGCAGCCCGTTGGCCTGAAGCGCGTGATCGGACTTTTCCTCGTCCCTGGGCAGCAGGGGCAGCACGCGGAACAGCTCGTGCACGGTCATGTCCTGCTCGTGCTTGCTCCGGGTCTGGGCTTCCGCCCAGCTCGTGATGATGAAGTCCCAGCCGTCGAGCAGCCAGGACAGCCGGGTGGTCGCCTTCCGCACCAGCGTGCGCTTGGTGTCCCACTGGCGCAGCAGCAGTTCGAAGGCCGCGACCGACTGGTCGAGCTGGTTCACCACGTTTCGGACCTGGTTGAGCGTGTGCTCCGCCACCTCGGCGCAGAAGGTGCCGATGGGGGCGGCCTCCGACACGTTGCCGTTCGACCATTCGGTCATGCTGTCGCGGAACTGCAGCAGGTCGCGCGCCAGACGGCGCAGCCGCGCCGGCTTCGGCGAGGTGGCGATGCCCACCGGTTCCATGAAGGTCGCCAGCTCGGCCACCCGCGTGTACAGCTCGGTCGGTTCCAGGGCGAGGCTCTGCGCCGCCTTGGTCATGTAGCTGCGGGTCAGCTGCTCACCCTTTTCGGAACCGAGGCCGGCGCGCAGGATATCCGTCGACTCCAGACCGACCGCCTTCAGCACCTCGACGATGAGCTGGTAGTTGATGAGCAGCCGCTGCTCGTCCTCGTCGCGGAGTGCGGCCTCGGCCGCCTCCACGGCCAACGGCCCAGCGAGGCCGCAGCGCGCCGCCTGGAGCACCGCCTTGCGGATGTCGTCCGGCGAGCAGCCGTCCGCCTTGCGGATCAGGTCCTGCAACATGCGGTCGTGGACCGTCATCGGAAAGGCGAGCGGCAGCCCCTTCCACGGCACCACATAGACGCCGTGCCCCTCCGACAGGTTGGGAATCAGAACCTCCAGCTTGTCCCGGTCGTCTTTGCGCACCCGCGTCTGCGCCAGAACCGGCGTGGTGAATGCCACGGCGGCGCCGCGCTCCTCGAAGGTGGAGGGAGCAAAATTCGTAAGTGAACGCATGGTTATCGGGTCGGGAGGGAAGTGGAAAGCCGTGCGGTACCACCCGTAGCCTGATTCGTTCAATTTTTCGTTAAATCCGCGCAAGATCGTCCTTTCCTCAGCCCTTTGGAGGTAAGGCGCCACACCGCCGGTCTTTTGACCGTTATTCAGCCAGAGGGTGCGGTGCAGGCAGGCAGGGGGGCGCGGCGGATGGCCGTGGTGAAATGGATCGGCTACGGCCTGTTGGGGCTGGTGGTGACCGTGGCGGCGGGCGTCGGTATCGCTCTGGCCGTCTTCGACTGGAACGACGCCCGCGGCTTCATTGCCCGGCAGGCGTCCAAGGCGCTGAACCGCGAGGTCACCATCGACGGCGATCTCAACGTCCGGCTGGGGGACCCGCTGCGCATTCGCGTCGAGGGGCTTCGGGTCGCCAACGCGGAATGGAGCGACGACAAGACGATGGCGGAGCTGCGGGTTCTGGACCTTCAGCTTCGCCCCTGGCCGCTGCTGCGCGGCGACTTCGAGTTCCCGGAAATCCGCCTGTCGGGTCCCAAGCTGCTTCTGGAGAAGAACCGGGAGGGCGCCGCCAACTGGGATTTCGGCGGACCGGACCCGCGCAAGGAGGCGGCGAAGGAGACGGTGAAGCCGGAAGACCGCAGCGACCTGCCGATCATCGAGACGTTGGTGGTCGAGGAGGGGCGCCTGCGCTTCCGCGACCCCATCCGCAAGATCGACATCGACAGCGGCATCAACACCGCGGTCGGCGGCAACGGCGACCAGGAGGTCCGGCTGGACGGCAAGGGCGACTTCGCCGGAAAGCCTTTCACCCTGACGGCGGCCGGCGGCTCGCTGGAGTATCTGCGCGACGATCCCAAGCCCTATCCCCTGCGGGTCGAGACCGCCATCGGCAAGACCCGCGGCAAGATCGAGGGCTCCATCGCCGAACCGGTGAAGCTTCAGGGGGTGGACCTGTCGGTCGATCTGCGCGGCGACGATCTGGCGGACGTCTTCCCGATCCTGGGCATTCCCGTGCCGACGACGCGGCCCTACGCCATCTCAGGCCATCTCGGGCGCGAGGGCGATGTCTGGCGGTTCGAGGGGCTGAACGGCAAGGTGGGCGAAAGCGACCTGTCCGGTCAGGTCGCGGTGGACCTGGGCGGCGAGCGCCCCCGGATCACCGGCGACCTGACCTCGCGCAAGCTGGCGGCGATCGATCTGGCGGGCTTCATCGGTGCCTCCCCGGAAGGCCGCGGCGACTACCCGACCAAGGGGCGGGAGCGGATCATCCCGGCCACCGAGGTTCCGCTGGAGAAGCTGCGCACCGCCGACATGGACGTGAAGTTCCGCGGCGAGCATGTGGAGGCGCCCTTCTCCACGCTCGACGACCTCGACGCGCGGGCCAAGCTGGAGAACGGGCGGCTGGTGCTGGACCCGCTGTCGCTCGGCGTCGGCGGCGGGCGGGTCGCCGGGACGGCGGTGCTGGACGGCGGGCGCAAGACCCCGGCGCTGGACGTGAATCTGGACGTCCGGCAGATCAAGCTGGCCCGGCTGTTCCGCGAGACGGCCTTCGCGCAGGAAATGGGCGGCACCGCCAGCGGGCGCATACAGCTCAAGGGGCAGGGGAGCACGGTCGCCAACATCCTGGGTGCGTCGGACGGCAAGCTGGGCGTCGCCGTGGACGGCGGCCGGATCACCAGCTACGCGGTCAAGGGGCTGAAGACCAACATCCTGGAAACGCTGGGCGTCGTCCTCTCCGGCGACAAGCCCTTGCCGTTCAATTGCCTCGTCGCCGACGTGACGGTGAAGAACGGGCTGGTGGAAAGCCGCGCCCTGGTGCTCGACACGCCGGAAACGCTGGTGACGGCGGACGGCACGATCAATCTGCGCAGCGAGGCGATGGACATGACCGTGCTGGGACGCGCCAAGAGCCCGCAAATCTTCGCCACCCATGTCCCGGTCCATGTCCGCGGCACGCTGGGCGCGCCGGACATCGGGGTAAACGCGACGGAGTCGGCGGCGCGCGGCGCGGCGGCGGTGGCGCTCGGCGTCCTGCTGACGCCGCTGGCCAGCGTCCTGCCTTTTCTTGACCCAGGCAGTGACGAGCAGCCACACTGCGGCGAACTTGTCCGGAACGCCCGGTCGCCGTCGAACGCCAACACCGGCTCCAGCGGGGCCGGCAAGGGGCGCGAGGCGGCCCCATCGGGCTCCCCGTCCGGCAAATCGCAGTAACGACGCACCAACAATTCCCGAAAAAAGGGCTGCATGACGCTCGACCAGGGACTCGCCTTCGGCATCATCGGCGCGGTGATCGCGCTGCTGATCTGGGACAAGCTGCGCTACGATCTCGTCGCCATGCTGGCGCTGCTGGCGGCGGTGGCCGTCGGGATCGTCAAGCCAAAGGACGCCTTCAGCGGCTTCTCCGACGACATCGTCATCATCGTCGGCTCGGCGCTGGTGGTCAGCGCGGCGGTCGGCCGCTCCGGCATCGTCGAGGAGGTGATGCGCCCCCTCAGCGCCCGCATGAAGACCGTGCCGGCGCAGATCATCGTATTGACGGGGGCGGTGACGCTGCTGTCGGCGGTGGTCAAGAACATCGGGGCGCTCGCCATCTTCATGCCCATCGCCATGCAGGTGGCGCGGCGCAACGGCACGAAGGTGTCGTCGCTGCTGATGCCCATGGCCTTCGGCTCGCTGCTGGGCGGGCTGATGACTCTGGTCGGCACCTCCCCCAACATCATCGTCAGCCGCCTGCGCAACGAGATGGTCGGCGAGCCCTTCACCATGTTCGACTTCACGCCGGTCGGCCTGACCATCGCGGTGGCGGGTGTGGCCTTCCTGACGGTCGGCTACCGCCTGCTGCCCACGGGACGCCAGGCGGCCACGGGGAGCGCCGGGGGCTTTTCCATCGACGACTACACGGCGGAGGCGCTGCTGCCGGAGAAGTCGCCCTTCGTCGGCAAGACGGTCGCCGACCTGGAGGCCTACGGCGAGGGCGACGTGACGGTCGCGGCGATCATCCGCGGGCGGCACCGCCGCCACATCCCGTCCGGCCACTGGGTGCTGCTCGCAGGAGACGTGCTGGTGCTGGAGGCTGACACCCAGGCGCTGGGCGACCTCGTGAAGCACGCCGGCCTGGAGCTGATGCACGAGAAGGAGCTGGAAGGGGTGCAGAGCGACGAGGATCTGGCGGTCCTCGAAGCGGTGGTGGAGCCGCGCTCGCCCCTGATCGGCAGCAACGTGGAGGATGTCGAGCTGCGCGAGCGCTACGGCGCCAACCTGTTGGCGCTCAGCCGGCGCGGCCGGCCGATCCGCCAGCGGCTGCGCCGCGTCCGCTTCCAGCCGGGCGATCTGGTGGTGCTCCAGGCACGGGCGGCCGGGCTGTCGGACACGCTGAACGAACTCGGCTGCCTGCCGCTGGCGGAGCGCAACCTGTCCATCGGGCGGCGGCGCAAGCGGCGGATCGCGCTGGCGGTGATGGCGGTGACCATCGGGCTGGTGGCAACCAGCCTCGTCCCGGTGACTCTGGCCTTCTTCGGCGCCGCGGTCGCCATGACGGCGTTGCGGGTGATCACGCTGAAGGAAGCCTACGAGTCGATCGAGCTGCCGATCCTGGTGCTGCTGGGCGCCCTGATCCCGGTCAGCGAGGCGTTGCGCACCACCGGCGGGACGGAGCTGATCGCCGGCTGGCTGTCCATCGCCGCGCAGGGGCTGCCGCCCGTCGGCGCGCTGGCCCTGATGCTGGTGGCGGCGATGGCGGTGACGCCCTTCCTGAACAACGCGGCCACCGTGCTGGTGATGGCCCCCATCGCGGCCAGCCTCGCCAACCATTTGGGCCTGCGGCCCGACGCCTTCCTGATGGCGGTGGCGGTGGGGGCGGGCTGCGACTTCCTCACCCCCATCGGGCACCAGTGCAACACGCTGGTCATGGGGCCGGGCGGCTACCGTTTCAGCGACTACGCGCGGCTCGGTTTGCCGCTGTCGCTGATCGTCATCGTGCTGGGCACAACGGCGATCGCGCTGTTCTGGCCCCTGATGCCGCATTAGACGGTGGACGTCAATCCCAGGCGGGGGCCAGACCGTCCGGGCTGACGATCCGCCCGTCGGGGCGGGCGAGGCCATGGATGGCCGCCATGTCCGCCTCCGACAGTTCAAAGTCGAAGACGGCGAGGTTCTCGGCGGCGCGCTTCTCGCCGACCGTCTTCGACAGGGCAATCACCCCCTCCTGCTGCACCAGCCAGCGCAGGACCACCTGGGCGGGGCTCCGGTCCAGCCGGGCGGCGATCTCGGCCAGCACGGGGTCCTTGAAGACCTTGCCGTCGGCCATGGCGTAATAGGCGGTGACCGACTGGCCGTGGCGGCGCGCCGCCTCCAGCATCACCGACTGGTCGAGATAGGGATGGTATTCGATCTGGTTGGTCACGATGGGCGCCGGGCTGAGGCGCACGGACTCGTCCAGCAGCGCCCGGTTGAAGTTGCTGACGCCGATGTGGCGGGTCTTGCCGGCGGCCCGGACGGTGTTCAGCGCCGCGATCTGCTCGGCGAGCGGCACGGCCTCGTTCGGCCAATGGAGCAGCAGCAGGTCCACGTAGTCGGTGCGCAGCTTCGCCAGGCTCTCGTCCACCGAGCGGCGGAAATCGTCGGCCTTGTAGTTGCTGACCCAGACCTTGGTGGTCAGGAAGACCTCGCCGCGCGGCAGGCCGGACGCCTTGATGGCCTCGCCGACCTCGCTCTCGTTGCCGTAGATCTGGGCCGTGTCGATGTGGCGGAAGCCGAGCTTCAGGACCTCCGGCACCATGCGCAGCACGTCGGGGCCGCTCATGCGGAAGGTGCCGAAGCCGAGGGCGGGGATGGAGGCGCCGTTGGCGGTCACGGTGTGCATTGGTCTCGATCCTCTCGAAGGCTGAGTTTTTCTCGGTGTATCAGGCAGATTGCGCGATGGCGGCGCCTTGGCGCCCGTCCTTGCGGTCGAGCGCGCCGCTGAGCAGGGTCAATGCCAGCCCACCCAGGACGAACAGCCCACCCACCCACGGTGTTGCCGCGAGGCCGAGGGCGCTGTCCACCACCCGCCCGCCGAAGAAGGCGCCGGCGGCGATGCCCAAGTTGAAGGCGGCGATGTTCAGGGCCGAGGCCACGTCCACCGCGCCCGGCGCGTGGCGCTGCGCCAACTGCACGACATAGAGCTGGAGCCCCGGCACGTTGGCGAAGGCCAGCGCGCCCATGCCCGCCAGCGTGACCAGCGCCGGAACGGGGCTGGAGGCGGTGAAGGTGAAGACGATCAGAACGGCGGCCTGGAGGGCGAACAGCCACGCCAACGCGCGGACCGGGTTGCGGTTGGCGACCCTGCCGCCCACCATGTTGCCGACCGCGATGGCCGCGCCGTAGAGCACCAGGACGAGACTGACCGTGCCGCTGGAGAAGCCGGTGATTGTCTCCAGGATCGGCGCCAGATAGGTGAAGGCGACGAAGGTCCCGCCATAGCCCAGCGCCGTGATGGCGAAGGCCAGCAGCAGGCGCGGCTTGGCCAGCACGCGGACCTGCGTGCCGAGGCCGGCGGCGGGCGGCTGGCTGAGCTTTGCCGGGACCAACGCGGCCACACCCAGCGCGCCGATCACGCCCAGAGCGGACACCGCCAGGAAGGTGGCGCGCCAGCCGAAATGCTGGCCGATCCAGGTGCCCATCGGCACGCCGGTGACGATGGCGATGGTCAGGCCGGAGAACATCATGGCGATGGCCGAGGCGCGCTTGTCCTCCGGCACCAGATCGGCGGCGATGGTCGCGCCGACCGAGAAGAAGACGCCGTGGGCGAAGGCGCTGAGCACGCGGGCGGCCAGCAGCGTCTCATAATTCGGGCTGACCCCGGCCAGCAGGTTGCCGGCGATGAAGAGGCCCATCAGGCCGAGCAGCAGCGGCTTGCGCCGCAGCCGGCCGGTCAACGCGGTCAGGACCGGGGCGCCGACGGTGACACCCAGGGCGTAGACGCTGACCACCATGCCGGCCATCGGCAGGCTGACGTTCAGGTCGGTGGCGACGGTCGGCAGCAGGCCGACGATGACGAACTCCGTCGTTCCGATGGCATAGGCGCTGATTGCCAGCGCCAGCAGTGCGAGTGGCATGACTGAAGGCTCCATCCATGCGAGCTGTGCAGGACGCATCAGATGAGCCAAAAATCCGGGATGCGGAATGCTGTCCGTTTTCGCATGATCGTGTCATTCAATGACAAGATCGATGAAGGGCAATGCGATGAGCGACAGCCGCGCCTGGGACATGAGGGTCTTCCTGCGCGTCGCGGCGCTGGGCAGCTTCAGCGCCGCCGGGCGCGAGGTCGGCATGACCCCGTCCTCCACCGCCAAGCTGGTGACCCGGCTGGAGGAGCGGCTCGGTGTGCGGCTGGTCGAACGCTCCACCCGCCGGCTGCGCCTGACCGCGGAGGGGGAGCTGTACCGCGAGCGGGCCGAGAGCCTGCTGGGCGATCTCGACGCCATGGAGGCGGAGGTGGCGGGCGGCGCCCGCTCGCCCACCGGCCTGATCCGCATCAGCGTGTCGGTGCCCTTCGGGCGGCATTGCCTGCTGCCGCTGCTGCCCGACTTCACGCGGGCCTATCTCGGCATCCGCCTGGACCTGACCCTGACCGACGAGGTGGTGGACCTCTACGCGGCGCGGACCGACGTGGCCTTCCGCGCCGGGCGGCTGTCCGACTCGGCGCTGCTGGCGGTGCGGCTGGGCGACGTGCGGCGGCGCATCGTGGCGTCGCCGGATTATCTGGAGCGCAAAGGCACGCCGGAGAGCGCCGCCGATCTGGAGCGCCACGACTGCCTGGGCTTCAACTTCCGCCGCGCCGCCGCGGTCTGGCCGCTGAAGTCCGGCGGGCGGCTGGTCGACCGCGAGATCGACACGCGCATCGTCGCCAACAACGGCGAGACGGTGCGCCACATGGCCCTGCTCGGCCTCGGTCTGGCCCGGCTGGCCGAATACCACATCCGCGCCGACCTCGCCGAGGGGCGGCTGGTCAGCGTGCTCGACGACGTGCTGGTCGACCGCGAGGAGATCCACGCCGTCTACACCGGGCGGGAGCGGGTGCCGCACCGGGTCCGCGCCTTTCTCGACCACATGACGCCGCGGATGCGCGCATGCCTGCAATGACCGAGCGGCGGGGTGGGGCACCTTGCCGAAATTAGATAGCAAAGCTATTAAATAGGCATGCAATCGAACGACCCGTCCATCCCCGCTCCCACCGCCGCCCCGGACTTTCCGTCCAACTTCGGCATCCACCTGTTCCGCGCCGCCCATCTGTGGCGGCGGGAAGCGAACAAGGTGCTGGCGGAGAGCGGCTTCTCCTCCTCCGTCATCTCGCCGCTGATGCTTCTCAACGAACTCGGCGACGGGATGCGCCAGCGCGATCTGGCCGAGGAGATGGGAGTGGAGGGGCCGTCGCTGGTCCGGCTGCTCGACAGCCTGGAGGCCGCGAAGCTGGTCGAGCGCCGGGAGGCGCCGGACGACCGGCGGGCCAAGACCCTGCACCTGACCGACGAGGGCCGCGACATGCTGGTCCGCGTGAACACCGCGCTGAACGACGTGCGGCGGCGCCTGCTCGAAGGCGCCTCCGGTCCGGAGATCGCCGGTGCCATGCGGGCCATGGCGGCGATTGAGTCGAACGCTCGAGCCATGAAGGGCTGACAAGGGTTCTACACAGCAGCGCGTCCCGCAGCGGCGGGACACCGAACGATCGCTCCCGGCCGTGCCGGTGGAGCGCAAGGACGAACCACGGTGAAACTCTTCTCCCTCCTCATTCGGATCACGGTCACGCTGGTCGTCACGCTGGGCGCCGTCGGCGGCGGCTGGTGGCTGTGGGACTACTACATGAACCAGCCCTGGACCCGCGACGGGCGGGTGCGGGCCGACGTGGTGCAGGTGTCCTCCGACGTCGCCGGTCTGGTGACCGAGGTCCGGGTCATCGACAACCAGGCGGTCCGCAAGGGCGACGTCCTGTTCGTCGTCGATCCCAGCCGCTACCGCCTCGCCGTCGATCAGGCCGAGGCCAACCTGGAAAGCGCCCGCGCCGAGCTGTCCTTCCGCAAGGCCGAGGCCGACCGCTACGCGCAGCTTGGCAACAACGTCGTCTCCACCGCCCAGCGGCAGGAGGTCGCTTCCACCCAGGCCAAGGCCGCCGCCGCCGCCCGCCAGATGGAGGCGGCGCTCGACCTCGCCCGCTTCAACCTGGAGCGGACGGAGGTGCGGGCGACGGTGGACGGCTTCGTCACAAACCTCCAGCTCAAGGCCGGCAATTACGTGACGGCGGGCCAGCCGGTGGTCGCGGTGATCGACCGCCATTCCTTCTACGTCGTCGGCTATTTCGAGGAGACCAAGCTGCCGCGCATCCGCGTCGGCGACCCGGTCCGCGTCACCATCATGGGCGAGCCGGAGCGGCTGACCGGGCGGGTGGACAGCGTGACCCACGCCATCGTGGACCGCGACCGCACCGAAGGCACCGGCCTGCTGCCAAACGTCAACCCGACCTTCAATTGGGTCCGTCTGGCCCAGCGCATCCCCGTGCGCGTCGCGCTGGAGCGGGTGCCCGACCCCCGCGACCTCGTCGCCGGACGCACCGTGACCGTCGAGGTGGTGCGGGAGGCGGAGCAGGGAGCGCCCGCCAAGCGGGTGGCCGAGCAATGAGGACGCCCGCCCTGAAACTGGTCTCGCTGAAACTGGTCTCACTCAACGAGGCGCTGTTCTCGGTCAAGGCCTTCGCGGCGGCCATGCTGGCGCTCTACATCGCCTTCTCCATGGGGCTGCCGCGGCCCTTCTGGGCGATGGCGACCGCTTACATCGTCTCCGGCCCGCTGTCGGGCGCGGTGCGGTCGAAGGCGGTCTTCCGCGTCGCCGGAACGGCGCTGGGCTGCGCCGGGGCCATCGCCCTGGTGCCGGCGCTCGCCGATTCGCCGGAGCTGCTGACGCTGGCATTGGGGCTGTGGGTGGCGGTCTGCCTGTTCATCTCGCTGCTCGACCGCACGCCGCGCAGCTATCTCTTCATGCTGGCCGGCTACACCATCGGCCTGATCGGCTTTCCCGCGGTGACCGACCCGTCGGCCATCTTCGACACCGGTCTGGCCCGCGTCGAGGAGATCCTGATCGGCATCCTCTGCGCGACCGTGGTGCACAGCGTGGTCTTCCCGCAGAGCGTCGGGCCGGCGCTGCTGGGCCGGCTGGACGCCACGCTGCGCGACGCGGAGCGCTGGACGCGCGAGGCCCTGTCCGGCAAAGCCGAATCCGGCGGAGACCGGCAGAAGCTGGCCCGCGACATCACCGAACTGCGCGTCATGGCGACCCATCTGCCCTACGACACGTCGGAGGTGCGCTGGATGACGCGGGCGGTGCGGGCGATGCAGGACCGCATGGCCTATCTGCTGCCGCTGACCGCCGGCATCGAGGACCGGCTGGACGCCCTACGCGGCCAACTGCCCGCCGAGGTCTCCGCCCTGCTGGCCGATCTCGACCGCTGGGTGGGCAGCGAATCAGCCGGCGGTGATGATGAGGAGGGCGGCGCCGACCTCCTGCGCGCGGAGATCGCCCGGCTGTCCCCGGTCATCGGCGCGGGCACCGGCTGGAAGGAGGCGACGCTTCTCAACCTGCTGACCCGGCTGCGCTCGCTGGTGGACATCCACCAGGATTGCCGCGACCTGCAGGCGCACATCCGCGACGGCAAGAGCAGCCTGCCGGAGCGTCTCGACCCGCTGACCCGCCGCCGCTCGCGCGACGTCTTCCATCTCGACGCCGGCATGGCGCTGTGGTCGGGCTTCGCGGCGCTGCTCGGGATCGCGGTGGTCTGCGCCTTCTGGATCGGCACCGGCTGGTCGTCGGGATCGGCGGCGGCGATGATGACGGCGGTCTTTTGCTGCTTCTTCGCTTCGCTGGACGATCCGGCACCGGGCATCCGGCTGTTCCTGGTCTTCACCCTGCTGTCGGTGCCGCTGGCCGCCTTCTACCTGCTGGTCGTCCTGCCGTCCTTCGACAGCTTCCCCATGCTGGTGCTGGGCCTCGCCCCGACCTTCCTGACGCTGGGCGTCTTCGTGGCGCGGCCGGCGACCATGGGCAAGGCGATGGCGCTGCTGATGGGGGTGGTCGGCTCGCTCAGCCTGCTCGACCTCGGGACGGGGGATTTCGCGTCCTTCCTGAACAGCACCGTCGCGCAGGTGGTGGGCATCGCCACGGCGCTTCTGGTCACCCAGCTCTGCCGCTCGGTCGGCGCGGCGTGGAGCGCCCGGCGCCTGCTTCGCGCCGGCTGGAGCGAGATCGCGGCGATGACCGCCGCGCGCTCCGGCATTCCGGTGGGCAGCTTCGAGAACCGGATGCTCGACCGCGTCGGGTTGCTGTCCTCCCGTCTGGCGCTGGCCGGTCCGCAGCAGGAACTGGCGGCGGCGGACGCGGTGAACGATCTGCGGGTCGGTCTGAACGTGGCGGAACTGCAACGCGCGCGCCGCGCGCTGGGCGGCCCGGCGGCGCCCCATGTGGCGCGGCTGCTGGGCGCGGTGGGGCAGCATTTCCGCGGCCTGTCCAGCCGCCGCCTCGGCACGCCCCCGGCGGAGGTTCTGCCGATGATGGACGCCGCCTTGTCCAACCTGTCGGCCGAGCCGCGGTCGACGGAGCGCGACCGCGCGGTGATCGCGCTGGCCGGGCTGCGCCGCGCGCTGTTCCCGCACCTGACCTTCGCCGCCCCCGACCCCTCCAGCGAATCGCTCCGCGAACCGGTGACCGCATGATCGGCGAAATCGACATCTACGGGCTGTTCATCCCGCCGCTGCTGATCCTGGCCATCGCGGCCTGGTTCGTCTCGGGCCTGCTGCGGCGCGGCCTGCGGGCGGCGGGCTTTTACGGCTGGGTCTGGCACCCGCCGCTGTTCGATCTGGCGCTCTATGTTCTGGTGCTGAGCGCGCTGACGGCGCTGACCGCATGGTTGAGGTGAGAGGGAAGGCGGGTCGGGGCGCTTATTGTTATGGACTTCCCTCCGACGCCCCGAACCACCTATACCCATCCAAACCGTAAGGTTTAGAGACGTATCGGTTACCGCTGATATAACAGTTTGTCAAGCAAAGGGACGAACGGGAACGGAGCCATCACCTCCACCTGCGACAAGGGTTGGTCCGCGCCGGCTCCGCCTTGTCAGTGAGGCGTCGGTTGCGGTACGTATCGGGCATGGTTGAAACGCGACGCACCGGTGACCGCTCCAACGAACCGATCCGCTCCGAGGTCGGGGGCGGGCGCGTCGCGTCGCCCGGCGCCGTCGGCGTCCGCAACCGGGCGGAGCAGGTGGGCGGCGGACGCCAGCGCATCCCCAGCGTCCGCGAACTCGCCAGCCTTCTGGTCAACGGCATCCTGACGCTGCCGCGCAATTACCGACGCGGCATGTATCTCGACGTTCAGGTCTGACCCGGATTCAGGTCCGACCCAGCCCACCCCCCCGTGTAAGCCGCGATCTCCGGTCCAAACAGGCGCTCCAGCAGCAGGGGCGGCAATTCATATTGCGGCAGGCACAGGCTGGTGCTGCGGGCGTGCAGGGTGTGCAGGCACAGCCCTTCGGCGTCCGGAAAGGCGGCGACGCGGAAGCGCCCCTGCGCACTCTTCATGAACGGTGCGTCCTCGCAGGCGTTGACCGGCGGGAAGCGCACCGCCTCCCACACCGACCGCCGGTAGGCGTAGGAGAAGCCGTAGCCCAGCCGATTGTCGTCGGACGGCGGTGTCTCCGGCGCTTCGACATAGGCGCGGGTCGTCCGGCCCCAGCGGTGATGAGAGCCGCCGCGCGCCGTGTCCCAATAGCCGAAGGTGCCGTGCACCGCGCTGTGCAGGAACCAGCCGGACAGGGTCACCGCGTCGTGCCCCGCCTCCAGCCAGCCGAGCAGCCGCTCGACATAATGGGGCGCGTAGAAGTCGTCGTCGTCGAAATGGACAATGACCTCGCCGCGCGCGTGCTCGGCCAGGATGTTGCGCTTCTCGCCGATGGCATAGCGGCGCGGCGCATAGAAATACTTCAGCCGCGGCCCGGCGAGTGGCTGGAGATAGGCGGACGGGCGCGGGCTATCGTCGAACACCAGCCATTCGATGTCGGGGACGGTCTGCGCCAGGACGCGGGCGTGGCACAGCGGCAGGACGTCCTCCCGTCCCCAGCTTGGCGTGATGACGCTGACGAGCGGCCGGTCGGCCATGGTCTCTCCTTCGCAACAGACGGCGCCCCCGACCGCGACGCCGCATGGACTCCGGCCCGGCGGCGCGTGTAGACAGGCGGCATGGTGACACTTCGGGATGCCCTGGCCGCCGCGGTCGGCCATCATCAGGCGGGCCGGCTGGACGCGGCCCGGCCCCTCTATCATAGCATCCTGCGCGGCCAACCGGGCCATCCCGACGCGCTCCACCTGCTGGGCGTGCTGGAAAGCCAGAGCGGTCGGGCGGGCGCGGCCCTTCCGCTGCTGCGCCGCGCCGTGGCGCAGCGGCCCGGCGACGCCGATTTCCTCGGCAATCTGGCGCGGACCCTGCGAGCCGCGGGACTGCCCGAGGCTGCGGAGCGCGCCTTCGCCCGCACGACGGCGCTCGACCCGGCGGATGTCCAGGCCGCCTTCGCGCTGGGCACGCTACGGCTGGAGCGCGGGGACGCGGCGGGTGCGGCGGCGGCCTTCGCCCAGGCGCTGGCCGGGCGGCCCGACTTCGCCGAGGCGCGGATCAACCGCGCCAACGCCCTGGCGGCGCTGGGCCGGGCGGAAGACGCGGCGCAGCTTCGCCGGCAGGCGGTGGCCTTGGCGCCCGCCCATCCCGACGCGCTGCACAACGCGGCGGTGAGCGCGCTCGCCGACGCCGGGCTGGACCGCCCGCTGTCGCACGCCCGGCGCCTCGACCCGGAGTTGGTGGAGCGCGCGGGGCGCGCCCTGGCCCGCGCGCTCGCCGCCGATCCGCGGCACGGGGCGGCGGCGGACGCGCTGCTCGGGACGGCGCTTTCGCTCGTCCAGGCCGGGCAGGCGCCGCCTTGGCTGTTGGACCGCGCCGCCCGCACCGCCCTCACGGTCCTGCGCGGCAACCCGCGCGACACGCGGGCGGCGGCCGTGGTCGCCTACCGCTTCTACCGGCGGGGGCGGACGGACCTCGCCAGCCGCTTCATGCGGCGTTTTGCCCGGAGATTCACCGCAGCGGAGGTGGCGGCGGATTTCGAGCTGCGCCTGTGGTCGATGGTGCGGGCGGGGCGGCGGGCGCTGGACGGGCTGCCCGACGCCGACTCGCTGCTCGGCGCCTTCCCCCCGCTGGAGTTGCTCGCCGAGCTGCCCGCGGGCAACGGGCCGCTGCTGGCGGTGTCCTGCGACGACGGCTATTACCGGCGCTTCGCCACCGGCCTGCTCGATTCGGTCGAAGCGGTGGGCAGCGGCGTGGCGGTCCATGTCCATGTGGTGAACCCCTCGCCGGAGACTATGGCCGACCTCACCCGGCGGCAGGAGCGCTTGCTTCTAAGCTGCAGCCGGGAACGGGTGGACTTCACGGGTTGGGACGACCACCGGCGCACCACCTACTACGCCTGCATCCGCTTCCTGCGCTGGCACCAGTTAATGACGCTTTGGGGACGCCCCCTGCTGCATCTGGACGCCGATTGCACGCTGGCCGGGGGTACGGACGCGCTGGCGTTGCTGCCGGAGGGGGCCGACGTCGGGTTGCTGCGCGATGCCCGCTGGCGCGGCCCGACGCGGGAGATCACCGTGTGCTTCGCGGCGTTCCAGCCGACTCCGCTGGGGCGTGCCTTTCTGGCCCTGACCGCGGCCTACATCGCGGCCTTCCTGCGGGAGGGGCGCGGGTTCTGGATGCTGGATCAAGCCGCGCCCTTCGTGGTGCTCGACGCGCTGGAGCGGCGGGGGGAGGGGCCGGAGGTGCGCTGGTTCGACGTTCTGGATTTCCCCTGGGTCCGCTTCATCGGTGAGAAGTGAGTCAGCAGGGAAGCCGGGCGCAGCGTCCATCCGGGCAGTCGCGGCAGCATTGCCCGCAGATGTCGTCCAGATCCACGGCGATGCCGTGCCGCTTGAGAACGCCCTGGGCATAGGCGGTGTAAAGGCGCGCCAGCGCCCGCCGGTTGGTGGCGACCGTCTTGGCGGCCAGCGTTTCCGGCGCCAGCATCGCGGCGATGGCTTGCTCCACGTCCTCAATGGCCGTGCGGACAGCCGAAAGGTTCAGCATCCAGGACCCCCTGGGCGTCACGACCCTTGATGAATCTGATATACAACATGTGACGAAAATTCAGTGGCCAAACAACCCCCAATTTAGGGATCCGGGGTGTCCTATCCGGAAAGGCTAGGCGCCTTGTGTCAAATCCCGCAGAGACTTCACCAAGGCTTCGGCCAGGCGCCGCCCGTCGCAGAGCGGCCCGGCCGCCATGCGCGGGCGCAGAGTCCGGCGCAGTTCCGCCAGCCGAGCCGGGTCGGCGGCCCAGCCGGCAGCGCGATCCACATAGTCCGCCGGGTCGCGGGCGACGCAACCCTCGACTCCCGCCACGCTCAGAAAAGCCAGGGAGTGCCGGCTGGAGAAGGTCTCGCCGGGCAGGGTGACGACCGGCACGCCCATCCACAGCGTCTCCAGCGTCGTCGTGCTGCCGGCGAAGGGAAAGGGATCCAGCGCCACGTCGACGCGGGCGCACCAGCCCATATGCTCCCGGCTGGCGGTCGCTCCGGCCAGGATCAGCCGCTCCGGCGCGATGCCCGCCGTGGCCAGCCGTTCACGCCACTGGGCGGCGGTTTTCGGGCAGGACAGGGCCTTGGTCTTGAGCAGCAGGCGCGACTCGGGCACCCGGACGAGCAGGGCGGCCCAAGTCGAAAGAACCTCGTCGGTCAGCTTGGTCAGGATGTTGAAGACGCCGAAGGTGACGGGCTGGCCGGTCAGGCAGGGCGGCGGGCCGGGCTCCGGGGCGTCCGGCGGCGGGTCGTAGGCGATGAAGGCGCCGGGCATGCGCAGGATGCGCTCGCTGTAGAAGCGCTCCGCCCCCTCCGGCACATGGTGGGCGTCGGCGACCAGCGCGTCCATGGCGGCGAGCCCGGTGGTCGCCATGTAGCCGGACCACGCCACCTGGACCGGCGCCGGCTTGCGCGCGAAGACGCCCAGCCGCCCGCGGGCGTTGTGCCCGGCGAGGTCGATCAGCGCGTCCAGCCGGTCGTTGCGGATCAATGTTGCAAGTTCAGCGTCGGTCCGGTCGGCGACCGGCACCCAGCGCGCCGCCGCGGCGCGGAAGCGGTCGGTGAGGTCGTCCGCCTCCATCTGGTTGGCGTAGAGGGTCAGTTCGACGCCGAAATCCGGAAGCGCCTCCACCGCCCGCACCGCGAACTGCCCCGCCGGGTGGCGGCGGAAGTCGCCGGACAGAATGCCGACGCGCAGTGGCCGGGCGTCATGTCTCACCGCCGGGGAGCGCGGCGCCCACTCGGACCGCAGCGGTGCGCCGTGCACGGCGTCCCAGCCGCGATGCGCCTCCAGCACGCGGGCCAGCGTGACGCCGGGCCGGAACAGCTCCAGATAGGCGAGGTTTGAGCGCACCTCGGCCAGATCGGGCCGCAGCGCCAAGGCGCGGCGGTAGCCAGCCTCGGCGGCGTCCAGCTCGCCCTGCGTCTGGCGCACCAGCGCGAGGTTCGCGTAAGCCTCCGCCAGATCGGGACACAGGGCGGCGGCCCGGGCGTAGGCACAAGCGGCCTCGGCCAGACGGTTGCGCCTTTGCCGCGCGTCGCCGCGGCGCAGCGCGGCTTCCGCGAAGTCCGGGCGCGCGAATTCGGCGCGGCGGGCCGCCCGCTCGGCGTCGGCGGGGGCGTCGAGGGCCAGCAAGGCGGCGGACAGGTTGGCGAGCGCCGTGGCGTGGTCGGGGCGCAGCGCCAGCGCGCGGCGCAAGGCCCGCTCGGCCTCTGCCGCCCGGCCGCGTTGCAACATCAGCGAGGCGCGGTTGGCGTGCGCCTCGCCGAATTCGGGATCGTCGGCGAGCGCGGCGCGGAAGGCGTCGTCCGCCTCGCCCAGCCGGCCGAGCGCCGTCAGCGTGTTGCCGAGGTTGAAGCGCGCCCGTGCGTAGCCGGGGCGCAGCGCGGCGGCCTGCCGGTAGGCGTCCGCCGCCTCCTCCAGCTGGCCCAGCCGGTCCAGCGCGTTGCCCAGGTTGTAATGGGCCTGCGCGAAGGCCGGGCGCAGGCGGATCGCCGCGCGATGGGCCTCCGCCGCCTCCGCCGTCCGGTCCAGGGCGCGCAGCGCGCTGCCCAGATTGTCGTGATAGTCGGCGACGGTCGCGTCGGCGCGGAGGGCGGCGCGGATGCGCGGCTCGGCTTCCGGCGGATGCCCGGCCTGGAGATAGACGACGCCCAGCAGATGCAGCGCGTCCGCATGGTCGGGCAGGGTGTCGAGGACGGCCTGATAGCCGGCGGCGGCCTGCGCCAGCCGTCCGGCCTGATGATGGGCCAGCGCCGCGGCCAGCACGTCCTTGATCGTCGCCATGCCCGTCTGTCTAGAGCATTTCCCCGCTTGGTTGAAGGGCGTGCGCGCGGTGCGTCAGCTCACCATGCGCCAGCTTCCGTCCGCTTGGCGGCAGGCGGTGCCATAGCCCTGCTGGAGCTGCCCGCCGACCACGATGCTGGTCTGGAACTCCCGGCACAGCTCGCCATAGGGGCCGGTGCCGTCGCGGGTCGGGGTGTAGGTGCCCCAGTTGCCGGTCTGCGGGTTGTTCCACTGCACGGTCGCGCCGGTGGGCGCCATGTAGGCCTGCCCCGCCGCCTGCTGCGCGTACATCAGGTCGGCGCGGTCCATCGACTGGCCGGCGGCGTTGCCCAGCGCGGCGCCGAGCAGCGTGCCGATGCCCACCGCCACCAGCTTGCCCGTGCCCCCGCCGAAGCGCGACCCGGCGAGGCCGCCGGCCACGCCGCCGAGCAAGGTGCCCGCCGTCGCCTTGTTGCCGTAACCGGGGGCGTAGCCGCCGCCATAGTTGGCCCCGTATCCGCCACCACCATACCCATAGCCATAGGGGCTGGCGCAGCCGGCCAGCAGGCCCACGGACAACACAACCGCAACGAACCCCTTGGCCTTCATCTCGAACCCCACGGAACGGAACCTGTGTTCATCAACATGGCAGCCCCGCAAACTATTCCGTCCGCGTGACGGAACGCCGTCGTTGCCCCTATGATGAGCCCAAATGGCCGCGTCCAAGCGGCCGGCAAGAACCCGTCGGGAGGAAAAGCATGCTGCCGGAAGCGGACAGCTACGAGGGCCTGCGCGACCGTTTCGTCTGGTCGGTGCCGGAGCGTTACAACATCGGCGTGGACGTCTGCGACACGTGGGCGGAGCGCGACCCGGACCGCACCGCCCTGATCCACAAGCGCCGCGATGGCGCGGTGGAAACCTACAGCTTCGCCGACATCCGCCGCCTGTCGAACCGGCTCGCCAACGCGCTGGCCGCCCATGGGGTGGCGCGCGGCGACCGGGTGGGCATTCTGCTGCCCCAGGCCCCGGAGACCGCGGTCAGCCACGTCGCCGTCTACAAGATGGGCGGCGTCGCCGTTCCCCTCTTCTCGCTGTTCGGGGTGGAGGCTCTCGAATACCGGCTCGGCAATTGCGGGGCGCGGGCGGTGGTGACCGACGCCTTGGGCGCGGCCAAGATCGCCCAGATCCGCGATCGCCTGCCCGAGCTGAAACTCGTCCTGCGCATCGACGAGGCCGGGGAGGGCGAACTGGACTGGCACGCGCTGGTCGATGCCGCCTCGGAGGACTTCACGCCGGTGGACACGGCGGCGGACGATCCGGCGGTCATCATCTACACCTCCGGCACCACCGGCCAGCCGAAGGGGGCGCTGCACGCGCACCGGGTGCTGCTCGGCCATCTGCCGGGGGTGGAGATCTCCCACGACCTGTTCCCGCAGCCGGGTGACCGCATCTGGACCCCGGCGGACTGGGCGTGGATCGGTGGTCTGCTCGACGTGCTGATGCCCGCTTGGCACCATGGCGTGACCGTGGTCTCCCACCGCTTCGAGAAGTTCGACGCCGAGGAGGCCTTCCGCCTGATCGCCGATTTCCAGGTGCGCAACGCCTTCCTGCCGCCGACCGCGCTGAAGATGATGCGCGCGGTGAAGGACCCGCAGACGCGCTGGGCCTACAGCATGCGCTCCGTCGCCAGCGGCGGCGAGACGCTGGGGGCGGAGCTTCTCGACTGGGGCCGCCAGACCTTTGGGCTTACCATCAACGAGTTCTACGGCCAGACCGAGTGCAACATGATCGTGTCCTCCTGCGCCACGGTCATGCCGCCCAAGCCCGGCGTCATGGGCCGTCCGGCGCCAGGCCACGACGTGGCGGTGATCGACGGTCAGGGCAAGCGCCTGCCGCCCGGCGAGATCGGCCTGATCGCCGTGCGCCGCCCGGACCCGGTGATGTTTCTGCAATACTGGAACAACCCGGAGGCGACGGCGGCAAAGTTCATCGGGGATTGGCTGGTCACCGGCGACCAGGGCGAGCTGGACGCCGACGGCTACATCCGCTTCGTCGGGCGGGACGACGACGTCATCACGTCGGCCGGCTACCGCATCGGCCCCGGCGAGATCGAGGATTGCCTGATCGGCCACCCCGCCGTCCGCATGGCCGCCGTGGTCGGTGTGCCCGACCCTCTGCGCACCGAGATCGTGAAGGCCTTCATCGTCCTCCAGGACGGCGTGCGCCCCAGCGACGCACTGGCGGCGGAGATCCAGGCCCATGTGAAGACGCGGCTGGCCGCCCACGAGTATCCCCGCGCGGTGGAGTTCGTGGACAGCCTGCCGATGACGACCACGGGCAAGATCATCCGGCGTGAGCTGAGGGGGAGGGAGTAGGTTGTTGAGCCCTTCTCCCCTCTGGGGAGAAGGGTATGGGATGAGGGGGCGGCCGCAGGCCGACAACGCTCCCTCATTGCAGTGCTTGGACGCCCTACGGGCGCCCCCTCACCCTAACCCGGTTGCTCGCAAGCCTCGCATCCCCTCTCCGCCTTTGATCGCCTTCGGCGTTCAACCGGCCTTTGGCCGGCGGCTCCGAGCCCCGGAGGGGCGAGGGGATAAACAAACAACAAGAAAAGACAACGACCCGAACGATGGTGACGACATCCCTTCTTCTGCTCGCCGCGGCCTTCCTGGCCGGGGCGATGAACGCGGTCGCCGGCGGCGGCAGTTTCCTGACCCTTCCCGCGCTGATCTACGCCGGGGTTCCACCGGTGGCGGCGAACGCCACCGGCACGGTGGCTTTGCTGCCCGGCTACGCCAGCGGCGTCTACGGCTACCGCCACGACCTGGAGCCGGTGGGCGGGGTCGGGCTGGTCACGCTGTCGGTGGTCAGCCTGACCGGCGGGCTGATCGGGGCGGCGCTGCTGCTGGTCACGCCGGATTCGGTGTTCCGCAGCATCGTGCCCTGGCTGCTGCTGGTTGCCACCGCGCTGTTCGCCTTCGGCGGCATGCTGGCGGCCCGGCTGCGGGCGGTGGGGCTGCACGGGACGGGGGCGATGCTCGCCACGCTGTTCGCGGTGTCGGTCTATGGCGGCTATTTCAACGGCGGCCTCGGCATCCTGCTGCTGGCGCAGTTGAGCCTGTTCGGGATGACCAACCTGAACGCCATGAACGCGCTGAAGAACCTGTTCTCCGCCGTGCTGACCGCCATCGCGGTCGCCGCCTACGCGGTCGGCGGGGCGGTGGAGTGGTCCTACGCCGCGCTGATGACCGTGGCGGCGGTGGCCGGCGGCTATGTCGGGGCGCGGGTCGGGCGCAAGATACCGTCGCGCATCCTGCGCGCGGGCATCATTGGGGTGGGCTTGGCGATGAGCGTCCTGTTTTTCCTGAAGTAAAAGCCGTTCGGTTCCGGCGGCGCCTGCGCTAAGGTGGCGGCCCTTCTCCCAAGGCCGCCACGACGCAAGACCCCGCATGCTGACCGTATCCGACCTCGACCTCTTCTACGGCGACGCCCAGGCGCTCGACGGCGTGTCCATCGCGGTGGCGGAGGGCACGACGACCGCCATCGTCGGGGCCAACGGGGCGGGCAAGACCTCGCTGATCCGCACCATCTCCGGCATCCTGAAGCCGGCCCGCGGCACCATCCGCTTCCGCGGCAAGGACATCGCCGGCCTGCCCAGCCACGTCGTCTGCGACCTCGGCATCGGGCAGGTGGCGGAGGGGCGGCAGATCTTCCCGACGCTCAGCATCCGCGAGAATCTGGAGATGGGTGCCGTCATCCCGCGCGCCCGCGCCGGGGCGAAGGACACGTTCGAGCGCGTGCTGACCCTTTTCCCCCGCCTGAAGGAGCGGCTGGAGCAGGCCGCCGGCACCCTGTCGGGCGGCGAGCAGCAGATGCTGGCCATCGGGCGCTGCCTGATGGGCAAGCCCGACCTGATCATGTTCGATGAGCCGTCGCTCGGCCTCTCCCCGACCATGGTGCAGGAGCTGTTCCGCACCATCCGCGCGCTGGCCGCCGAGGGCATGACGATCATCCTGGTGGAGCAGAACGTCGCCGCTTCGCTGAAGTTGGCACAACGCGCCTATGTGCTGGAGAACGGGCGCGTTGTTCTGGCCGGCACGGGCGAGGAGCTGCTGGCAGACCCTGCGGTCAAGCAGGCCTATCTCGGCCTGTGACGCCTTGGCGGTCGCGGTGACCGAATCCCTCTTGACTTAGAGCGCGCTCGAACCCGTAGCGTCCTGTGCATCGTGATGAGAAGCAGACGCGCATGAAGATCGGGGACCTCGCGAAACGCTCGGGACTGACGGCCCACACCATCCGCTACTATGAGCGGATCGGGCTGCTGCCCTACGCCGACCGGAACCAGTCCCGCCACCGCGATTACGACGCCTCGATCCTGACCTGGATCGAGTTTCTCGGCCGGCTGAAGACGACCGGCATGCCGATCCGCGACATGCTCCGCTACGCGGCGCTGCGCGAGGAGGGCGCCGGGACCGAAGCGGAACGGCGGGCGTTGCTGGAGCAACACCGGGAGCGCGTGCGTGCCCGGGTCGATGAGCTGAACGCCTGTCTTCTCGTCCTCGATACCAAGATCGACGGTTACGTCGAAACGGAACAGAGGAAGACTGACGATGACGCACCTGTCCAAGATCGCATCCGGGGTCGAAGAAAGCCGGCTTGAGCGCGGGCAACGGGCGCTTGCCGAAATCGACGGCGAGGCCGGCCACAAGGTGGTGGCGGCGCTGGCCGACATCGCGCCGGACTTCGCGACCTATGTGTTCGAATTTCCCTTCGGCGACATCTATTCGCGGCCCGGACTCGATCTGCGCTCCCGCGAGATCGCCACCATCGCGGCGCTCGCCGCCATGGGGAACGCGGCACCCCAGCTCAAGGTGCACATCGAGGCCGGATTGAACGTCGGGCTGACCCGCGACGAGATCGTCGAGGTCCTCATGCAGATGGCGGTCTACGCGGGCTTCCCGGCCGCTCTCAACGGGCTGTTCGCGGCCAAGGAGGTGTTCGCGGCGACCGACGGGCATCGGCCGCCGGGACCGTCGTGAGGCTTACCGCGCCAGCAGGTCGTGATGCTCGCGGTGGCGGTGCATCCAGTTGGCGGCATAGCCGCAGATCGGGACGATGGTCAGCCCCTCGGCGCGGGCAATGGCCATCACCCCCTCCAGCAGCCGCCCGGCGGCGCCGGTGCCGCGCAGGGACGGTGGCGCCTCCACATAGGGGATGTGCAGGATGGTGCCGCGGCGGCGGTAGGTCGCGAAGACCGTCTGGCCGTTCACGTCCAGTTCGAACCGGCTCATGGCCGGGTTGTCGGTCACGGTGTCGCTCATGCCCATTCCAACAGCGGAAGCCTTTGGTTGTTCACCGCAAATGTCATGAGCCGGGAGCGCGCGGCGCGCTCCAACCGCGCAGCACGCTGACCACCCGCAGCAGGAAGGCCGCCGCCGCCCCGGCGATGGCGACCGGCGCCTTCGGCAGGTCCAGCATGGCCCCGGCGATGACGATCGCCGCCCCCAGCAGGGCGGCCACCGCGTAGATCTCCTCGCGCAGCACGCGCGGCACCTCGGCCACCAGCACGTCGCGCACCAGCCCGCCGCCGCAGGCGGTCAGCACGCCGAGCAGAACCGCGGGCAGCGGCCCCAGCCCATAGGCCAGCGCCTTGCCGCAGCCGGCCACCGCGAAGATGCCCAGACCGGCGGCGTCCAGCACCATCACCGGCTTGACCAGACGGTTGATGAAGGGGTGGAAGAAGAAGGCGAACAGGCCCGAGGCCAGCGCCGTGATCAGGTAGCGCTCGTCCTGCATGGTGGCCGGCGGGATCGCCCCGATCAGCAGGTCGCGCAGCACGCCGCCGGCCAGCGCCGTCACCAGCGCCAGCACCATCACGCCGAAGATGTCCAGACGATGCCGCACGGCCAGCGTCCCTCCCGTCAGCCCGAAGATGAAGATCCCGGTCAGGTCCATGGCGAGGAGGAGGGGCGAAACATCAGGGATGATGGCGGGCATGATCGTGGTCGGCGACGCTGGTTGAGGGGAGCCGCCATCATAGCCGTTTGTTGCGTCTCATGGAACAGATAAGCCGCAACTCCGGCAATTGTTGTTTTGCGGAAACGGGAGCACATTCCTCTCCAGACGAGGGGCCACAGGGCCTCGCACAGGACGAGGAGGAGCAGAGATGATCACGATCCGCAACCGCGACGAACGGGGCGCCGTCAACATGGGCTGGCTGAACAGCAAGCACAGCTTCTCGTTCGGCCACTACTACGACCCGGCCCACATGGGCTTCCGCGCGCTGCGCGTCATCAACGACGACCGCGTGATCCCCGGCGCCGGCTTCCCCACCCATGGGCACGCCGACATGGAGATCGTGTCCTATGTGCTGGACGGCGCGCTGGAGCACAAGGACACGCTGGGCACCAGCTCGGTCATCCGCCCCGGCGACGTGCAGCGGATGAGCGCCGGGTCGGGCATCCGGCACAGCGAGTACAACGCGTCCAAGAAGGACCCGGTGCACTTCCTGCAGATCTGGATCCTGCCCAACGAGGAGGGGATGGTCCCCGGCTATGAGCAGAAGGCCTTCGAGCGGGAGGAGAAGCAGGGCCGCCTGCGCCTCGTCGGTTCCCAGGACGGGCGCGACGGCAGCGTGGTCATCCATCAGGACGTGGACCTCTACGCCACGCTTCTGGACGAGGGCGACAGCGTGACCCACGAGCTGCGTCCGGGCCGCCACGCCTGGGTGCAGGTCGCCCGCGGTCAGGTCCGGCTGAACGGTGAGATCCTGAAGGAAGGCGACGGCGCCGCGATCAGCAAGGAGGACTCCCTGACGCTGGACGGCGTGGTCAGCGCCGAGGTGCTGCTGTTCGATCTGGCCTGACGAGCGGAAGGCCCCTGCCCCACTGGGGTGGGGGTCTTCACATCCCCTCTGGCGCAGCGAGGCGGATGCCCATGCGGCGGGCCTCCAGCATGAAGGCGCGGGTCATCTGCACGAGGTCCGTGCGCCAGTAGAGCTGCTCCAGCGGGTTGTCGAGGAAGTCATCGGGCAGCATGGCGTAGCAGTAGGTCTCCACCGCGCGCCGGTCGGGTTGCCAGGGGTCGGTGCCGTCGCGCCAGCCGATGGTCCAGCCGGCGTGGCCGGCGCCGATGGCCCAGCGTTCGAAATGCGGGGAGATGGTGGCGCTGGCCACCGGATCGGCGACCGGAATCTGATAGATCGCCACGAAGCGGCGGACGTTCAGTTGCAGCCGCATCACCAGCGATTCGTCGAAGGCGTCCACGCGGTACAGGCAGTCGGACGCCCCCTCGACATGGCTGAAGCGCACCGCGGCCCGCCGTGCCGCCTCCAACGTCAGGCCGGACGGCCGGTCGGCCAGCGGCGGGGATTCATAGTCCACGGCGCGCAGCGCCTCCACCATGTCGCCGGTCAGGAAAAGGCGGATGCGCTGCTGCGCCTCGTCGATGGTCAGGCGGGTCATCGCGGGATCTCGGTGTCCTCTGTTTCCGGTGCCAGGACAACAGGCCGGGACCCGCTTGGTTCAGGGCTCCACGTAGCCCAGCACGCGCAGGCGCAGATCGTGTGCCCGCGGGTCGCGGTCGAAGAACAGGCCACCCTTCTGTTCGGAGCCGGCGGGCACATAGTCGAATTCGGCCACGGACGTTTCCAGAGCTTCGTCGCCCCCCATCAGTTGGCCCTCCACCTGGACCTTCGCGCCGGTCTTGCCGCCGTCGTTGGTGACCAGGATGTGGGCGAGCCAGCGCGGGCCGGCGGGAACCACCGCCTCCACCGTGGCGGTGATCACCGGCGGGCCGTTGCCGCGGGTGATGCCCTCGTAACCCAGCACCCCGACCGATCCCAGGAACAGCAGCAGCCCCAGCCCCGACGAGATCCAGGCCAGCCGGGAGACCGACGCGCTGCCGTCCTCGTCCCTGGAGGCGCTCCCGGAGGCGATGTCGTTTTCGCGGATGTCGGCCATCGGCGTCCCTCTCGTCACACGATCAGGCGGGCGGTGGCGGCGCCCAGCGCGCTGGGGAAGCCCAGCACCACCGTGGCGGTCACCAGCTCCATCATCGACAGGCCGGCGATCCGCTCGAAGGTCCACAGCAGATAGAGGCTGATGAGCAGGGCGATGCCGTAGCCGGCGACCGAGAAGCGCAGGAAGACGGACAGGAACCCGTCGTCCCCGGCGCTCTCCTGCCCGGCGAAGCCGACCGTGTAGACGAAGATGTGCAGCAGCCCCAGCGACAGCACCGCCAGCGCCACCGCGTGCCAGGGCGACATCTTGTAGGAGATCAGGATCATCTCCTCGGTCGGGGCGACGTTGAAGCCGACGAACAGCGCCCCCGCTCCCATCAGGAACAGTTCCCCCGGATAGCTGGAGCGGATGCGCCGCTCCTTGTCGCGGTCGTCCTGCTGGCCGAGCTGCTTGCGCGCCAGCATGGCGCCGATGCTGGCCGGCACGGACTGGAGCGCGATCTTGCCGATGATCTCCGGCAACGGCTGGTCCAGACGCACGATGGCGAAGACGGTCAGCAACGCCGCCGACATCAGGAAGCCGACGGCGAAGGCGGACAGTGCGTCGATCAGGTCGTCCTGCCAGCAGAAGGTCTCCTCGAATCCGGCGAAGTAGGACAGGCCGAACAGCACCGGCAGCGTCACCAGGATGAACAGGGCCAGCCGGAAGCGGTCCATGTAGAAGCCCAGCTCCCACATCTCCATGGTCATCAGCAGCGGCAGGGCGAAAATGATCGCCCCCGCCGATGCGCGGGCCAAAGCGCGGGCGAATTGAGCTTCGTCATGGAGAAAGCTGCGCTGGCGGGTGATGTCCATGGCCCATGAATGCGCGGGCAGAGCGGTTGGTTCCGGCGGTACCACGGCAGTGACCGGGTTGCGAATTTCCTCTTGACCTTCCAATCGCTGGAAGGCGGAAGCTGACGGCAACACCACCTTCTGGGAAGGAGTTCGTCATGATTGCGTTCAAGGTTCCCGGCATGACCTGCGGCGGCTGTGCTGCCTCCGTCCGCCGCGCTCTCGGCACCGTCGCCGGGGTCGAGGATGTGCAGATCGACCTGGAGTCGAAGGACGTCCGCGTCGGCGGTGCGCCCAGCGCCGACGCCTTGCGGACGGCGCTCGACAAGGCCGGCTTCGAGGCCGAAGGGCTGCCGGTCGCGTAACGGTTTTCGGCACCCTTGACCTTCCAGTCATTGGAAGCCTTATCTGGGGTGCCGGTTGACGACGAAGAAAGGACGATCATGTCCGCCACCACCGACCTCGACATCGGCATTTCCGGCATGACCTGCGCCTCCTGCGTGGGGCGCGTGGAAAAGGCGCTGTCGCGCCTGCCGGGCGTCACCGGCGTGTCGGTCAACCTCGCCACCGAACGGGCGCGGGTCGCCTTCGCGGGCGAACCCGATCCGCGGGCGGTGGCGGAGGCCATCGAAAACGTCGGCTTCGAACCGCAGAGACAGGACTTCGACCTGACGGTCGGCGGCATGACCTGCGCCTCCTGCGTCGCGCGCGTCGAGAAGGCGCTGCTCCGCGTGCCGGGGGTGGAGTCGGCCGCGGTGAACCTCGCGACGGAACGGGCGCACGTCACCGCCTATGCCGGAACGGTGGACGCCGCTCGGCTGGCCGAAGCCGTGGAGATGACCGGCTTCACCGCCGCCCCCGTTGCCGAGACAGACTCCGCCGTGGCGGCGGAAGACCCGGCGCAGGACCGCAACCGGCGGGACCTCCACCATGTGCTGATCGCCGCCGCGCTGTCGGCGCCGCTGGTCCTCGGCATGGCGGGGGATCTGCTGGGGCTGAATCTGATGCTGCCGCCCTGGGCGCAGTTCCTGCTGGCGACCCCGGTGCAGTTCTGGCTGGGTTGGCGCTTCTACCGGGCCGGTTTCATGGCGGCGCGCGCCGGGTCCGGCAACATGGATCTGCTGGTGGCGCTCGGCACCTCGGCAGCCTGGGGGCTCAGCGTCTACATGATGCTGACGGCGCATCCGGGCCACACGCCGCACCTCTATTTCGAGGCGTCGGCGGTCCTTATCACCTTCGTGCTGCTCGGCAAGTGGTTGGAGGCCCGCGCCAAGGGCCGGACGGCGGCGGCGATCCGCGCGCTGATGCAGCTTCGCCCCGACACCGCCCGCGTCCGCCGCGACGGCGTTGAGGTGGACCTGCCCATCGCCCAGGTGCGCGTCGGTGACCGCGTGGCGGTCCGCCCCGGCGAGCGCATTCCCGTGGATGGGCGCGTGGCGGAGGGGGTGGGCAGCGTCGACGAATCCATGCTGACCGGCGAGAGCCTGCCGGTGGAGAAGGCGCCGGGTTCGCGCGTCACCGGCGGGTCGATCAACGTGGACGGGCTGCTGCTGGTCGAGACGGTGGCGGTGGGCGCCGAGACGATGCTCGCCAAGATCGTCCGCATGGTCGAGGGGGCGCAGGCGTCCAAGGCGCCGATCCAGCGGCTGGTCGACAAGGTGGCCGCGGTCTTCGTGCCGGTGGTGCTGGGCATCGCCGCGGTGACGCTGGCCGGCTGGTGGATCGGCACGGGCAATGCGGAGACGGCGATCATCACGGCGGTGTCGGTCCTGGTCATCGCCTGCCCCTGCGCGCTGGGCCTCGCCACGCCGACCGCCATCATGGTCGGCACCGGAGCGGCGGCCCGCCACGGCATCCTCATCAAGGACGCGGAGGCGCTGGAGCACGCCCACGCCATCACCGCCGTCGCCTTCGACAAGACCGGCACACTGACCGAGGGCAAGCCCCGCGTCACCGATCTGGTCGCCGCGGATGGCTTCGAAGAGGCGGAAGTTTTGCGGTTGGCGGCGGCGCTCCAAGCCGGCAGCGAGCATCCGCTCGCCCGCGCCGTCCGCGACCGTGCGGCGGAACGGGGCGTGGCTGCCGCTGCACCGGAGGGCTTCAAGGCGTTGGCCGGGCGCGGCGTAGCGGCGACCGTGGAGGCGCGCGCCCTTCTGCTGGGCAGCAAACGGCTGATCGTGGAAAGCGGCCTGTCCGACGCGGCGCTGGAGACACGGGCGGCGGCGCTGGAATCCGGCGGGCGCACCGTGTCCTGGCTGGCCGAAACGGCCCCGGAGCGGCGCGTTCTGGGCCTCGTCGCCTTTGGCGACACGGTGAAGGAAAGCGCCCGCGCCGCCGTCCGCTCCCTGAAGGCGCAAGGGGTGGAAACGGTGATGGTCACCGGCGACAGTGCAGGAGCCGCCCGCGCGGTGGCCGCTGATTTGGGTATCGACCGCGTCTTCGCGGAGGTGCTTCCGGACGGCAAGGCCGACGTGGTGGCGGCGCTGAAGGCGGAGGGCAAGGTCGTCGGCATGGTCGGCGACGGCATCAACGACGCCCCGGCGCTGGCCGCCGCCGATGTCGGCATCGCCATGGCGACCGGCACCGACGTGGCGATGCACACCGCCGGGGTCACGCTGATGCGCGGCGATCCGGCGCTGGTCGCCGGCGCCATCGACGTGTCGCGCCGGACCTATTCCAAGATCTGCCAGGGTCTGTTCTGGGCCTTCATCTACAATCTGGTGGGCATCCCGCTGGCGGCGTCGGGCCTGCTCAGCCCGGTGCTGGCCGGGGCGGCGATGGCGCTGAGTTCGGTCAGCGTCGTGTTGAACGCCCTGTCGCTGCGGGGGTGGAAGCCATGAGCGTGGGCGGCATGACCATCGGCGACGCGGCGAAGGCGTCCGGCGTGAACGCCAAGCTGATCCGTTACTACGAGTCCATCGGCCTGATCCCCGAGGCCGGGCGGACGGCGGCGGGCTATCGCGTCTATTCGTCCAGCGACGTGAATGTTTTGCGCTTCGTCAAGCGGGCGCGGACGCTGGGCTTCAGCATCGAGCGCATCCAGATCCTGGTCGGGCTGTGGCAGGACCGCAGCCGTTCCAGCGCCGAGGTGAAGCGCGTGGCGCTCGACCATGTGGCGGAGCTGGAGGCCAAGATTGCCGAACTGCGCGCGATGAGCGACACGCTGACGCATCTGGCGCACGCCTGCCACGGCGACGAGCGGCCGGACTGCCCGATCCTGCGAGACCTGGAGGAAGGGGGAGGAGCCGGGCAGGAACACCCCGATCGCGCACCCCAAAAATGTCACGCCCCTCCCGGTTGTCGGATGGATGAAGACTCCAGCCCCGGATGTTCATCCGGGTAAGACGTATCCTGGAGCCATCATGACGCACATCCGCTTCGCCCCCAAACCCCTCGCCGTCGCGCTGCTGGCTGGCGTGGCGGCCTTGGGCGCGGGGGTGTCCCCGGTCCTCGCCGATCCGCCGGATTGGGCTCCGGCCCATGGCTGGCGTGCCAAGCAGGAGCGCCATCATCATGAGCGCGAACGCCATGGACGTGAACGCCATGAGCGTGGCCGCTATTACGAGCATGGCTACATCGACGGCGGCTACGGCGACGGGCGCGTGGTGATCGTCCGCCGGCCCCCGCCGGTCGTGGTCTATGAGGAGCCGCCGGTCGTGCATTACGCCCCGGCCCCCGTCTACATCGAGGAACCGCCGCCGGTCATCGTCCAGCAACGCCCGCGCGTCGTGCGCGCCGCGCCACAGGTCGTGGAATGCGGGCCGCTCGACGGCGACCTGATCGGTGTGCTGGGCGGCGCCGCGGTCGGCGGATTGGTCGGCTCGCAGTTTGGGCGTGGCGATGGCAAGCTGGCGGCGACGGCCGCCGGCACGCTGGGCGGCGCCATGCTGGGCGGCGCGATGACCCGTGGCGGTGGTTGCTAAGCCGGCATAAAGGTCAGCCGACGCCCCAGCCGCCGGTGTCCGGGAAGGGGACCGGCGGCACCGGGGCCGTGGTGACCGCGGACGGTGCCGCCAGCCCCTTGGGCAGCGGCGGCGCGTCCGCCGGGGTCGGCAGGAGCCGCGCGGCCTTCGCCCACCAGCGCGGCTGCGCCGTCTGGATCGACCGGGCGGCAGCGTCGGCCTGTTCCGCATCCGCATAAAGGCCAAAGCAGGTCGCCCCGCTGCCCGACAGGCGGGCCAGCAGGCAGCCGTCCGTGCTATCGAGCGCCACCAGCACGTCGGCGATCACCGGGGCGACGGTCAGCGCCGGTTCGGTCAGGTCGTTGCGCCGCTCCTTCAGCAGCACGGCCAGCGCCGCGGCGTCGGCGGGGGCTTCGGTGAAGCGGGCCGGGGCTGAGAAGGTACTCTTGAAGATGCCTTTACAGGCCTTGAACACGGCGGGGGTCGGCACCGGCACGCCGGGGTTGACCAGAACCGCAAAGGTGTCCGGCAGGGCCGGCGCCTCCTCCAGCACCTCTCCCACTCCGCCGAAATAGCAGCTCCGCCCGGCGACGCAGACCGGCACGTCGGCGCCCAGCGATGCCGCGATCTCATAGAAGCGCGGGTCGGTCACCGGCACGCCCCACAGCCGGGCCAGGGCGCGCAGCGTCGCCGCCGCGTCCGCCGAGCCGCCGCCGATCCCGGAGGCGATGGGCAGAACCTTCTCCAGCACGATCATTGCGTCGGCCTCGCGCCCCAGCCGGGCGGCCAGCGCGTGGGCGGCTCGGATGACCAGGTTGTTCGCCGGATTCTCTCCCATCAAGGCCGGGCCGAAGGGGCCGGAGATGGCCAGCCGCGGCCCGACCGGCGGCAGGTCCACCCCGCGCAGCGCGATCCGCGCGACGCCCGGCTGCACCGTCACCCGGTCCGCCACGTCGGCGAAGGCGACGAGGCTGTCCAACTCGTGATAGCCGTCGTCCCGGCGGCCCACCACATGCAGATAGAGGTTCAGCTTGGCCGGTGCGGCCTCGGCGATGGAACTCATGGTCGGGTCCCCGGAAACGAAAAGCCCTTCCTCCCGAATGGGGAGGAAAGGGCTTTATGCGGCACGGATGCGGCGAGCGCCAGACCCTATGTAAGCGCCGCTTACTGAACCTTCGCCGGAGCGGCCTCGGCCGCCTTGGGGTCGACCAAACCCTTATCCAGCTTAGCCCGGATGTCCTCCTTCTGCGGCTCCTCCTCCGCGGTGCGGAGCGCGCGGGTCCACTGGAAGCGGGCCTCGTTGCGGCGTCCGACGCGCCAGTAGGCGTCGCCCAGATGGTCGTTGATGGTGGCGTCGGTCGGCTTCAGCTCCACCGCGCGCTCCAGCTTCTCCACCGCCCCTTCGAAATCGCCGGTGCGATAGAGCGCCCAGCCCAGACTGTCCACGATGTAGCCGTCCTTGGGGCGCAGGGCGACGGCCTTCTCGATCATCTTCTTGGCTTCCTCCAGGTTCAGCCCGCGGTCGACGTAGCTGTAGCCCAGATAGTTCAGCAGGAAGGCCTCGTCCGGCTTCAGTGCCAGCGCCGCCCGCAGGTCGCGCTCGGCGTCCGGCCAGCGGTCCACCTTGTCATAGGACATGGCGCGGGCATAGAGCACCGCCCAATGCCGCTCCTCCGGCGTGCCGATGCGCTCCAGCGCCTTGCTGTAGCTGTCGGCGGCCTCGCCGTAGCGCTTGGCGACACGGTACAGGTCGCCCAGCCGGATCAGCGCGTCCGTCCGCTCGGGACGCTCGGCGGACAGGGCGGAGAAGGCGGCGATGGCGTCGTCGGTGCGCTCCAGACGGGCGAGGCTCTCGGCGGCGCGCAGCCGGGCGGTCCAGCCCAGCACCGGGTCCTTCTCCAGCGCCTGGAACTCGACCAGCGCGTCGGCGTGGTGGTCGCGGTTCTCCATGATGTCGCCGATCATCAGCCGCGCCAGGGACAGGTCGGGGCGCAGATGAAGGGCGATCCGTCCGAACAGCAGGGCGGTTTCCTCCGCCCCCTCGTGATGGATGGCGCTGCCCAGATCGAACAGGGCCTCCGCCAGCCCCTGCTTGGCGTCGGACACCACCGGGGCGGCGGCCTTGCCCTCGTCCAGCGCCTTCAGCGCCGGCTCGACCATCAGGCTGTCGGGATTGCCGGCGCGGAAGGACTCGTAGAGCTTGCGCGCCTCGTCCTTGCGGCCGGTGCGCTCGTAGAAGCTGCCGACGATCTGGATGACGCGCAGCGGCGCCTCCTTGTCGAGCACGCGGGCGAAGCGCTCCGCGGCGGCGTCTTTGCGCCCGCCCAGTTCCAGCAGCAGACCGGCGTGCAGGTCGTGCAGGGCGGCGAAGCCGCTGGCGGTGGAGAGCGGCTCCAGCGCCTTCAGCGCCGCGTCGGTCTTGCCCTCCGCGGCGGCCAGCCAGGCGTCGATCAGCGGGCCGATGTACTTCGCCATGCCCTCCTTGGGCATGCGCGCGGCCATGGCCTTGGCTTCCTTCAGCTTGCCGCGGGCCAGATTGTCGGAGGCCAGCAGGGCGATGGCCATCTGCGGGTCGTTGTCCTGCTCCAGCAGCCGCTTGGCGAGGTCTATGGCGGCGTCGAACTGCCCTTCGCCCAGCTTCAGCAGGTAGGTGCGGCGCAGCAGCGTCAGGTCGCCGGGGTCGGCAGACAGGGCGTGCGCCATGAACAGGGCGGCGGCGGCCCAATCGTCCTGGCGCTGGGCGAAGCGCCCGGCCAGATAGCTGCCGGTCGCCGAGGTCAGCGACGGACGCTCCGTCGCAGCCGGGGCCGCGGCAGTGGCGTTGCCGGCCGGCAGGAGACCCGCCGTGGAAAGGAGCAAGGCACCGAGCGCCGTCCGACCCAACCGGGTCCGCCCAAATCGGAATGTCATCATGCCGCGTCCACCTGCACGCCTACGGAGTCCGGATCAGGAAAGCCTGAAACTCGATTCCTCAGTCTAACACCAACCGCCGGCAAGGGTTAACCACGCTGCGGCCCGAACCATCGCATGTCTCGGCCGCCCGTCGCCCTCAACGCCATTCGGCGGCGACCTGCCGGATGATCTCCGGACGCAGGACGTCGACCGCGTGGGCGTCCATGTGGGCCGCCAGAGACTCCGGCATGTCCGGGGACAGGGCGGCGCCCTCCACCCGCCAGCGGGCCATCCAGGACAAGGTGCGCAGCCAGGTCAGCCGGCGCAAGGGCCGGCGCCACGGGCGCGCCGCCTCGGCCAGCGCGGGCGGCACCGCCTCCTCCCAGGCTCTGTGGAACGCCCTGACCTCGTCCGGCGCCAGCACCGCCGCGACCTCCCGCTCCCACATGGTGGAGGTGTAGAGGCTGGCGTGGGCGAGGTCGATGGCCGGGTGGCCGTACTGGGCCTTCTCCAGATCGGTGAACCACGCTTTGCCGGCGTCGTCGATCAGGAAGTTGCCGGGGTGGACGTCGCTGCCGACCATCGTGATGGGAATCGGCGCCGCGCAGCGGAAAACGCGGGCGGCCTCCAGTTCCTTTCCAAGCAGCGCCAAGGCCTCCGGCGCCAGCCCGGCCCGCTCGAACCACACCGCCTGCCGCTCCACCTGGGCCAGGGTCGCCGCCACCGGGTCGGCGGGGGCGGGCAGGGGGGCACGCTCGCCGTCCGGCGGCAGGGGCAGGGCGTGGAGGGCGGCGAGCGCCCGCGCGATGGCCGGCATGTCGCCCGGCAGGCGCGGCGGGCGCCCGACGATTTCCGTCACCACCAGCGCGCCCATGGGCAGCTCCGGCCCCGGCGGCAGGACAGTGGCCAGCTCCGGTGTGTGGCCGCCGGAAGCGGCGCGGCGGAAGGCGGTAGCCTGCTGCTCCAGATTGGCGAAGGGGTCGAGCCCGAGCTGGCTCCAGCGCGGGACGCGGGCAACCAAGCCCTTTCCCGACAGCCTCACATGGTCGTGCGCCACGCCCCGGCGCGGCATCGGCTCCAGCGCGCCTTGCGGCAAACCGGCGAAGGCCGGCAGCCGCGTCAGGGCGCTGTGCAGGCCGGCGGTGCCGGTCGAACCTGAGGTGCCGGTCACACCTGATGCTCGCGCAGGCGCGGCATCAGTTCGACGAGGTTGCAGGGGCGGTGCCGGTTGTCGAGCTGGAAGACGAGGATGTCGTCCCAGGCGTCGCGGCAGGCGCTGGGCGAACCCGGCAGGGCAAAGATGTAGGTGCCGTTGGCGACCCCGCCGGTCGCGCGGCTCTGGATCGTCGAGGTGCCGACCTTGGCGTAGCTGAGCTGGCGAAACAGCTCCCCGAAGCCGGGGATCGCCTTGTCGAACAGGGTCTCGACCGCTTCCGGCGTGACGTCGCGGCCGGTCACGCCGGTGCCGCCGGTGGTCAGCACCACGTCGATCTCCGGATCGGCGATCCAGGCCTGGACCTGGGCGCGGATGGCGGCGACGTCGTCCTTCACGATGGCGCGGGCGCCCAGCCGGTGGCCGGCGCCGGCCAACCGTTCCACCAGCGCGTCGCCCGAGCGGTCGTCGGCCAGCGTGCGCGTGTCGGACACGGTCATGACGGCGATGTTGACGGGCAGGAACGGACGGGATTCGTCAATTTTCGGCATCGGCGGATTCGGCGTGTTGCGCGACCTGGGTGGACCGGGCCGCCGGGAAGACATCCACCGGCATATAGACCGGCCAGCCGCCCGCCGCAACGGCGTCCAGCGATTCGATTTCCTGCCCCAGCCGCAGACGGTAGATCCAGAAGTTGGCGACGACCTTTTCGACGTAGTTCCGCGTCTCGGCGTAGGGCAGGCTCTCGATGAAGAGAAGCGGATCGTTGCCGATGTCCGACAGCTCCCGGCGCCAGCGAGCCAGCGTGCCGGGGCCGGCGTTGTAGGCGGCGGCCAGCAGGAACAGGTTGTTGCCGATGTCCTGGCTGTTCAGAAGCTCCGCCATGTAGCGCTGCCCAAGCTCCATGTTGGTGGAGGGATCGAACAGGCCGGTGCGGGCGGCGTCGGCCTGACCGATGTCGGCGTTGCGCTCCTGCACGTGCTGGGCGGTGGCGGGCATGATCTGCATCAGGCCGGTGGCCCCGGCGGAGCTGACCAGCTTCGGGTCGAAGCGCGATTCCTGCCGCATCACCGCGAAGACCAGCGCGCGGTCCACGGCGAAGCCGTCGCGGGGCTTCCAATGCGGCACCGGGTAGAGGGCCGCCGTGTAGGGCGCGCCGTCCGGGCCGGCCACCGCGTTGCCGACCTGGAGCGCCAGCCCCGGCAGTTCCGCGCGATCGGCCAGCGCGACCAGCGCCTGTTCGGCCAGCGTGTCGCCGCGCGGGTGGATGCGGCGCAGTTCCAGCTCCGCCGCCTCGCGCTGGCCGGCCTGGATCAGGGCGATGGCGCGGGTGCCGCCGGGCAGGGCGGACAGCGCCTTCAGATGGTCCCCGGTCAGCTCCGGCGTGCGCCAGTTCAGGTCGCCCGAGCCGCCCAGCTTGCGGTGGGCGAGAAGCCCATAAAAGGTGTGCGGGTAGCGCGCCGCGGCGGCCAGATGGGCGCGGGCCTGCTCCTCGCGGCCCCGGCGGGCGTGAGCGCGGGCGGCCCAGAAATCAGCGGCGGAGGCCAGCCAGGGCGATCGCGGTCCAGCCTCGGCCAGATTGGTGAAGTGGCGGGCGGCGCGGTCGTACTGCTTCAGCCGCCAGGCGGCGAGGCCGGCGATCCAATGCGCCTCCGTCAGCGCCGGGCCGGAGCGGGCGGCGCTGGCCGAGGCCAGCGACAGCGCCTGCGCCACGTCGCCGGAATAATAGAGCGAGGCGGCGATGCGCGCCCGCGCCTGATCGTACTGCACCGGGTCGAGGCTGCGCCCAAAGTCGTCCTGGTTGAGCAGGGCGAGCGCCGCGCCCGGTTTGCCGGCGCGCAGCAGCTCCGTCACGCGGGACGGGGTGGTGTGGGTGGTGCGGCTGGCGGTGCGGCTGCGCGGGGCGACGGTGAGCTTGGTCTTGTCCTCGGAAGCCTCGGCGCTCTTGTCCGGGTCGGACTGGTCCTCGTCGGAGACGGCTTCCGGCAGCGGTTCGGGGCGCAGGCCGCCCAGCCGCTCCAGCGATCCGGTCAGCCGCTCCCCATCGCTGCCGCGCGGAGGCTTCAAAGCGCGCTGCTGGCCGGCGGGGGCGCGGCGCTGGGCCAGGGCGTGGATGCGTTCGGCCCCCGGCAGGTCGCCGTAACGCTGGAGCCAGCCGGCCAACTCGTCGTAGCTGGCCTTGCGGTCAGGGTGCAGATAGCGCTGGCGCAGCACATGGCCCATCAGGCGGCGGTCGCGCAGCAGGCGGATTTCCCAGTCGGCGCCTTCCCACTCGCCCCGTTCCTGGAGCGTGAAGATGCGCCGGTAATGGCGGGCGTCCTCTTCCGTCAACTGGACGGCGCGCGCGTCGGCGTCCGTCGCCAGAAGCAGGTTCTTCTCGGCACGATCGAATCCCGGCGGGACGACGGGGCGTCCATCCGGCGCGTGAATCACAAGGCCGGCCTGGGCTGGGCGATAACCGCCCGTCGGGTCGGGTGCCGCGCACAGCGCCAGCGCCACCCCCGCCATTCCCAGGACCTTCCGCCGCAGCGAGACGGTGTTTGCTGCGCTGCACAATATCCGGAACATGGTATTCGAATAACCGCAGTGGACGGGAATCGCAAGAAGATGATTCCCCAACAGCGGTCAAGGTGATCTGTTCGTAAGGGTTTTCAGCAACTTAGTGGGGGTGGAAAAATGGCCCTAGCCCGGTGGGAAGACCCATTTGGCGTAAGGTCATGGGGCTTTCTGTGCTGATTGGCATAACGGCATAGCGGTGACTTGGTAAACCAATCCGATCTTTCGAAGTACTTGGGCAATGTTTGAAATGTCTATGGATATCGAATGTTCGAACGACCGCGTAAGAATAAACGCAATAAGCGGGACATTTTAGAGAATCGATGGCGTTAACCATCGCTGTGGGGCAAAACGACTCTTGCGGTGACTCAGCCCGGATAACGCTGGCGCAGGGTCAGCAGGTCGCGCCACGCCTCGCGTTTGGCGATCGGGTTGCGCAGAAGATAGGCCGGGTGAAGCATCGGCAGGACCGGCACCGGGCCGGACAGGCCGGGGGAGGCGTAGTCGAACCAGCGGCCGCGCAGGCGGGTGATGCCCTCCGCCCGGTTGAGCAAGGTCTTGGCGGAGGTGCCGCCCAGCGGCACCAGCACCTTCGGGCCGATCAGCTCGACGTGCCGTTCCAGGAAGGGCAGGCAGGCGGCGATCTCCGCCTGGGTCGGCGAGCGGTTGCCGGGCGGACGCCAGGGCAGGATGTTGCTGATGTAGACCGTGCTGCGGTCGAGTCCCACCTGGGCCAGCATGCGGTCGAGCAGCTTGCCGCTGACCCCGACGAAGGGCTTGCCCTGCCGGTCCTCGTCCTCGCCCGGCGCCTCGCCGATCAGCATGATGTCCGCGGCGGGGTTGCCGTCGGCGAACACGGTGTTCATCGCCGTCGCCTTCAGCGGGCAACCGTCGAAGGCGCGCAGCGCCGCCTCCAGTTCCTCCAGGCTGCGCGCCTCGGCGGCGCGGGCGCGGGCGCTTGCCCCGGCCTCGCTGGCGCCCAGCGGCAGGTCCGACCCGATCGCCGCGCCGAACATCGACGCGCCGGAGGGACCCCCGAAAGCCGACCGCGACACCGGCGCCGGGGCGGGGCGCGCCGCGGCGGGCGGCAGCGCCGACGCGCCGGCCGGCGCACGCGTCACCGCCGGCCGGGCGGCCAGCGTCGCCCAGTCCAGGGGCTCGTCCCCGATGGCTTCGTCGCACCCGATGTCGACGTGCCAGCGCAGGGCGGCGAGGATGTCGGATTGGTCAATCATCGTTTGACCTTACCACGGCTCCTGTGGTCTTACATGGGCTTAGATATCCTTTTTGGCGGGTGCGAAAGGCATACGCCGTTCCGAAAGCCGCCGGACCCTGCGGAAATGGCCCCGGCGCTTCAATCAAGCGGGAGGCATGGGGACCATGGATCGCGATCCGCGCGAGGTGATGGAGTACGACGTCCTTGTCGTCGGAGCCGGCCCGTCGGGCCTGAGCGCGGCCATCCGCCTGAAACAGCTCGCCAACGAGGCGGGGCAGGAACTGTCGGTCTGCGTCGTCGAGAAGGGTTCGGAGGTCGGCGCCCACCTGCTCTCCGGCGCGGTGTTCGAGCCGCACGCGCTCGACGAGCTGATCCCCGATTGGAAGGAGAAGGGCGCGCCGCTGACCACCCCGGCCCGCGAGGACCGCTTCCTCTTCCTCACCGAGACCAAGGCGCTGAAGTCGCCCTTCGCCCCGCCGCAGATGCACAATCACGGCAACTACATCATCAGCCTCGGCAACCTCGCCCGCTGGATGGCCGGGCAGGCCGAGGAGCTGGGGGTGGAGATCTATCCCGGCTTCGCCGCGGCGGAGGTGCTCTACGACGACACGGGGGCGGTCAAGGGTGTGGCCACCGGCGACATGGGCATCGGCAAGGACGGCGAGAAGACCGCCAACTACACGCCGGGCATGGAACTGCACGCCAAGCAGACCATCTTCGCCGAGGGCTGCCGCGGCTCGCTGACCAAGACGCTGTTCGAGCGCTTCGACCTGCGCCGCGACGCCGACCCGCAGACCTACGGCATCGGCATCAAGGAGCTGTGGGAGGTTGCGCCCGAGAAGTCCCAGCCCGGCCTGATCGTCCATACCATCGGCTGGCCGATGGACCCCAAGACCTACGGCGGCTCCTGGCTCTACCACATGGAGGGCAACTTGGTGTCGGTCGGCTTCGTGGTCGGGCTCGATTACGAGAACCCGCACCTGTCGCCGTTCGAGGAGTTCCAGCGCTACAAGACCCACCCGGCGATCCGCCCGACCTTCGAGGGCGGCCGGCGCATCGCCTACGGCGCGCGCGCCCTGTCGGAGGGCGGCTTCCAGTCGATCCCCAAGCTGACCTTCCCCGGCGGGGTGATCGTCGGCGACGCGGCGGGCTTCCTCAACGTGCCCAAGATCAAGGGCAACCACACCGCGATGAAGTCGGGCATGCTGGCGGCCGAAGCGGTGCACGAGCTGCTGTCCGCCGAGGCGCCGGCGCGCGAGGCGACGGCCTATCCGGAGAAGCTGAAGGCGTCCTGGGTGTGGTCGGAGCTTCACGCGGTGCGCAACATCCGCCCCGGCTTCCAGAAGGGCCTGTGGGCGGGGCTGGCCAACGCGGCCTACGAGACGGCGACCAAGGGCAAGTCGCCCTGGACGCTGCACCACCGGCACGGCGACCACGAGACGCTGAAGAAGGCGTCGGAGATGCCGAAGATCGCCTATC